>NZ_JBVIRA010000011.1:0-156939 GCF_055576575.1 Streptomyces sp. NPDC033270
CCCCCCCCCCCCCCCCCCCCCCCCCCCCCCCCCCCCCCCCCCCCCCCCCCCCCCCCCCCCCCCCCCCCCCCCCCCCCCCCCCCCCCCCTCCCCCCTCCCCCCCCCCCCCCCCCCCCCCCCCCCCCCCCCCCCCCCCCCCCCCCCCCCCCCCCCCCCCCCCACCGCGCTGTCTCGGCCGGCGCGCTACTTCCCGGGCCGTGCGCCCGGCCGCGCGAGCTGCGCCCGGTTCGCCGCCTGGCCCGGCACCGGCTCCGCGTGCGGCGCGCAGTACACCCGGTGTGCCGGGATCTTCCCGCGCAGCAGGTAGTCCTCGGCGTACTTGCTCACACAGGCGTTCTCGCCGAACGCGATGCCGTGGGTGCCCGCGGCGTTCTCGGTGACCAGCGACGAGCCGGGCAGCCGCCGCTGCAGTTCCACCGCGCCCTTGTACGGGGTCGCCGCGTCCCGCTCGGCCGCGAGCAGCAGCACCGGCGGCAGCGCCCCCGGCTCGGTGTGGATGTCGAGCGGTCCGTGCGTCCCCAGGAGCAGGTCGTCCAGCCCGGTCGCGGCGGCGTGGCCGGCGTCGTCCAGCAGGTCCTGCGCCGCGCCCTGTTCCGCGGAGTCGGTGCCGGCCGCGTGCGACTCCGACCGCTCGGGCCAGAAGGCGCACGGCAGGTTCATCCAGGCGTTGTCCCAGGTCTCGAACGGCGCGATCCGCGCGATGTCGCTGTTGTCCCGGTCCCAGGTCTGCCACGAGCGCGGCCAGTGCGCGTCATTGCACTCCACCGCGGTGTAGACGGCGTTGGCGTTCTCCTCGTCCTTGGCGGTGCGGGTCTGGGGCATGGCCTGGGAGATCAGCTGCTTGGGGTCGCCGTGCAGGTAGCCCGAGAGCGCCTCGGCGCGCAGCGGCCAGAAGGCGTCGTTGTAGCCGGTCTTGAGGTACGCCGCCTGCAGCTGGCCGGGGCCGATCTTGCCGCTGAGCGGGTGGCGGCGCAGCCGCGCGACGGCCTTGTCGTACGACTTCTGCACCGCCTGCTTGGACGTCCCGAGGTGGTAGTGGTGGTCGTGCTTGGCGACCCAGCGCAGCCAGTCGCCCCACCGGCGCTCGAAGGCGATGGACTGGTCGAGGTTGTTGCGGTACCAGATCTGCTGGGGCGCGGGGTTGACCACGCTGTCGAAGATCATCCGCCGGACGTGGCCGGGGAAGAGCGTCGCGTAGACCGCACCGAAGTACGTCCCGTACGAGGCGCCCATGAACGTCAGCCGCTTCTCGCCGAGCGCGGCCCGCAGCATGTCCAGGTCGCGGGCGTTGTTGACGGAGTTGTAGAACGGCAGGTCCGCCCCGGCCCGGCGGGCGCAGCCGCGGGCGTACGCCTTCGCCTCGGCCACCTTCTTGCGCTTGTAGGCCGCGTCGGGCTGCGACCGGCTGTCGGTCGGCGCCTTGGCGAACTCCTCGGGGTCCTGGCAGGACAGCGGCGCCGAGCGGCCGACGCCGCGCGGCGCGTAGCCGACGAAGTCATAGGCACGGGCCAGCTTGTTCCACTTGGGCAGCCCGCCGTAGAGGGGGAACTCCAGGCTGGACGCGCCGGGGCCGCCGGGGTTGAAGACCAGGGAGCCCTGCCGTTCACCCGGCGAGGTGGCGCGGATCCGGCTGACCGTGAGGTCGATCTTCTTGCCGTCCGGCCGCGCGTAGTCGAGGGGGACGGTGAGCTTGCCGCACTCGACGGTCGACGGCAGATGCTCCACCGGCGCGCACCGGCCGAAGTCGATGCGGTGGGCCACGGGCGCCGGCGGCGCGCTGGTCGAACGCGGGGCGCTGCCCGCCGGGGCGGTGGCGACGGCGGTCACGATCAGCGATCCGATCGTGCCGTACAACGCAAGTGCTCTCACTGGCCGTCCCTTCGTGTGTGCATACAAAAGGGATAGTTGAGGCGCTCATTGCCGATGTAAAGCACCTGGTGCCGGTGTCGGACGCTATGCCCCGGAAGAGTGGAGCGCGGCGCGCAGGCTGGGGTCGGTGAGGGCCATGGGGCCGTGCAGCGCGAGTCTGGTGAGTGAGACGGAAGCGGCAGGGGAGCTGGGGGAGCCGGCGGCGGGCAGTCGCCGTTCGCCCGCGTCGGTGGCCCAGTCGCCGTACGGATACAGCTCGAAGCGGGCCATGGCCAGCGTGCCGAGGCTGAGGATCAGCGGGAGCGCGAACCAGCCCAGCGCCGCCCCGTAGTCCGCGCCGGAGGGCGCCATCCAGTAGCTCGCCGCGGCGGACAGCACCACCAGCAGGGCGGCGGCCCGCACCTGCCGGACCGCGCCGCGGATGCCCGGCCGGACCCCGGCGGGCAGCGCGAGCCCGTCGGCCACCAACCGGTCGGCCACCGCCCGCACCGCGTCGTCGGCGACCAGGGCCTCCCGCACCGCCGGTATCGGGCGCTGCCCGTCGGGCCCTATGGCGGAGAGAGTGGCGCGCTCCACGGAGTCCTGGCCGACCGGGTCGACGACGGTGGCCCAGCCGGTGTGGGCGAGCAGCAGCCGCCGCTGCTGTGCCATCAGCACCAGCACCACATCGGCGAGCCGGTGCGGACCGCCGGAGAGATAGGCCATCTCGTACAGGGTCAGGCCGGGCTCGGACCCGTCAGCGGTGGCCGGATCCGACGCTGGACGAGGGGCCGGCGGGGCGGTGCGGGCGGAGACGACCGCGGCACGGCAGACCCGCGCACAGGAGAGCACCGCCGCCACACAGGCGACGAGGAGGAAAAGAAGCCACATATGCAGAGTTCATACGTGAGGGTCCGTCACGGACGCCACGCATTTTCTCCACATGTGAGGCACCGCACGCGCCGCCACCCGCACCGCACGCGCGGCCCCCGCCCCCTCGCGTCAGCTGCTGCCGCAGCCGCCCCCGCCCCCGCAGCTCGAACCCCCGCCGCACGACGAGCCGCCGCTCGAACCGCCCCCGCACGACGACGCCCCCGCGCCGCAGGACGAACCGCCGCCGCACCCGGACCCCGAGCCGCCGTCGGACCCACCGCACCAGGAGGCGTCGCCCCCGGAGCCGCAGGACGACGAACTGCCGGACGAGGAGGACCCGCTGCCCGAAGCGGCGGCCGCGGTGGCCCGCTGCGCCTCCTCGAACTGCTGGCGCAGCAGCTCGTCCGCGATCAGCGCCGTACCCCCCAGCGCCACCACCTGCGCGGCGGGCTGCCAGGCACCGCCCACGCCGCCCCTGGAGCCGCCCGTCTGCGCGGCGCGCAGCGCCACGGACCCCGCCTTGGTGATCCGCTTGCGAAGCGCCTTCCGGCACAGCGCCCCCATCAGCACGCCGCCGAAAAGCGCCGGCACGGTGCGGAGGACCACCGGCGCCTCGAACCCGTCGTCCCCGGCCGCCCCGGCGATCGAGATCACCACCGCTGCGGCGAAGAGCACCGTGCACGCCGTCATCTGCGTGCTCGCCCACCGTCGCCAGCCCCGCCCGAGCCCCGGCGGGCGCAGCAGCCCGCGGGCCGCCAGCCGGTCACCGACGCCCTGGACCGCCGGGCTGCGCATCGCCTCGACGCGAACCGTGGTCAGCGCCCCGCCGGGCGTCCGCAGGATCGCGTCCACCACGGCCGCCTCGACCGCGTCGCGGGCGGCGGCACCGCGTAGGGTCACCACGCCCGGCCCGCCCACCGCCAGCAGCCCGTCCTCGTGCATCCCGGCGACCGCGGCGTCCACCACCCGCCCGGGGCCGCCGGCCAGGAACGCCGCCTCCCACACGTGGTGCGTCAGCGCGTCCCCCCTGGTGGCCGACGGCGTCCGCAGCCGCACCACCACCGTGCCGAGGACGAGCAGCAACGACGAGACACCGACCGCGGCGTACACCCACTGTGTGAAGGACATCGCGGTCACCTCCGGCCCAGCACGTCGCGTACGGCGCGCGCCAGGCGGGCCGCGGGCCGGGCGGACGGCGGCTTGGGGCCCGCGCGATCGCGCCACCAGCGCGTGAGCCGCTGCCGTGCGGCCGGGTCCTCGGGACGGCCCTGGGCCAGCAGATGCGCCGCGAAGTCCAGTGCGTCCTGGCGGTAGCCGCCGGCCATCGGCCGGTTCCGCGCGAAGCCGGCGAACGCCGCCCGGTAGTCGGCGCCGAGGATCTCGGGCAGCTCGGGTGCGACCTTGGCGACGACCGCGGCGCGCTTGGCGGTCAGCGCCCGGCTCTGCACCCGCAGCCGGGTGCGGTCGAAGCCCTCGGGCGCCGGCGTCCCGGCGACCAGCGCGGACAGCAGTGCGGTCTGCGCCAGCGCCAGCCGCTGCCGCGCCGCGTCGGTGCCGGTCGCCGGGTCGGCGCCCGGGCCCCGGAGCGTGCTCGCCTCCGGTACGGACTCAAGCCGCCTGCGCATGACGGGCCTCCTTCAGCACGGTGCGGATCGCGTCGAGTTCACCGGCGAGCTCCCCGCCCTCGGGGAAGTCCTCGTCGCGCTCCAGCAGCACACCGGGCGGGGCGGTCCGGGCGCACAGCTCCGCCAGCACGTCCAGCACCGGCCGGGTCACCGGATGGGCATGGCTGTCGTGCCACACCCCGTCCCGCTCCACCCCTCCCGCGACATGGACGTACGCGATGGCCTCGATCGGCAGCTCGTCGAGCGCGACCGCCGGGTCCTCGCCCCGGTTGACGTGGTTGGTGTGCAGGTTGGCGACGTCGATCAGCAGCCGCACCCCGGTCCGCTCGACCAGCTCGGACAGGAACTGGCCCTCGGTGAACTCCTCGCCCGGCCAGTTGATGAGTGCGGCGATGTTCTCCAGGGCCAGCGGCACCGGCAGCGCGTCCTGGGCGATCCGGACGTTCTCGCAGAGCACGTCCAGCGCGTCACGGGTGCGCGGTACGGGCAGCAGGTGCCCGGCCTCCATCAGCGGGGAGACGGTCAGCGGCCCGCCGGCCCGGACGAACGCGATGTGCTCGGTGACCAGCGGCGCGCCCAGCGCCTCGGCGCGCTCGGCGAGCGCGGTCAGACGGCCGGCGTCGGGACGGTCGGCGCCGCCGAGGCCGAGCGAGACACCGTGCGGAACGACGGTCGTGCCGCGCTCGCGCAACTCCCGCAGGGCGTCCGGCAGATGGCCCGGGCAGATGTTCTCCGCCACGACCTCGACCCAGTCCACCCCGGGCAGCTCCGCGATCTCCGCGGCGATTTCCGGCCGCCAGCCGATTCCCGTACCAAGGCGCCCCATGCGCTCCATGGCTCCCCCTCTCGCTCCGTGGTCGGGGTACTCATGGCCCCGTCAACAGGGGCCAAACCCTGCACCGGCCGAGTTCAGAGGTTGATTTGAGCTTCCCGCCCGCCCCCGCCGGTGCCCCGCGGCAGTCAGCGGGCGGTCTCGAACCCCACCGCCGCGCCCAGCGCCAGCAGCACCCCGCCGGTGGCCTGATCCAGCCTCCGCCGTACGCGCGGACGCTGGAAGACGGCCCGCGCCCGGTGGACCGCGAGCGCGATACCGCCCAGCCACAGCACGCCCAGTGCGGCATGGACGGTGACCAGCAGCAGTGTGGTGGCGACCACCGGCGCACCGTGCGGGATGAACTGCGGCAGCAGCGACATATAGACGACCCCGACCTTGGGGTTGAGGACATTGCTCAGCAGACCGGTACGGAACGCGCCCAGGGGCGTCGCAAGCGCGTCCTTGGTCGCGCCCGCGGCCTGTGCCTGCCGCCCGCCCGCAGTCGTTTCCCGCCCCGTGCCCTGTCCCGGGCCCGTCGTCTCCGTGCGCCCGGCCGTCCGTCCCCGCCGGGCACTGCGCAGCGCCTGCACCCCGAGCAACATCAGATACAGCGCACCGGCCAGCCCCAGGACGCGGTACGCCGTCTCCGAGGCCGACAGCATCGCGGTCAGCCCGACCGCGCCGGCCAGCCCCCACACGAAGCACCCGGTGGATATGCCCAGCGCGCTGCACAGCGCGGCGCGCCGCCCCGAGCCGAGCGCGGTCCGCAGGACCACCGCGAAGTCGGGGCCGGGGGAGATGGTCAGCAGCGCGGCCACGGTGGTGAACCCGAGAAGTGAGGCAATCATGGGCCAACGATACGGTCTGGCCCGAAACTTCCCTCCCCACGGGCCGTCGCCTTGAGGAGGGCCGTACGGTCCCGGCACCCGGCGCGTGTCCCGGATCACAGGCGGGTTCGCCGGACGGCCGGAATGCCGCGACAGCCGCCCTGGTTGGCAATGCACGCATTGAATGCGTGTGCACATACCGACCGGTACCTACGAGGAGCACTCCGTGACCGTCACCGCGTCCTCCGCCTCCCGCGCGGCGGAAATCCTGTCCCGACCCGTCACCCTGAACGGCCTGACCGTTCCGAACCGCATCGCGATGGCGCCGATGACGCGCATGTTCTCCCCGGGCGGTGTCCCCGGTGAGGACGTGCGGTCGTACTACGCCCGCCGCGCCGCCGCGGGGGTCGGCCTGATCGTCACCGAGGGGACCTACGTCGGCCACGAGTCGGCCGGGCAGAGCGACCGTGTGCCGCGCTTCCACGGTGAGGAGCAGCTGGCGGGCTGGGCGAAGGTCGCCGAGGCCGTGCACGCGGCCGGCGGCACGATCGTGCCGCAGCTGTGGCACATCGGCATGGTGCGCAAGCAGGGCGACCCGCCCTACGCCGACGCCCCCGCCGTCGGCCCCTCCGGCATCCGCGTCGACGGCACCGAGGGCACCGGCAAGGCGATGACCCGAAGCGATCTGGACGAGGTCATCGGTGCCTTCGTCGAGGCCGCCGCGGCCGCCGAGCGCATCGGCTTCGACGGCATCGAGCTGCACGGCGCCCACGGCTACCTCCTCGACCAGTTCCTGTGGGCGGGGACGAACCGCCGCACCGACGCGTACGGCGGCGACCCCGTCGCCCGCACGAAGTTCGCGACCGAGATCGTGGCCGCGGTCCGCGAGACCGTCTCGCCCGACTTCCCGGTGATCTTCCGCTACTCGCAGTGGAAGCAGGAGGCCTACGACGCCAGGCTCGCCGAGACCCCGGAGGAGCTGGCGGCGATCCTGACCCCGCTCGCGGAGGCCGGCGTCGACGCCTTCCACGCCTCCACCCGCCGCTACTGGCTCCCGGAGTTCGCGGGTTCGGACCTGAACCTGGCGGGCTGGACCAAGAAGCTCACCGGCCGCCCCACCATCACCGTCGGCTCGGTCGGCCTCGACGGCGACTTCATCCGCGCGTTCGCGGGCGAGGGCGCCGAGGTCGGCAGCATCGACAACCTCCTCGACCGCCTGGAGCGCGACGAGTTCGACCTGGTCGCCGTCGGCCGCGCCCTGCTCCAGGACCCGCAGTGGGCGACGAAGGTCCTGGCCGGCAGGTTCGACGAGCTGAAGCCGTACGACGTGGCGGCGCTGAAGACCCTGAACTAGGGGGTGTCGGCAAAGCCCCGCCTGGCCCGCGACGCCCGGCACGGCGCCTCTCCCACGCCTGAACGGCGCGGGGGCCCCACCGTTGTCGGGATCGTCCACGTGGACCCACTACGAGGACGAGCCTCCGCCAGCGCCATGTATGATCATGGTGAAGCTCCGGCCCACGGGCGGGAGCCAAGCGTCTGTGGTCCAAGGAAAGACGTCCACCAACCGGTGGGAGATGCAGGTGCAAGGCCTGCCGGGCGCTCGGCAAAGGGTCCCTTCCTCATATGAGGAAGGGACCCTTCTTGTTGCTGCCCCCGCTATCGGGCCGCGTCGGCGTCGTAGTCGCGCCGGGCCTGCTCGACCTCGTCCAGGTGGCCGGCGCCCCACTCGGCGAGCTGCGCGAAGAGCGGGGCGAGGCTGCGCCCGAGGCCGCTGATCTCGTACTCGACGCGCGGGGGAACCTCCGGGTGGTACGTGCGCACCACCAGGCCGTCGCGCTCCAGTTGCCGCAGCCGCTGGGTCAGCACCTTCGGGGTGATGTGGGTGATCCGCCGTTCGAGCTCGACGAAGCGCTGGCGTCCGTGCGCATGGAGGGTCCACAGGATCGGCGTGGTCCAGCGGCTGAACACCATGTCCACGACCGGGCTGATCGGGCAGGCGAGTCGGGGATCGACCTCGATCGACGCCGTCCGGGTCGCGCCGTCGGCCATGTGCATCCCCCCGGGGTAGTCACTTTCCTCTAGGTACCTACAATACGGCCGCTGTTAGCGTCCTCCCGTCGCCCGGAGAACAGTCCTCCGGAGCGTTCTCGCCCGCTCGGGCGTCGCCAACAAGGCGGAAATCCCAGGGAGTTGCTCATGATCGTGGTGACGGGTGCGACCGGCAACGCAGGCCGACCCCTCGTAGCGGCCCTCGCGGCCGCCGGCGAGGAGGTGACCGCGACCTCGCGGAGGATCTCGGCGCGGGACGTACCGGAGGGCGTGCGGCATCGGCGGGCGGACCTGACCGACGCGGAGAGCCTCCGGGGCGTCTTCGACGGCGCCGACGCGGTGTTCCTGCAGAACGGAGGTTCCAGCGCGCACCTGCTGAGCCCGCCCGACATCCTCGACGCGGCCAAGGCCGGCGGCGTCGAACGGGTGGTGCTGCTGTCGTCCCAAGGAGTCGCGACCCGGCCGCAGTCGGCCTCGCACGCAGGCACGGCGGGCGCCATCGAGGACGCGGTCCGGCACTCCGGCCTGCGGTGGACGATCCTGCGGCCCGGCGGCTTCCACTCCAACGCCTATGCCTGGGCCGAGTCGGTCCGGGCCCGGCGGACCGTCGCCGCCCCGTTCGGCGACACCGGCCTGCCGACCGTCGACCCGACCGACATCGCCGAGGTCGCCGCCGCGGCACTGCGCGAGGACCGGCACCTGGGGCGGACGTACGAGCTGACCGGCCCCGCCCTCACCACGCCCCGGCAGCGCGCCGCGGCGCTCGGTGCCGCACTCGGCGAACCCGTCCGGTTCCTCGAGCAGACCCGTGAGGAGGCCCGCGAGGACATGCTGCGGTTCATGCCCGAGCCCGTCGTCGAAACGACGCTGGCCATCCTCGGCGAACCCACCTCCGCCGAGCGGCACATCAGCCCCGACGCCGAACGCGTCCTCGGCCGCCCGCCCCGCACCTTCGCCGACTGGGCCCGGCGGCATGTCTCGGCCTTCCGCTAGGCCTGTCCGACGGGTCGGGGCCGGAAAGGGCGCGGATCCGGCCATGACCCATCGAAAGGCCCTGGGCCTCGGTCTGTCGGCCCATCCCCGGCTCCACCGCTCGGCGGAGGGCATTCCTTCTGCGGAGCGACGCCCGAGGTCGGAGCCGAGAGGACCGTGGAGAGCAGCAGGGACGGGACTCCTCCCTGCCGCACCGATTCCGACCTCTCGCCTCGCCCCTTGGAGAACGAATGCCTGCAATGCGTCGCCCCTTCGTCATGGCCGCCACGGCGCTCGCCGCATGTACGGCGACCGCGCTGACCCTGGGCCTGACGGGGCCGGCCGCGGCCGTCGACAGCGGGTCCCGGGCCGCCCGGCACACCGTCGAGGAGCCCTCGCTCACCGGCTCCGTCAAGCTCAAGCGCCAGCCCGGCGACAACGTGCACTTCACCATCAACGCCCATGGCTTCGCCGATCAGGCGCGCGGCACGTTCCGCGTCAGCCATTACTACGGCAAGGACTGGGGCGGCTACTTCAAGGGCCGTGTCGACTGCCTGGTGACCGGCGGCCCGGTCGCCGTCGCCACCGGCATCGTGACGGAGTCGCACTTCAAGAACACCCCGGGTATGCCGAAGATCGGTGATCTGAAGGGCAAGCGGTTCGGCTTCACCGTGCTGGACGACGGCAGGAAGGACCGGCTCGGCTACAGCTGGGCCATGGACGGCGTGCCGAAGAAGAGCGTCGGCAAGTGCCTGGGCTCCGCCCCCTTCGAGACCCTGGAGAAGGGCGACTTCCACGTCGAGCACTGGATGCCGCCCCGCCCCACCGAGAAGTGATCCACCAACTCGTCGCCGGCGCGGTCGGGGTGCTCGACCACGGCCGTCGCCGCGCGGGGCCCGCCCGCCGGGCCCGCACCACCGTCGTCCCCCGTCCGCGCAACAAATTCGCTGTTCACCGGGCCTCCCGCAGACCACAATCAGGGGTCACTACCAGGAGGAACCGAGAGACCCATGAGCCAGGCGACCCCGACTCTTCACGAGCTGCTGCCGCCGCAGGAGCTGACGGCCGCCCTCGACGCCGGGCACGTCAACCGCAAACGGCACCCCGAACTGCCGCTGTCCCTCTACACGTACACCAGGACGGCCCAGTACGAGCGCGTGTGGAACCGGGTGACCATGCGCTGCCGCGGCCTGGTCGCCGACGACGCCACCGGAGAGATCGTCGCGCTGCCGTTGCCCAAGTTCTTCAACGTCGGCGAGCACGAGTCCGGCCAGCCGTACGCGCCGGCCCTCCCGGACGAGCCGTTCGAGGTGTACGACAAGGTCGACGGCAGCCTCGCCGTGGTCTTCCACTACGCCGACCGGTGGCACGTCGCGTCCAAGGGCTCGTTCATCAGCACCCAGGCGACCTGGGCCCAGCGGCTGCTCGACGGCAAGGACACCTCCGCCCTGGTGCCCGGAATCACCTATCTCGCCGAGATCCTCTACCCGCAGAACCGCATCGTCGTCGACTACGGCGACCGCCGGGACCTGGTGCTCCTCGCCGCCCTCGCCAAGGACGGCACGGAGATACCCCTGGCCGACGCCGCGGCGTGCTGGCACGGCATAGGCTCGGTCGTCACCGTCTGGCCCGGTATGCCGCTCGCCGAACTGCTCGCCCTGACCGAGGCCAACCGGCTGCCCGGTGGCGGCCCCCCCACCGGCACCGACGCCGAGGGCTTCGTGCTGCGCTTCGCCTCGGGCGTACGGGCCAAGGCCAAGCTCGCCGAGTACGTACGGCTGCACAAGGTGCTCACCGGCGTGACGGAGCGGGACATCTGGCGCGGCCACGGCATCCAGCGCTTCGCCGGACTGCCCGCCAAGCAGGTGGCCCAGGCGCTGGGCTGCTCGGCGGCCGACATCGAGGCGTCCGGCGGCCGGCCCCTGGACGCGCTGCTGGAGCAGGTGCCCGACGAGTTCGACACCTGGGTGCACGAGGTGATCGCGCGGATCGAGAAGAACGTGGCCGACCGCGAGCACGCGATCGACGAGGCGTACCGCTCCCTGGCCCACCTCGCCGGCGAACGCGGCGCCTTCGCCCGCGCCGTGCGGGCGCTGCCCGACGCCGCCGTCCGGCCCGCCATGTTCCAGCGCCTGGACGGGCGTCCCACAGAGCTGGTGACGTACCGTTCCCTCCGGCCGGAGGCATCCGACCCTTTCAAGAACGACGAGGAGAACTGACCGTGCCCGAAGTACACGTCATGACGGGGCTCCCGGCCTCGGGCAAGACGACCGCCGCGCGCAGGCTGCAGGCGGAGTCCGAGGGCCGGATGCGCCGGGTGAACCTCGACGACCTGCGGACCATGCTCGACATCCCGGCACCCGAGCGCCGGTCGTACGCGCACGAGCAGACCGTGCTCGCGATCCAGGACGCGGCCGTACGGGCCGCCGTCGACGACGGCTTCGACGTCGTCGTCGACAACACGCACCTGACGCCCCACATTCCCAAGCGCCTGAAGGCCGCCGTGGCCGGACAGGCCGCCTTCGTCGTGCACGACTTCACCGACGTCCCGGTCGAGGAGTGCATACGGCGCGACGCCGCGCGCGAGCGCACGGCCGGTGAGGACATCATCCGGCTCCTGGCCGACAAGCACGCCAAGGCCAGGCAGGGCGGCTGGCGGCTCACCGCGGAGTGGTTCAACGACGAGGTGCCGGTCGAGCCGTACGCCGCCGACCCGGCCCTGCCGGCGGCGGTGATGTGCGACATCGACGGCACACTCGCCATCAGGGGCGACCGCGGCCCCTATGACTTCTCCCGCTGCGGCGAGGACCTGCTCAACGTCTCGGTGCGCGACGCCCTGCGCTCCTTCCAGCGCGCCGACGACGACGTCGTCGTCCTGCTGTCGGGGCGCGGCGAGGAGCACCGCGAGCGGACCGAGGAGTGGCTGCGCCGGCACGACGTCCCCTACGACGAGCTGTGGATGCGCGCCGCCGGCGACGGCCGCCGTGACGACGTGGTGAAGGCCGAACTGTTCGACCGCCATGTCCGCCACCGCTTCGCGGTGCGCGTCTCCCTGGACGACCGCGACCGCGTCGTCGCCGTCTGGCGCCGGATGGGCCTGCCGACCTGGCAGGTCAACTACGGCAACTTCTGAGGGAGTTATGGCCGGGCGGGCACTGCGGCGATCCGCGCCAAGCCCTCACCCCCGGCGTGTCCGCATGCCATGATCGTCGGCATGACGGAGCCCAACCGAACGGAACGGAAGGACGCCATGCCCGCCTACGCCATAGCCCACCTCCAGGAAGCCGCTCCGCACCCGGAGATCGCCGAGTACATCGAGCGCATCACCGCGACCTTCGAGCCGTACGGCGGCCGCTTCCTGGTGCACGGGGCGCAGCACGAAGCGAAGGAGGGCAGCTGGCCCGGGCACGTCGTACTGATCGGCTTCCCCGGCATCGCCGAGGCGCGGGCCTGGTGGGACTCCCCCGCGTACCAGGAGATCGCACCGCTGCGCTCGCGGCACATCAAGGGCGACATCATCCTGGTCGACGGCGTCCCCGAGGGCTACGACCCGACCACCACCGCCCAGGCGATACGGGAGGCCCTGCCGGCCGAGTAGTCCTCCGGCATGATCGATGGTTATGACCCTCGTTCTGCCACCCCGGCGGCGAGTCACCTGTCCATGCTGCGGTCCGCTTCTCCAGACGGCTGCCACGGGGCAGGGTGACGGACCTGATGCCGCTGGGGGCGTCCAGTGGCAGGGCGGTCAGAGCATGGCTACCGCGGGAGGGAGCGCGGCAGCGCCTTGCGCAGCGCGGGGTGGTCGGCGACCACTGTGCAGGAGCCCGGGGCGATCTCCGTGAAGCCCGCATCGCGCACCACGGGCAGCCCGCTGCGGGTCAGCGCCTCCCAGTGCGTACGCTCCGCGGACCGGACGGCCAGCGGGAACCCCGCCGCGCGCCAGGCCGCCCGCTCCTCCTCGGACAGCTCCCACCACGCCAGCTGGGCGCCATGCCCGGCCTGCGCCATCTCCTTGCCCGCCGACATCTCCAGCTCGGGGTTGAGCCACAGCACCGGCAGCCCCTCAGCCGGCGCCTTCGGCGGTTGAGGGTCGTCCAGCTCCGTGCCCGAGACCTGGAGGCGCGCCAGATCCTTCGGCCAGCCGTCCAGCGGCACCGGCGGATAGACCCGCACCTCGGCGCGGTCACCGCTGACCGTGATGCCCGGCAGCGCCTCGGCCCGCCGCCACTCCGCGCCGCGCGCCCGCCGCACCACCTTGCGTATCCGGGCGTCCTGCCAGGCCCGCACGGCCCCGGCCCACTCGCCGTCCCCGGCCGACCGTTCGTCCGACAGCAGCACCAGCACCGCCCGTGCGGCCGTCTCCAGCGCGTCCGTACGCGCCGGCGGCTCGGCCCGCTCTATCCGCGCGACCAGTGGCAGCACGAACTGCGGCGCCGCGTCCCGGTCGGTCGGTGCGTGCGGGAGCGGGCTGCTGGAGCTGTTGCCGGGCTGCCCGGCGGTCTCGGTGCTGGTCACCCGACCAGTCTGCCAGCCACCACTGACAACCCCGGCGCCGGCCTCGCAGCCGGTGGGCCGGCCCGGGCGGGCCTTTGGCACCGGCCGGCGGCCGGCCAACTCCACCCGGCCGGCCCGGGGTTCGCGCCGTACGCGGCTGACGCCCGGTGCGCACCCGCGCGGGCACCGGGCGGTCGCTCCGGCTACCGTCGGGGACGGCGCGGCGGCGGGGGACGGCGGCGGGGGAGTGCCGCGGGGTCCCGAGGGACGCCGGGAGGCCGGAGGCAGTGGAGGTGCACAGCGGATGAAGCTGGACGGGGTGGGGCGGCGCTACGGGGTGCGCGGGCCCTGGGTGCTGAAGGATGTCCATCTGGACGTGCCCGCGGGTGCGCTGCTGCGCGTCGAGGGGACCAACGGCAGTGGAAAGTCCACCCTGCTGCGGCTGCTCGCCGGCATCGACCGCCCCAGCACCGGGCGGATCACCGGCCGGCCGCGCAGTGCGTACGTACCCGAACGCTTCCCGGCCGCCATGCCCTTCACCGCCGTCGGCTACCTCACCCACCTCGGCCGCATCCACGGCGTACCCGGCTCCGAAGCGGCCGGCCGTGCCACCGAGTGGCTCGCACGCTTCGGCGCCGCCGGGCATGCGCATACGCGACTGGGCGAGCTGTCCAAGGGGACCAGCCAGAAGGTCGCGGTCGCCCAGGCCCTGCTCGCCGAGCCCGAACTCCTCGTCCTGGACGAGGCCTGGACCGGCCTGGACCGCGGCGCGCGCGAGGTGCTCGACCGCGCCGTCGCCGAGCGGGTCGCGGCCGGTGGCACGGTCGTCTTCGTCGACCACGACCCGCAGCGGCTGGCCGGCGCGGCCGACGCCCGCTATCGGGTCGCGGAGGGGCGGCTGCTGCCCCAGGAGGAGAGCGGTGGGCCCGCCGCGGGCGCGGCGGCGACCGGCCGACGGGTGATCATCGAGGTGGAGGGCGCACCGGGGAGCGTGCCGGCGCCCGAGGGGGCGGCGGCGCTGCCCGGCGGAGGGTCCGGGCCGTCCGGCGGGGCGGCACGGCTTCCCGGCGGACCGGAGATCGCGCCGGGCCCGGACGGCACGATCCGGCTGACGGTCGCGGCCGCCCACTCCGACGCCCTGCTGCGGGCCCTGCTCGCCGCCCGTCCGCCCTGGCACATCCGCTCGGTCGCCCCGGCCCGGGGCCCGGCTCCGGCCGAGACCCCCGCCCCGGGGCACGCGGCGCCCGCCCCCTGAACGACCACGCGGTTCCCGCCCCGGACCGGGCTCCGACGCGTCCCGACCCGCCCGCTGCCGGCTCCGCCCCCGTCCGCCCCGACTCCGACACCCTGAAGAGGCCCCTCCCTGTGCTCGCGCTCCTCCGCTACCAGGCCGCGCTGCTCATCGGCTCGCACCGCTGGCTGCCGCCGGTCATCTGCTACGCCGCCTTCCTGGCCATCGGCGTCCAGGGCGGCGGCCCGATCCTCGACGCGTTCGGCTACGCCGCCGGTGGCCTGCTGCCCGTAGCGGTATGGCTCACCCGGGTCTGTGTCACCAACGAGCCGCCGGCCGCCCGCAACTGCGCCGCGGCCGCCACCGGGCCCGGCCGGGTGCACCTGGCCTGTGTGCTCACCGCGGCCGGTGCCGCGACGCTGCTCGCGCTGCTGGGTACGGCGGCGGCCGTGCTGCTGTCCGACCCGCGCTCCACCGACCACCGCGTCGCCGTCCCGGTTCTGCCCGCGGCCGCCGCGGGGCTGCTCGCCGCGCTGGCCTGCCTGCTGATGGGCACCGCGATCGGCGCGCTGTGCAACTGGCCGGTCCTGCGCAGCCCGGCCTGGAGCATCCCGGCAGGTCTCACCGCCGCACTGCTCCTGCTCGTCCTCGGTGCCTCGCCCGCCAACGCCGCCGTCACCGGCCTGGTCACCGGCTCCGTCCACGGCACGATCAGCACCCCCTGGCTCCCACTCGCCCTCACCTTCCTGATCGCGGCCGCTGCCACGGCCGCCGCCTGCGCCCTCAGCTCCCGCCGCAACTGACCCGCACGGGGCCCGCGTCCGGCAGGCGCAGGCGTACGCTCGGCACCATGGCAGGCACCGACAATCACCCGACCACCAGCGACCCGACCGCCCCCGCGCCCCGCGCCGACTGCCTGCACTGCGGCCGTCCCACCGAGTACCCCGCCGACCGCCCCGGCATCGTGCTCTGCCCGGTGTGCGAATGGCAGGAGGCCCAGCGCACCGCCTGCTCGGGGTGACCGGCCGCCACCAGGACGCCGTGCGCGACCGGCCACCCCATGGTCAGCCCGGGCCCGCCGTGTCGGCGCCGGTCCGCCGCATCAGTGCTGCCACGGCCCGGTCACCGCGAACGTCGTCCCCGGGGTGTAGCAGTTGACGTACATCGTGCGGTGGTCGGGTGAGAAGGTCACGCCGGCGAATTCGCCCCACTCCGGCTTCTGCGGGGTGCCGATGTTCTGGCGGCCGCGCGCCATCGCATAGACCTCGCCGTGCCGGGTGAGGCCGAAGACGTGCTGGGCCCCCTCGCCGTCCTCGCAGACCATCAGGCCGCCGCTGGGCGCCAGGCAGATGTTGTCGGGGGACTCGCCGGGAAGCTGCAGATCGGTGTCGGGACCGAAGACGACGACCTGGGTCAGGCGCCGCCGCTTCGGTTCGTACTTCCAGACCTGGCCGTAGTGGTCCGCCGCCGAACCGGCGTCGCGGTGCGCGAAGCTGGAGACGAAGTAGACGCAGGAGCCGCCCCAGTAGCAGCCCTCCAGCTTCTGGGCGTGGGTGATGCCCTGGGGGCCGAAGTCCTGGAAGCGGATGGGGGTCCGGCGGGCGAGCGGGTCGGGGACGTCGACCCACTCCACGTGGTCGAAGGTGGTGCCGGGCTCCTGGATGGTGGACAGGTCGGGCACTCCGGGGACGCGCAGCGCCTGCAGACGGCCACCGGCCCGGAGCGAACCGCGCCCGCCCATCGGCTTGTTCGGCAGAAAGCGGTAGAAGAGCCCGAACGGCTTCTCGAAGGCGTCCTCGGTCTCGTAGACCGTGCCGGTGCCGGGGTCCACGGCGACGGCCTCGTGCTGGAAGCGCCCCATAGCGGTCAGCGGGACGGCTCCCGTCCGCCGCGGGTCGTACGGATCGACCTCGAAGATGAAGCCGTGGTCCTTGGTGTAGTTCTCCTCACCGGCCCGGAACTCGGTCTCCTCGCAGGTCAGCCAGGTGTTCCACGGGGTGTGGCCGCCCGCGCAGTTGGTGGAGGTGCCGGCGATGGCGACCCGTTCGGAGCGCACGGTGTTGTTCCGGTCGAGCTCCAGGGCCGTGCAGCCGCCCTCGCCACCGGGGTCGTACGTCAGGTCGCGGACCCGGGGGACGGCGGAGCGGGAGCCGGTGCGGTTCTCGTGGTTGCGGACCAGGTAGGTACCGCCGTGGCGGCCGGGAGAACCGGGGAAGGCGGCCATACCGTCGCAGTTGCTGGGCACCTTGCCCTCCCCGGAGGGCAGCGGGTCGCCCTCCTTGGAGAGCACCTTGTACCGGAAGCCCTGGGGCAGATCGAGCAGACCGGCCGGGTCGGGGACCAGCGGGCCGTAGCCGCGCCGCCCCATGCTCTGGGCGGTCGCGGTCCCGGCGAAGATCTCGGTGACGTTTCCGGAGAAGGCGAGGGAAACCCCCAACGCGCCGGCTCTCGTCAGAATCTGACGTCGTGTCGCAGACATGGGCCACTCCCTGTTGGCGGACAGGTGACGTAACCCGCTCGTGTGTACCACGCACCCGCGCCGCCGGGAACCAGGCTGCGCGGGCCGGTCACTCTTCCCGATCCGCCGCGGGTGCCCCTACGGCGCCTCGCCGGCGACCAGCGGCTTGGCGTCGCGGGCCAGCGCCGTCAGGCGGGAGATCGCCCGGAAGTACTTCTTGCGGTAGCCGCCGCGCAGCATCTCGTCGCTGAACAGCTCGTCGAAGGCCTTGCCGGAGGTCAGGACGGGCACCTCGCGGTCGTAGAGCCGGTCGGCGAGGACCACCAGGCGCAGCGCGGTGGACTGGTCGGGGACCGCCTGGACGTCGGTGAGGCAGACCGCCTCGATGCCGTCGCACATCGCGCCGTAGCGGCTGGGGTGCACCTTCGACAGGTGGTCCAGCAGGGAGGGGAAGTCGTCGAGCGAGGCGCCGGGCGTGCGGTAGGCGGTGCGGGTGACGGTCTCGGTGTCGTACGGGGCGGGGGCCTCGGGCAGACCGCGGTGGCGGTAGTCCTCGCCGTCGATCCGCAGCGGACGGAAGTGGGCGCTCAGGCCCTGGATCTCGCGCAGGAAGTCGGCGGCGGCGAACCGGCCCTCGCCGAGCTTGCCGGGCAGGGTGTTGGAGGTGGCGGCCAGCGCCACGCCGGCGTCCACCAGCTTGCCGAGCAGGGTGGAGACCAGGACGGTGTCGCCGGGGTCGTCCAGCTCGAACTCGTCGATGCACAGCAGTTTGTGGTCGCCGAGCGTGCGGACGGTCTGCTGGAAGCCGAGCGCGCCGACGAGGTTGGTCAGCTCGACGAAGGTGCCGAAGGCCTTGCGTTCGGCCGGGGCCGGGGTGGCGTGCCACAGGGAGGCGAGCAGGTGCGTCTTGCCGACGCCGTAGCCGCCGTCCAGATAGACGCCGCGCGGGCCCTTGGGGGCCGCCGGCTTCCTGGCGAACCAGCGCCGCTTGGCGGTGCCCGGGCCCGTCCCGGCGTCGATGCCGTCCGCGAAGTCGCTCAGCACCTGGACGGCCTCGGCCTGGCTGGGCTGCTGGGCGTCCGGGATGTAGGTGTCGAAGCGGGCGTCCTGGAAGCGCGGCGGCGGCACCATCTCGGCGACCAGGCGGTCGGCCGGGACGTGCGGGGCGCGGGAGGTGAGCGCGGTGGGCGCCACGTCGTCCCCGTCGGCCGGCGGTCCGGCTATCGGGTCGGGCTGCGGGGAAGAGGGCTGGGAAGGCGACACAGCCGTCCAGCCTATCTCCTCGGCGGTATCCGCCGGTCCGCCGAGCGAGGCATGTCACACTGCCGCCATGCGACGCCTGTTCCCCCTCCCCACCCCGCCCGCGACCTCCCCCGACGGCACGGACGCCGCGGCGCCGCCGCCCGGCCTGACCGACCGCGAGTGGACCCTGGACGAGCTGGCCGAGGCCTACGCGTATCCGGCGCCGGACGATCCGGCGGGTACGCGGCGGGACGGGTGGCTGCGCGCCAACATGGTGTCGTCGATGGACGGCGCGGCGCATCACGAGGGCCGCTCGCAGCCGCTCTCCAGCGACGCCGACATGCGGATCTTCGGGGTGCTGCGGGCGCTCGCGGATGTCGTGGTGGTGGGTGCGGAAACGGTACGGCAGGAGGGCTACCGGCCGGCCCGCGCCCGGGAGGCGTTCGCCGCCCGGCGGGCCGCCGCCGGCCAGGGCCCGGCCCCCGCCATCGCCGTGGTCACCGCCGGGCTCGGGCTGGACTTCGGCCTGCCCCTGTTCACCGAGCCGCTGGTCCCCACCCTCGTACTGACCGGAGCGGGCGCGCCGGCGGACCGGGTGGCGAAGGCCCGGGAGGCGGGGGCCGAGGTGCTGTTCGCCGGTGAGGGGCTGGGCGTCGATCCGGCCCGGGTGGCCGGGGTGCTGGCCGGACAGGGGTACACCCGGCTGCTCACGGAGGGCGGGCCGCGGCTGCTGGGGCAGTTCGCGGCGGCAGGGGCGGTGGACGAGATGTGTCTGACGCTGGCCCCGGTGGTCGCAGTGGGCGCTGCGCCGAGGATCATGGACGGACCTGCCGTCCCGGTTCCCGAGCGGTTCGTCCTGGCGTCCGTATTGGAGGAGGCCGGGTTTCTGTTCACTCGCTACCGTCGGTCCTGACAATCGGCGGAATTATCTGTTCCGCTTAGCTTCCTTTGGGCACACTAAAAGCCAGCAGTCCCGTGTGGCGACGGGGCAGGATGGTTTCTGTCGGGCACCGCGCACCGCAGTGCCCCGAAGAGAAGAAGGGCGTCCGTCGTGTTCACGAGCGTATTGATGATCGAGAAGCCACTGACGCCCGCCGACGTGGAGTTTGTGACGACCCTGCACGGCGACGACCCGATGTCGTTCGTCGTCCTGATGCAGCCGCGCGGCAAGCAGGACGTACTGCTGCGGGCCATCGACGACGTGGCCCTCGGCGAGTTCGACGACGCGGTACGGGAGGGCGAGGAACCGGGCGGCAGCGCGGCGGACGCCCCCGCCGACCTCGCCCTGTCCCACACCCTGCAAGCGCTGCGCGACGCGGGCGCGGAGGCCATCGGACAGGTGGTCGAGGCCCACCCGCTGGACCTGCTGCGCTCCGTCGTCGACGAGACCGGCGCGGACGAGGTGATCGTGCTGACCACACCGCACTTCGTCGAGGAGTTCTTCCACCGTGACTGGGCCTCCCGCGCCCGCCACAAGGTCGGCGTGCCGGTGCTCAAGCTCTTCTCGCACGCGGCGGACGACCAGCCCCAGGGGTCTGCCTGACCTCGGGTGCGCGGTGCGGGCACGCCACCCGGTTGGTGTATCCGCACCCCGAGCGGGTGTACGGGTGGGGCGCACCGCCCCGGCGGCCGTCCGGAACGGTGCCGCGGGCCGCAGCGGCCGTCAGGAACGGGCCCCGACCCGCGGACCCAGCCGCCCGTCCCGCACCTCCGCGATCTCGTCGGCCGCGCCCAGATGCGCTGCGTCGTGGGTGACCAGAACCGTCGCGGTGGCGCGCTGATGGGTGAGGGTGAGCAGCAGATCCAGGACCGCGGCGCCGCGTTCGTGGTCCAGCGCGCTGGTCGGCTCGTCCACCAGCAGCACGGCGGGCTCGTTCATCAGCGCCCGGGCGATGTTGATCCGCTGCCGCTGCCCGCCCGACAGCTGGTGCGGGCGCCGGTGGGCCTGCCCGTCCAGGCCGACCGCCGCCAGCAGCTCCAGGGCCCGGGAGCGTGCCTTACGGGGCGAGCGGCCGTCGAGGTGGGCCATCACCTGCAACTGCTCGACGGCGGTCAGGGAAGGCAGCAGGTTCGGCTGCTGGAAGACCGTGCCGATCGTGGTGCGGCGCAGCGCCGTCAGCTCGCCGCGGCCCAGGCCCGCGGTGTCCGTACCGTCGATCACCACCCGCCCGCGGTCCGGGCCGATCAGCGTCGCGGCGACCGCGAGCAGGCTGGACTTCCCGGACCCGGACGGCCCGATCACCGCGGTCAGACACCCGGCGGGCACGGACAGCGAGACCTCGTCCAGCGCGGTCAGCCGGGTCCCGCCGTCGGGGTAGGTGAGGGTCACATCGGTCAGTTCGAGGCTCATCGGGCACTCCCCAGGGCGGTCAGCGGGTCTACGGACGTGATGCGGCGGATGGACAGCGCGGCGCCCACGGCACCCAGCGCGATCATGATCAGTGCGGGGATCAGCACGGTGGACGGATCGAGCACGAACGGCACCGCGCCGCCGATCCCGGCACCCACCCCCGCCGCCACGGCGGTGCCCAGGCCCGTACCGATCACCAGCAGGACGACGGCCTGGCCGAGCGCGTCCCGCAGCAGATAGCGGGTCGAGGCGCCCAGCGCCTTCAGCACGGCCACATCGCCGCTGCGCTGGATCGTCCACACCGTGAAGAACGCCCCGATGACCAGCGCGGAGATGGCGAACAGAAAGCCCCGCATCAGCTGCAGCGAGCCGTTCTCGGCGGAGTACGAGCCGATCGCCTGCAGCGCGTCGTCGGTCGTGACGGTCCGGGTGCCCAGCTTCTTGTCGGCGGCCGCCAGATCGGCGCTCCCGGTGGTGGACAGGGCCAGCACGGTCGCCTCCGTCGCGGGACCGGAGCCGCGGCCCTGGGCCCCGGAGCCGCCCGACAGCCGCGCCCAGTCGCCCAGCGTCGTCCAGACCACCGGTGTGTGGCTGTACATCGCCGCGCCCGACACCGCCGCGACGTGCACCGTACGGCCGCCCAGCGTCAGCGACCCCCCGGCCCGCACACCGAGCGACTCGGCGGCCTTCTCGGACAGCACCACCGCACCCTCGCCGACCTGCCCGGTGTCCACGCCCAGCCGCGACCCCGGCCGCACCCCGAACGCCGACACCGTGGCCGTCCGCCCGTCGGCACCGGCCTTCGTCGTGGCGATCCCCAACGGTTCGGCGGACCGTACGCCCGGCACCCGGGCCCACTGCCCCACGGTCCGCTCCGGCAGCCGCGAACCGGTGAAGGCGACGGCGTCGTCCCCGGCGGGTGCGGAGAACACCAGGTGGTCGGCGGGCAGCGCGGTGATGGCCGAGGTGTTCTCCCGGCCCAGGCCCGCGGTCAGACCGGACAGCAGACCCACCAGCACCGTGATCAGCACGACGACGGTGCCCATCAGGGCGAACCGCCCCTTTGCGAATCTCAGGTCTCTCCAGGCGACGAACACCGGCTCTGCTCTCCTCGGATCCGGGCGCCGGACCCACTGCCCGGCGGCTGGTGTCCACCGTCGCCGCCCGGGTGGGGCTCCGGCATCGCGCCGCGGAGTGGTTCACCGGCGTCGAAAGGTGTGCCCCGGGATCAACCCTTCGATTGATGCCGCAGGTGGAGGTGGCCCTTAGCCTGAAGAGGCCGTGACCGAAGAAGCCGTGACCGATCACTCCCTCACCCCCGTCCTGCGGGTCCTGCGCAGCTGCCTGCATCTGATGGTGGCCGCGCTGCTCGGGCTGGCCGCCGTACGCGCGGTCGCCGACCACGCTCCGGACGCCGCGGCCGTCCTCCCGACCGCCGTCGCGCTGTTCGCCGTGTACGCGATCGGCCCCAGGCTGCCCCGGCTGCGCAGCTCCACGGGCGCCGCCGCGCTCTGGCTGGGCGCCGTGGGCCTGCTCTGGCTGGTGCTGCTCGCCCTCACCCCGGACGGCGTCTGGCTGGCCTTCCCGCTCTTCTTCGTCCAGTTGCATCTGCTGCCGCTGCGCTGGGCGCTGCCCGCCGTCGTGGCCACCACCGTCCTCGCCGCCGCCGGATTCGGCTGGCACACCCACACCCTGAGCGTCGGCACGGTGCTCGGGCCCGCGCTGGGCGCCGCCGTCGCCGTGGCCGTCGTCCTCGGCTACGAGGCCCTCTATCGGGAGAGCGAGCAGCGCCGCCGCCTCATCGAGGAGCTGACCGCGGCCCGCAGCGAACTCGCCGCGGCGGAACACGCCGCCGGAGTGCTCGCCGAGCGCGAGCGGCTGGCCCGCGAGATCCACGACACCCTCGCCCAGGGCCTGTCCAGCATCCAGCTGCTGCTGCGGGCCGCCGAACGCGCCCTGCCCGAGCGGCCCGGCACAGCCCTCGGCCATGTCCGGCAGGCCCGTACCGCCGCGGTGGACAACCTCGCCGAGGCGCGCCGCTTCGTGCGCGCGCTGAGCCCGCCCGACCTGGAGGCGGGGACGCTGCCCGCCGCCCTGGAACGGCTCTGCGCCACCACCGCCCGTACGTCCGGTCTCGCCGTGCACTGCCAGGTCTCCGGCGCGCCCACCGCCCTTCCCACCCCGCACGAGGTGGCCCTGCTGCGCATCGCCCAGTCCGCGCTCGCCAACACCGTGCAGCACGCCGCCGCCGACCGCGTCGAGCTGACCCTCAGCTACATGGACACCGAGGTCGCCCTGGACGTCGTCGACGACGGCGCCGGATTCGTGCCCGCGGAGGTGCCCGCACCGGGCTCCGCGGCGGCCTCCGGCACCGGCTTCGGCCTCGCCGCGATGCGCGCCCGGGCCCGCGCCCTACAGGGCACCCTCGCCGTGGAATCCGCCCCCGGAGAGGGCACCGCCATCGCCGTCACCCTGCCCTGCACCGCAGCACCCGTCGCCCCGGAGGCCGCCTCGTGACCACTACGGACACTCCCGGGACGCCGGCCTCGCCCCAGGGCGGGGCCCCCGTCATCCGGCTGCTGCTCGCCGACGACCACCCCGTCGTGCGCGCCGGGCTGCGCGCCGTTTTGGAGACCGAACCGGACTTCGAGGTCGTCGCCGACGTCGCCACCGCCGAGCAGGCCGTCGAGCTCGCCGCGGGACGTGACCTCGACGTCGTCCTCATGGACCTCCAGTTCGGCGGCCGGATGCTCGGCTCCCAGGCCACCGCCGCGATCGCCGCCCGCCCCGGTGCCCCCCGGGTCCTGGTGCTGACCACGTACGACACCGACGCCGACATCCTCGCCGCCATCGAGGCCGGCGCCACCGGCTACCTCCTCAAGGACGCCCCGCCGGAGGAACTGGCCGCCGCGGTGCGCACCGCCGCCGCCGGCAAGTCCGCGCTCGCGCCCACCATCGCGCTGCGCCTGATGGACCGGATGCGGACCCCCGCCACCGCGCTCTCCCGCCGGGAGACCGAGGTCCTGCAGCTCGTCGCCGACGGCCTGTCGAACGCCGCGATCAGCAAGCAGCTCTTCCTCAGCCAGGCGACCGTCAAGTCCCACCTTGTCCACATCTACGCCAAGCTGGGCGTGGACTCGCGCACGTCCGCGGTCGCCGCCGCCACCGCCCAGGGCCTGATCCGCCGCTGAGCGGCGGCCGGGGTCCGCGGACCGGCGCTGTCGGTGCCGGGTGCGAGAATCATCGACAGCACGACAGAACGACAGCAGTACCGCTCGCGATGATCGACGATCAGGGAGACGCACCATGGCACCCGCCATCCCAGCCTCGATGGAACGGCCGCACTTCATCGGCATCGGTGGAGCCGGCATGTCGGGCATCGCCAAGATCCTCGCGCAGCGCGGCGCCCAGGTGGCGGGCAGCGACGCCAAGGACTCCGCGACCGCCCAGGCCCTGCGCGACCTCGGCGCCACGGTCCACATCGGCCATGACGCCGGGCATCTGGCCGCCGACGCCACCAGCGTCGTGGTCTCCTCCGCGATCCGCCCCGACAACCCCGAGCTGGCCGCCGCCCATGAGCGCGGCATCCCCGTCGTGCACCGCTCCGACGCCCTCGCCTCCCTCATGGACGGCCTGCGCCCCATCGCGGTGGCGGGCACCCACGGCAAGACGACGACGACCTCCATGCTCGCCGTCTCCCTCGGCGCCCTCGGCCTCAAGCCGTCCTACGCCATCGGCGGCGACCTCGACGCCCCCGGCTCCAACGCCGAGCACGGCTCCGGCGAGATCTTCGTCGCCGAGGCCGACGAGAGCGACCGCAGCTTCCACAAGTACGCCCCCGAGGTCGCCATCGTCCTCAACGTCGAGCTGGACCACCACGCCAACTACGCCTCGATGGACGAGATCTACGAGTCCTTCGAGACCTTCGTCGGCCGCATCCGCCCGGGCGGAACCCTGGTCATCGCCGCCGACCACCCCGGCGCCCGCGAGCTGACCGCCAAGATCGCCGGCCGTTACGACATCGAGGTCGTCACCTACGGCGAGTCACCGGACGCCGACGTCCGCATCCTCAAGGTCAACCCCCGCGGTCTGACCAGCGACGTCACCGTCACCCTGACCAGCGGCAAGATCCTGACCTTCACCGTCTCCGTCCCCGGCCGGCACTACGCCCACAACGCCGTCGCCGCCCTGGCCGCCGGCGTCGCCCTGGACCTGCCGCCGCACAACCTCGCCTCCGCCCTCGGCAAGTACACCGGCGTCAAGCGCCGCCTCCAGCTCAAGGGCGAGGCCGCCGGCGTCCAGGTCATCGACTCCTACGCCCACCACCCCACGGAGATGACCGCCGACCTGGAGGCCATCCGCGGCGCCACGCAGGGATCGGACAGCCGTATCGTCGTCGTCTTCCAGCCGCATCTCTTCTCCCGCACCCAGGAGCTGGGCGTGGAGATGGGCCAGGCGCTGGCCCTCGCCGACGCGTCCGTCGTCCTGGACATCTATCCGGCCCGCGAGGACCCGATCCCCGGCGTCACCAGCTCCCTGATCATCGACGCCGCGCGGTCCGCCGGCGCCGATGTCACCGCCGAGAGCGACCAGGCCGCCGTCCCGGACGTGATCGCCGGAATGGCCCGGCCCGGTGACCTTGTTCTCACCATGGGCGCGGGCGATGTGACCGACCTCGGCCCCGCCATCCTGACCCGCCTGGGCAGCTGAGCTGAGGAGGAGGCACCCAGATGCCGTACGAGATCGACAAGCCCGATGAGCAGTGGCGCGCCGAGCTGACCCCCGCCGAGTACCAGGTGCTCCGGCAGGCCGGCACCGAGCCCGCGTTCGTCGGTGAGTACACCGACACCAAGACCGCCGGTGTCTACTCCTGCCGTGCCTGCGGCACCGAACTCTTCCGCTCCGACACCAAGTTCGAAAGCCACTGCGGCTGGCCGTCCTTCTACGACCCCAAGGACTCCGAGGCGGTCGAGCTCATCGAGGACCGCTCCCACGGCATGGTGCGGACGGAGGTCCGCTGCGCGAAGTGCGGCTCGCACCTGGGGCACGTCTTCGCGGGTGAGGGGTACCCCACTCCCACGGACCAGCGCTACTGCATCAACAGCATCTCGCTGCGGCTGACGGCGGACGAGGACTGACGGCCGACGAAGACGGCTGACATCGGACGAGACGCGGGGCCGGCGGCGGGCGGGGGATCCACCCCCTCCCGCCACCGGCCCCGCCGTTGTCAGCCGTCAGCCGTCAGTCGTGAGCCGCGCCAGCCCCCTTACGCCGTCATGGCGATGGCCGTCACCACAAACCCGGCCTCGACCAGCCACCCCCCGCTGAACTCGGTGATCTCCCTGCCGTCGACGACGGGGCCGGGGACGAGGAGGCGGGCGGTGAAGGTGGCGTCCGTGGGGTCGAGGGTGAGCAGGGCGTCCTCGAAGCCCAGCCAGCGCTGGGCGAGGGGGTACCAGGCCTTGTAGACGCTCTCCTTGGCGCTGAAGATCAGCCGGTCCCAGCTGACCTCCGGTTCCAGGTCCGCCAGATGGCGGAGCTGGGCGCGCTCCTGGGGCAGGGT
Organism: Streptomyces sp. NPDC033270; assembly: GCF_055576575.1. NCBI lineage: Bacteria > Bacillati > Actinomycetota > Actinomycetes > Kitasatosporales > Streptomycetaceae > Streptomyces > Streptomyces sp. NPDC033270. Next base: position 26,347 of record NZ_JBVIRA010000011.1, read on the forward strand.
GACGAGATCGATGACGCCGGGGTCGTTCACGGGCAGGTTCGGCTCCGCGTCCAGACCGACGGTCACCATGTCCCGCCGCTGGGCCACCGCGGCCGCGCGGTAGCCGGCGCAGTGCGTCATCGCACCGACGACACCGGCCGGCCACTGCGGCGCCCGGTCGCGGCCGGGCAGCAGCGGCGCGGGGGCGAAGCCCAGCCGGGACAGCGCACTGCGGGCGCAGCTGCGTACGGTGCCGAACTCCAGCTGGCGCTTGGGCACCGCCTGGGCCACCAGCGCCTGTTCCTCGGGGAACATCTCGGACAGGGGCACGTCCTGAAAGGCCTCGGCGGTCACGATCGGCGCGGGCAGCAACTTGTCGATCATGCGTGGCTCCCCGTGACGCCGGGCGCGACCGCGGCCGGGGCGGGAAGGATCTGGACCGGGCGGCCCGGTTCGCCGGAGCGGCGCTGCCACTCCCGCGGGTAGCCGAGCGACACCTCCTGATGGGGGATGCCGTCGCACATCAGCAGCCGGGGGATGTGCAGATGGCCGTAGACGACGGTGGCGGCGCGGAACCGGCGCGGCCAGTCGGCGGTCGCCTCCGTACCGCACCACAGCGCGAACTCCGGGTACCACAGCGGCCTGGTGGGTTCGCGCACCACGGGCCAGTGGTTGATCAGGACGGTCGGCAGTTCCTCCGGCACGGCGGCGAGCCGGGCCTCGGTGGCCGCCACCCGCGCCTGGCACCAGGCCTCCCGCGTCGGATAGGGGTCCGGGTGCAGATGGAACTCGTCGGTGCACACCACCCCGGCCTCCTCGGCGTCGGCGAGCGCCTCCGTCTTCGACGTCAGCCCCGGCTTGCGGAAGGTGTAGTCGTAGAGGAGGAAGAGGGGGGCGATGACCGCGGGCCCGCCGACGCCCTCCCAGACCGGATAGGGGTCCTCGGGCGTCAGGACGCCCAACTGCCGGCAGATGTCCACCAGATGCTCATAGCGCGCCACACCGCGCAGCTGCACCGGGTCGTCCGGCGGTGTCCACAGCTCGTGGTTGCCCGGCACCCACACCACCTTGGCGAACCGCTCGCTGAGCAGGCCGAGCGCCCAGCGGATGTCGGAGACGTACTCGCCGACGTCGCCGGCGACCAGCAGCCAGTCGTCGTCGGACCGCGGTCTTAACCGCTCGACGATCTCGCGGTTCTCCTTGTAGCGGATGTGCAGATCGCTGACGGCCACCAGGGTGCCGCGTCCGCCGCCCCGCACGGAGCCGGGAGCGGGGGCGGTGGGGGCTGGGCCGGCGGCGCCGGGTTCTAGGGTGCGGATCTCGTAGGTCACCATCGAAGTAAAGACGGTGTGGAGGGGAGAACGAAAGGCGGGGCGGGCACACAGGGGCGTCGGTCACCGGGCTGGTGGTGTGGGGGGCGGTGGGGGAGCGGGTCGGGCGGCGGCGTGGGCGGACGGCGCGCCGCCGCGCCGGATGCGGGTGGCCAGCCACAGGTCGAAGCGGTCGTCGGGGTCGTCGAGGCGCCGGCCGGTGAGGTCCATGGCCTTGTCGAGGCGGTTGCGTACGGTGTGCCGGTGGACGCCGAGGCGGCGGCTGGTGGCGTCCCAGGCGCCGCCGGTCTCCAGCCAGGCCGCCAGGGTGGCGATCAGCTCCTCGCCGTTGTCCGCGAGGTCGAGCGGACCCAGCACGGAGTCGGCGTAGCCGTGCAGCGTACGGCGGTCACCGAGGTCGAGCAGCAGTCGGCTGGACTGGCTCTGCCGGGCCTCCTCCGGCTCGCCGCTGGACCGGCTGACGGCGAGCAGACCGGCGGCCTGACGCAGCGACACCCGTACGGCTTCGGGGGCGGTGGCCGGGCCGATGCCCGCCGGGCGGTGCGGCGCGAAGCGGGCGAGCACATCGCGGATGTCCAGCTCCTCGCCGACCACCGCCTCGATGAGCCGGCCCGGCGCGCCGCCCGGCGCCGCGTCGGTGACCCGGACCAGGCCGCCGGGCATCGCCAGGGCCAGATCGGCGGCCGTCTCCTGGGCGGCGTCGGCAGCCGCGTCCCCCGCCGCGTCTCCCGGAGGCCGCCCGGCACCGGCCGCACCGTCCCCGCTGCCCGGCTCCACCACGACCCCCCGCACCCGCTCGGCGGTCAGCCCCACCGAGTGCAGGATGTCCCGGGCCCGGTCGGCGGACGGATCCTCGTCGGCCAGCAGCTCCGAGAGCAGCGCCGACCTGCGGCGGCGCTCCGGCTCGTCGCGCAGATGCCGGCGCTCCAGCTCCAGGGACAGCAGCGAGACCAGGCCGGGGACGACCGAGCGGGCGGCCTCGTCCGGGCTGCCGGTGAGCAGCAGCAGCCCGCGCAGCCGCCGCGCACCCAGCGGCTGCACCTCCAGCTGCTGCCCCGCGGCCGTACTGGACGCGCTGCCGCGCAGCCCGCGCGTGGCGACCCGTTCGATCAGCTCGCGGGCCTGCGCGGGCGGTGGCTGCTGCTGCGCGCCCCCGCCCGCCGCCAGCAGGCGCCCCAGCGGGTCGAGCACCGCGGCGCCGACCCCGGTGGCGGCCGTCCACTCCGCCAGCATCGGCCGCAGCCCGTCGCCGGCCGCCGCGGCGGCCGTCAGCCGCCGCTGGGTCGCGAACGCCCGGTGCAGCGCCGCGCGCTGCTCATCGGCCCGCGCGTCGAAGACGGCCTTGGTGACGGCGATGAACGGCACCTCGTCCGGCACCGTCAGCAGCGGCAGGCCCGCCTCCTCGGCCGCCGCCACCAGTGGTCGCGGAGCCTCCTGGTACGGCAGCCCCTGCCCCAGCCCGAGTGCCAGGCACGCGGCCCCGCCCTCGGCGACGTCCCGGACGTAGGCCCGGCAGGCGGCAGACTCCATCGGCAGCAACAGGCCGATGGTCATCAGCAGTTCACCGCCCTGCAGCCACTTGCCCGGCGTCAGCAGATCCGAGACGGTCGCCGCCTCGATCGTGCGGTCCAGCAGCCGCGGCGGCACCTCGTAGGTGACCGACAGACGGAGATCGGGCCTGGCCAGGAGGTCGGAGATACGCAGGGGCACAGCTCCAGTGTCCATCGGACAGACCCTAGGGGCCCAGGACCACCACCGACTCCGGCGGGAGCCGCAGCACGCCGTCCGTGCCGGGGAGCCGGGCCTCGGGCCAGCCCGCCAGTGCCTGCAGGTCGGTGTCCCGGTCCGCCACCGCGATCTGCGCCGTGGTGTCCCGCCCCAGGTTGACCGCCACCCGCAGTGGGCCGCGCCGCAGCAGCAGCCAGCGGGCGTCCTCGTCGAAGCGGACGTCGGTGTGGCGCGGATCGGGGTCGGTCAGCGCGGGCAGCTCGTGGCGCAGCGTCAGCAGCGTGCGGTGCCAGGCCAGCAGGCGGGCGTGGGGCGGGCGGGCCGGTTCGGACCAGTCCAGGACGCAGCGGTCGCGGGTGGCCGGGTCCTGGGGGTCGGGCCAGTCGCCGCCGTCGCCCGACCACTCGTGCGCGGCGAACTCGCGCCGCCGGCCGGCCCGTACCGCCTCCGCCAGCTCCGGATCCGTGTGATCGGTGAAGTACTGCCAGGGGGTGGTTGCCCCCCACTCCTCGCCCATGAACAGCATCGGGGTGAACGGCGCGCACAGCACCAGCGCGGCGGCACAGGCGAGCAGCCCGGGGGGCACGCCGGCGGCGAGCCGGTCGCCGAGCGCGCGGTTGCCGACCTGGTCGTGCGTCTGGGCGTAGGCCAGCAGCCGGTACGCGGGCGTGCGGCGCAGGTCCAGCGGCGCGCCGTGCGCCCGGCCGCGGAAGCTGGAGTACGTACCGTCGTGGAAGAAGCCGCCGGTCAGGGTCTTGGCGAGGGCGGCGAGCGGGGCGCGCGCGAAGTCGGCGTAGTAGCCCTGGGATTCGCCGGTGAGCGCGGTGTGCAGGGCGTGGTGGAAGTCGTCGTTCCACTGGGCGTGCAGGCCCTGGCCGCCGCTCTCCCGTGGTGCGGTGGTGCGCGGATCGTTGAGGTCGGACTCGGCGACGAGGAACAGCGGGCGCCCCAGCCGGCCGGCCAGCCCGTCCACGGCGGCGGACAGCTTGGCCAGGAAGTGCGGGCTCCGGTCGTCGTGCAGCGCGTGGACGGCGTCCAGCCGCAGCCCGTCGAGCCGGTAGTCGCGCAGCCAGGCCAGCGCACTGCCGACGAGGTAGCCGCGCACCTCGTCGGAGCCGGGCGCGTCGAGGTTGACCGCCGCTCCCCACGGCGTGTGATGGGTCTCGGTGAAGTACGGCCCGAATTCCGGGAGATGGTTGCCCGACGGGCCGAGGTGGTTGTGCACCACGTCGAGGACGACTCCCAGGCCGAGGCCGTGCGCGGCGTCCACGAACCGCTTGAACCCGTCGGGCCCGCCGTACGGCTCGTGCACCGCCCAGGGCGCGACCCCGTCGTACCCCCACCCGTGGGTGCCCGGGAACGGGCAGACGGGCATCAGCGACACATGGCTGATCCCCAGGTCGGCGAGGTGCCGCAGCCGCTCGGCCGCGGCGTCGAAGGTGCCCTCGGGGGTGTACGTCCCGATGTGCAGCTCGTAGAGGACCGCGCCGGGCAGCGGGCGGCCGGACCACGGATGCCGCCAGCCGAACCGGTCGTGCTCGACGACCGCGCCGGGCCCGCCGGGGCCGTCCGGCAGCCGCGCGGCGCGCGGATCGGGCCGCGGCGGCCCGCCGTCGAGCCGGAAGGCGTAGCGGTCGCCGTCGCGGGCCGGTGCCTCGGCGCGCCACCAGCCCGCGCGGCCCTCGTCCCGCTCCATCGCGACCAGCGGTTCACCGGCCCGGTCCCCCGCCCACTGGAGAACGACCTGCCTGGCCCTCGGCGCCCATACCTCGAACAGCACGGCCGTCCTCCTTCGATCGCGGCGGTCCCCACGAGCCAAGCATGCCGTCGCCCCGCCGGACAGCCCGGCGGGGCGCTACGGGCCGACAATGCGCCATCGCGCTGGGCCGTTCCGGGGAGCCGGCCGGCGTGACCGGGTCGACCGCCCCGTGCACCTACATCGCCTGGACAGCGGCACGCGGTGGTCGGACAATCACGGCATGACTTCGCTCGAGTTCCCCGCGCGCCCGGCGCGCCCGTCGGATGCCGACCGGGAACGCGCCCTCGATCTGCTGCGCGACGGCGCGGCGCAGGGACGGCTGTCCCAGGACACCTTTCTGCGGCGCCTGGAACTCGTCCTCACCGCCCAACAGCACTCCGAACTCGACCTGGCCACCGCCGACTTGGAGAGCCACGGCAAGGTCCAGGGCACCCTGCTGCGGATGGTCGGCCGGGTGTCCGCCTTCCACATACGGGTGCGCAGGGCCTGGCGCACGGAGCGGCTGCCCAAGCTCCTGCTGCCGGAGCCGGGACCGTTCCCCCTGCTCATAGGGCGGGCCCCGGGGGTGGGCCTGCGCCTGAACCACGAGACGGTCTCCCGCGCCCACGCCGAACTCCGCAGCGCCGGCAAGGGCTGGCTGCTGCGCGACCTCGGCTCCACGAACGGCACCTGCGTCAACGGCCGCCGGGTGGTCGGCGAGGTCCCCGTCGGCCCCGGCGACCACATCACCTTCGGCAGGGTGGACTACGTGCTGACGGAGCGCTAGGTCGTGTCCGCAAAGTCCCGCCTGGCCTGCGACGCCTGGCACGGCACCTCTCCCCCACGCCTGAACGGCGCGGGGGGACCCCCACCGTTGTCGGGATCGTCCACGTAGACCCACTACGAGGACGACCCTCCGCCTTGCGATCGCACGCACCAGACGCCGCAGGCCCCGCCCTACGGGCGGACGACGGGACTTTGCGGACACGACCTAGGGCCTGTCCGATGGGTCAGGGTCGGAAAGGCCCTAGGACCCAGCTGCGCCGTCCTCCATCTGCCGCAGCGGGCGGTCGCCCGACGGATACGACATCCACACCCCTTCGCCGTGCGTCAGCCCCGGCAACAGCCCCTCGAACTCCTGGACATGGCGGGCCGGCAGGGCGCCGCTGAGCAGCCAGGACCGCCGGCCGCCGGAGGTCTCGCCGAGCTCCGCGCCCAGCGCGGCCAGCCGGGCGGTCACGGGCGCGAGCGCGGCGAGCGGGACCTCGGCCTCGAAGGCGTGGTACGGCTCGTACACCCGGGTGCCGGCCAGCTCCAGGGCGCGCAGCAGCACGCCGGGCGTGACCGCGCGGAAGTGCCCGGCCGTGCTGACCGGGCCGATGAAGCCGGAGCGGGTCAGCACCGCCCGGCAGTCCGTCACCGCCAGACCGCGCGGGCCCCGCCGCAGGGTCGCCAGTACGGTCTCCTCGACGGCCTGGTGGAAGCCGTGCGGAAGCGCCCCCAGTTCGGTCTCGTAGGCGAAGACCGGGCCGGAGCCGCGGGCGCCCGGTTCGACGCGCAGTCCGACCGTGGCCCAGGGCCCGGTGTGGCCGCGCCGGGCGATCTCGTGGAGCGCCTCGCCGACGCCGCACGGCCGCTCCACGCACACCACCCGGCTCGGTGCGAACGCGGCCTCGATGCCGTACTCCTGACGCAGGGTGGCCGCGATGATCTCCTTCTGCACCTCGCCGTGCAGCAGCACCGAGGTGGCGCCGTCGGGCGCGGGGCGGACCTGCAGCAGCGGGTCCTGGTCGGCGAGTGCCAGCAGCGCGGCGCGCAACGCGGCGGCGCGTGCCGGATCGCCGGCCCGGACGAGGGTTTCGAGGGTGGGGGAGGGGAAGAGACCGGCCTCGGCGGGAGCGCCGGTGGGCGGGCCGAGGCGGTCGCCGGTCCGGATGCCGGGCAGTCCGCGGAGCACCGCGATGTTGCCCGGGGTCAGCGGCCCGTCGTCGCCGGGCGGCCGCCCGATGACGTCGAGTGCGGTGATCCGGCCGGTCAGCGGGCCGCTCGCGCCGTCCGGTGCGCCCGGACGGTGCAGTTCGATCCGCTGCCGGGGCCGCAACTCGCCCTCGTAGAGCCGGATATGGGCCGTGCGCTCGCCCCGTGGTGACTGGTGGACGGCGAAGACCGTGCCGCGGGGTTCGGTGCCCGCGACCACCGGGGCCGGTGGGATCAGCCGGACCATGCCGTCGATGAGCGCCCCGACGCCCTGGCCGCCGAGCGCCGAACCGAAGTACACCGGGTGCAGCGAACCGTCGGCGGTGCGCGCGGCGAGGGCGGCGCGCAGCTCGTCCGCGGTGGGCGGCGGGCCCTCGACCAGCTGGGCCAGCACGGACTCGTCCGCCTCGGCCACCGCCTCGGCGATCCGGTCGCGGGCGGCCGGGTCCTTGAGCGCGTACGGCACCGAGCGCGCCCGTGGCGTGCCGAGGCCGGACACCGACGTCATGGGGACGGCGACCGGCGTCAGCAGGCGGCGGATGTCCGCGAGCAGCGCCTCGCCCCGGGCGCCGACCCGGTCGATCTTGTTGACGAAGAGCAGGGTGGGCAGCCGCAGCCGCCGCAGTGTCCGCATCAGCACCCGGGTCCGGGCCTGGACGCCCTCCACCGCGGACAGCAGCAGCACGGCGCCGTCGAGGACCCCCAGGGCGCGCTCGACCTCCGCGATGAAGTCGGAGTGCCCGGGGGTGTCGATGAGGTTGATCTGGACCTCGCCGACGGTGAAGGAGGCGACGGCCGAGCGGATGGTGATGCCGCGCTGCCGCTCCAGCTCGCCGGTGTCCGTACGGGTGCTGCCGGCGTCGACGCTGCCGAGCCGGTCGATGGCGCCGGTGTCGAACAGCAGCCGCTCGGTGAGGCTGGTCTTACCTGCGTCGACGTGGGCGAGAATCCCGATGTTCAGGGTGTGCGAGACAAGCATGGAAGGTGGATTCCTCAAGAACGGTCGTCCGGACGGGGCGAGGGGTCGTTCCGAGGAATCCGCGCATTTCCGTGCTCCTGCTTAAGGGAGGGGCGTGCTGACCGGGCCATGCTGGCCAGCGGCGCGCCCCCGCGCAACCGAATTGATCGTCCGTCCGCGGGGGCGCCCCGTCCGCTCAGTGCTGGTGCAGACCGCGGCCCGCCAGCGTCAGGAAGGCCTCGCCGACCGCCTCCGACAGGGTCGGGTGCGCGTGGACGTGCTGGGCGACGTCGGAGGGTTCGGCGTCCCAGGCCACGATCAGCTGGCTCTCCGAGATCATCTCCGAGACGTGCGGCCCGACGAGATGCACGCCGAGCACCACACCGGTGGCCTCGCCGCCCGCACCGTCGGCCGCCGCGATCACCTTCACCATGCCGCCCTGACCGTGCACCATGCCCTTGGCGGTGGCGGCGAGCGGCATCGAGTTGACCTTGACCTCCAGGCCCCGGGCGCGCGCCTCGGCCTCGGTCAGACCGACCGACGCGGTCTGCGGCGAGGAGTACGTCACCCGCGGGACGGTCGCGTAGTCCACCGGCCGCGTGGGGACGCCCGCCAGTGTCTCGGCCACCAGCAGGCCCTCCTCGAAGGAGGCATGGGCCAGCCCCAGCGACGGCGGCGGCAGCAGATCCCCGACCACGTGGATGCCCGGTACGGCGGTCTCCAGCCGCGACCAGTCCGCCGGCACGACGAACCCCCGGGCGTCCGTGGACAGTCCGGCGGCCTCCAGGCCGAGCCCGTCGCTCACCGGGGCGCGCCCCACCGCGACCAGCAGCCGCTCGGCCTCGATCACCAGCTCCTCGCCGCCGGCGGTGGTCACGGTGGCCCGGACCCCGTCCGGCAGCAGCTCGGTGCCGGTGAGGGTGGCACCCGTACGGACGGTGATGCCGCGCTTCTTCAGGCCGCGCGCCAGGTGGCGGCCGACGTCCTCGTCCTCCAGCGGGAGCAGCCGTTGCGCCGCCTCGACGAGGGTGACCTCGGCGCCCATGGAGCGGTGGAACGAGGCGTACTCGACGCCGATCGCGCCACCGCCCAGGACCAGTACGGACGCCGGGAGCTCGGCCGCGAACAGGGCGTCGTCGCTGGTGACGATCCGCCGTCCGTCCGCCTGCAGGCCCGGCAGCAGGCGCGGCCGGGAGCCGGTGGCCAGCACGATGCCGCGCCGGGCGCTGAAGTCCCCGGCGCCCTCGATGTGGACCGTACGCGGACCGGTCAGCCGCGCCGTGCCCTTGACGACCCGGACCTGTGCCGTCGACAGGTGCCCCGCCACGCCTTGGTGGTTGCGGGCGACGATGTCGTCGCGGGTGGCCACCAGCGCCGGCCAGTCCAGGGCGTCGACGGTGGCCTTGACGCCCCACCGCTCGCGGGCCTCGGCGATGCCGTCCACCAGCTCGGCGGCGTGCAGCATGGCCTTGCTGGGGATACAGCCGCGGTGCAGGCAGGTGCCGCCGATCAGGTCGCGCTCGGCCAGGACCACCCGCAGGCCCAGGGACGCGGCGCGCAGGGCGGTGCTGTAGCCGCCCGTGCCGCCGCCGATGACGATGACGTCTGTGGTGTTCGAGTCTGTCTCACTCATGTGATCAGGCATGTGTTCAGGCTCCGCCCACCTGCGGCGATGAGTCCAAGGCAATGTTTCTATGGTGGTGATGAAGGATCGTCATGGGCGGCCGGGCATGCGGCGGGGAGGGGCGGGACGATGAGCCTGCGGCAGATGGAGTATCTGGTGGCGGTCATCGAGGAGGAGTCCTTCACCCGCGCCGCCGAGGCGCTGCACGTCACCCAGTCCGCGCTCTCGCACCAGATCAAGGCGCTGGAGCGGGAGGTCGGCGGCCCGCTGCTGGAGCGGATGCCCCGCGGGGTGCGGCTGACGGCGATGGGCCGGGCCTACTTCCCGCACGCCGAACTCGCCGTCCGCAGCGCCCGGCAGGCCCGCCGCGCCGCGCTGGCCGCCGGCGGTGCGCAGAGCGGCGAGCTGCATATCGCGACGGTGCACGCGCAGGCGATCGGGGTGCTGCCGGAGGTCTGCGCACGCTGGACCCGCGAGCACCCCGGTGTGCGCCTGGTGCTCCACGAGTACGCCACCACCGAGGAGCTGGAGGAGCACATGGCGCGCGGTGTCGCCGACATGGCGCTCGGGCCGGGCCCCAAGGACTGGCAGGGGCCGGTCACCGTCGTGGGGCGGGAGCGGATGGTGCTGGTGGTGCCGCACGGCGATCCGCTCGCCGCCCGCGAGTCGGTGCGGCTGGCCGAGCTGGCCGACCGGCCCTGGGTGCGGTGCAGCCTGGAGCCGATGGTCGAGGGCCGGCGCTGGCTGGACCTGGAGTGCGAGCGGGTGGGCTTCACACCGCGTACCGCCGTCCGCACCCAGCACAGCTCGACCGCCGTGCGGATGGCATCGGCGGGCGTCGGTGTACTGCTGACCGCGGCCCATGAACTGCGCGGCCTGGACTGCACGTCGGTGCCCACCGATCCGCTGTGGCAGCGTGAGATCACGGTCTTCTCACGCGTCGAACTGACCGGCGCCGCTGCGGAGTTCACCGAGCTGCTGCGGGCCGCCGACGGGGCCGGGGACGACGGCCGCCGGTCCGGCCGCCCCGGCCCGCACGGCGGCTGACGGGGCGTCACTCACGGACGAGCAGCGCCACCGGCGACTCCTCCAGCAGCTCGCTCAGCCCCACCACCGCGCCGCCCGGCAGCTCCCGCCCGCTCAGGAGCTCGCGCCACGTCCCCCCGGAGGGCAGCCGGAGCCCGGTGTCCCACCAGCCGCCGGTCTCCACCAGCCGCAGCGACAGCCGGGTCACCACCGTCAGTACCCGCCCGCCACGGCAGAACGCCACACAGTGCTCGGCGGCCGGCCCCTCGGCCTCCACCGGCTCGTACGCCGCGGCGGCGCCGAACCACCGGGGGTGCTCGCGCCGCAGCCGCAGCGCCGCGGCCGTCAGCCGCAGCTTCTCGCCGGACAGATCGCGCGGCGCGGCCCCGCCGTCCAGCTCGGCGAGCAGCTCCGGACGGAACCGGGCGGGCCGCCGGTTGTCCGGGTCGACCAGCGCGGCATAGCCGAGTTCGGTGCCCTGATAGAGGTCGGGGACGCCGGGCATGGTCAGGTGCAGCAGCGTCGCCCCCAGCACGTTGGCGCGGATGAACGGGGCCAGCTCCTCGCCCAGCGCGGCGAGCGGGGCGGCCGGGGGACCGCCCGGCCCGCCCAGGACGAACTCCGCCACCGCCTCCTCGTAGTCCGCGTTCGGCTCGGTCCACGAGGTGCGCAGCCCGGCCTCCCGTACGGACTTCAGGACCGCGGCCGCGACCCTCCCCCAGCTGTCGCCGGCTGGGGGTGCCCCCAGCGGTAGCTCGGGGGGTGCCCCCGTCGCCGCGGACTCCCCGGCGGGCGCGCCCAGGCCGAACGCGGTCTGCCAGGCGAGCCAGGACACCATCGGGTCCGCCGGGCCCGCGCCGTCCATCGAGCCGCCCGCGGCCCCGCACACCGCCGCCTCACCCATCGCGCCGAGCGCGTCGCGCCACCGGTCCGGGCACTCCGACAGCACCGCGATCCGCGCCCGCACATCGGCGCTGCGCTTGGTGTCGTGCGTGGAGAGCACCGTGGCCGTCGCCGGCCAGTCCCGCTGGATCCGGGCACAGTAGGCGTGGAAGGCCGCAGGGCTCCGCGCGGGCTCCCCGGGGTCGCCGCCGACCTCGCAGGCCGACAGCAGCACCGGATAGCGGTAGAAGGCGGTGTCCTCGACGGACTTGGCGCGCAGCGCGGAAGCGGTCTGGGCGAAGCGGGCGGCGAAGTCGGCGCGGTCCGCTTCGTGCCGCTCGGGAGCGGGCTCCTGCGACCCGTCGCCCCCCGCCGCCTCGTCCGTCCACCGGCCCAGCGCCAGATCGTGGACCAGGTCCACCGCCCGCGCCTCCTCGGGCACCCGGAACGCGCCGCGCGCCCGCACCGCCGCCCGCCCCAGCATCGCCGCGTCCGTCACCGCCCGCGTCGCGTCGGCGGCGTACGGCCGGTAGACCGGCAGCCGCACCAGCAGTTCCCGGATCGCCTGCCGCAGCGCCCAGGGCGCGTGGTCACCGGGCCGCGGGTCGCGCGCACTGATCCGTGCCGCGGTCCGCACCAGCCGCTCGACCTCCGCGGCCAGATCGTGGGTGACGACCTCGTACGCGGCCCGGCGCACCGTCTCCTCCCAGTCACCCCCCTCGTCGGCCAGCGGGGTGACGAAGTCCCGGTAGTGGGAGAAGAGCCGCCCGGAGCCCTGCGGGCAGACGAAGAGCCCGTCGATGTGCCGCAGCGCGTCATAGCCCGTCGTGCCGGCGCAGGCCCAGCTCGCGGGCAGCCGCTCGTCGCCGGTGAGGATCTTCTCGACGACGGTCCAGCGGCCACCGGTCGCCTCGTGCAGCCGGGCCAGATAGCCGGCGGGGTCCACCAGGCCGTCCGGGTGGTCGATCCGCAGCCCGTCGATGACGCCGTCACGGACCAGCCGCAGCGCCGTGTCGTGCGTGGCCGCGAAGACCTCGGGGTCCTCCACGCGCACCCCGATCAGCTCCGAAATGGTGAAGAAGCGGCGGTAGTTGAGCTCGGTGCGGGCCAGCCGCCACCAGGCGAGGCGGTACCACTGCGCCGGCAGGAGGCGCTCCAGCGGCAGGTCCTCGGTACCGGGGCGCAGCGGGAAGGTGTGCGCGTGATAGCGCAGCACCCCCTCCGCGGCGTCGACGCGGAGGTGCCGCGCCTCGTCGCCGAGCGGCCCGTGGAGCACCGGCAGCAGCAGGCGCCCGCCGTGCCCGCCGTCCCAGTCGATGTCGAACCACCGCGCACACGGGGACTCCGGCCCGTCGCGCAGCACCTCCCACAGCGGGCCGTTGAGCGCCATCGGCTCCGGCACGGCCATATGGTTCGGCACGATGTCGACGACCAGCCCGAGCCCGTGCGCACGGGCCGTCGCCGCCAGCGCCCGCAGTCCCCGCTCACCGCCCAGCTCGGCCCGTACCGCCGAGTGGTCGACCACGTCATAGCCGTGCGTGGACCCCGGCACCGACTCCAGCACCGGAGAGAGATGCAGATGGGAGACGCCCAGCGCGGCCAGATGGGGGACGGCCCGCTCGGCGGCGGCGAACGGGAAGTCCGGCTGGAGCTGCAGCCGGTAGGTGGCGGTCGGCGACGGACTCGATGGCTGCGTCATGGGAACACCCGTACCCCGCCCAGGGCCCGATCTGTCATCTCCTTCCGGCATCGGCGTCACCCGAACGCCTACGCCGGCCGCTGCAGCACCAGCAGGCTCCGGTCGGTCAGCGTCAGCCGGTCGCCGGCCTTGACCTTGGCGCCGGCGCCGTCGGCCACCGCCTCCGGCCGGTCGGTGTCCACCACGACCTGCCACTGCCGGCCGAGGTGCTCGGGGATCACGAACTCCTTCTCCTGGTCGTGGGCGTTGAACATCAGCAGGAACGAGTCGTCGGTGATCGGCTCACCGCGCGGACCCGGCTCGGAGATCGAGCTGCCGTTGAGGAAGACGGTCAGCGACTTGGCGTGCACCGACTGCCAGTCGCGCGGCCCCATCTCCCCGCCGTCGGCCGTGAACCACGCGATGTCCGACAGCTCGTCGTGGGTGCCCTCCATGGGGTGGCCCTGGAAGAACCGCCGGCGCCTGAAGACCGGGTGGTCGCGCCGCAGCCACACCATCTGCCGGACGAACGCCAGCAGCGCCCGCTGCTCCTCGTCCGCCTCCGGTGCCTGCTGCGGCCCGGCCCCCTCATCCGTCGCATCCGCCCCGTCCGGGCCGTCGGCCGCCCGCGGCTCGGTGCCCGCCCCCGGCACGTCCTGCGGCCAGTGCACCCACGACAGCTCGTTGTCCTGGCAGTAGGCGTTGTTGTTGCCCTGCTGGCTGCGCCCGAACTCGTCGCCGTGGCTGAGCATCGGCACACCCTGCGACAGCATCAGCGTGGCGAGGAAGTTCCGCATCTGCCGGGACCGCAGCCGCCGCACCGAGGGATCGTCGGTCGGCCCCTCGGCGCCGCAGTTCCAGGACCGGTTGTAGCGCTCGCCGTCGCGGTTGTCCTCGCCGTTGGCCTCGTTGTGCTTGTCGTTGTACGAGACCAGGTCGCGCAGCGTGAAGCCGTCGTGGCAGGTCACGAAGTTCACCGAGGCCAGCGGCCGCCGCCCGTCCTCCTGATAGAGGTCCGACGACCCCGTCAGCCGGGACCCGAACTCCGCCAGCGTGCGCGGTTCGCCCCGCCACAGATCCCGTACGGTGTCGCGGTACTTGCCGTTCCACTCGGTCCACAGCGGCGGGAAGTTGCCCACCTGATAGCCGCCCTCGCCGACGTCCCACGGCTCCGCGATCAGCTTCACCTGGCTGACGACCGGGTCCTGGTGCACCAGGTCGAAGAACGACGACAGCCGGTCGACCTCGTGGAACTGCCGGGCCAGCGTCGCCGCCAGATCGAAGCGGAAGCCGTCCACCCGCATCTCCTGCACCCAGTAGCGCAGCGAGTCCATCACCAGCTGGAGCACGTGGGGGCTGCGCATCAGCAGCGAGTTCCCGGTGCCGGTGGTGTCCATGTAGTACTGCCGGTCGTCCGACAGCCGGTAGTAGGAGGCGTTGTCCAGCCCCCGGAACGACAGGGTCGGGCCGAGATGGCTGCCCTCGGCGGTGTGGTTGTAGACCACGTCGAGGATCACCTCGATGCCGGCCTGGTGCAGCGCCCGTACCGCGGTCTTGAACTCCAGCACCTGCTGCCCGCGGTCGCCCCAGGACGCGTAGGCGTTGTGCGGGGCGAAGAAGCCGATGGTGTTGTAGCCCCAGTAGTTCGTCAGGCCCGCGTCCACCAGCCGGTGGTCCTGGACGAACTGATGCACCGGCATCAGCTCCAGGGCGGTCACCCCCAGCTCCGTCAGATGGTCGATGATCGCCGGGTGCGCCAGCGCCGCGTAGGTGCCGCGCAGCTCCGCGGGCAGCTCCGGGTGGAGCATCGTCAGGCCCTTGACATGGGCCTCGTAGAGCACCGTCTCGTGGTACGCGGTGCGCGGCGGGCGGTCGTCGCCCCAGTCGAAGTACGGATTGACCACCACCGACGCCATGGTGTGCGGCGCCGAGTCCAGGTCGTTGCGCACCTCGGGGCGCCCGAAGTGGTAGCCGTAGACCGCCTCGTCCCAGTCGATCCGGCCGCTCATGGCCCGTGCGTACGGGTCGAGCAGTAACTTCGCCGAGTTGCAGCGCTGCCCCCGCTGCGGCTCGTAGGGACCGTGCACCCGGAAGCCGTAGCGCTGCCCCGGCATCACCCCCGGAAGGTACGCGTGCCGCACGAAGGCGTCGCTCTCGCGCAGCTCGACGGCGGTCTCCGAGCCGTCGTCGTGCAGCAGACACAGCTCGATGCGCTTCGCGGCTTCGGAGAACACCGCGAAGTTGGTGCCCGCCCCGTCAAAGGTGGCACCCAGTGGATACATCTGTCCCGGCCAGACCTGCATGCGTAGACTCTTCCACTTTCTCGTCGGGCGCTGCGGCGACTCCACGACACACGTCCGCGGACCGAAGCAAAATCTTCCGCAATCTGTCGCAACTTGTCGTACACGGCGGTCTTTTCCTGGGATCTCGGCTGAATGGTGGGCAACCTGTCGCGATGTCGGTTCGTCCTATTGGACGTCCTACTGGAGGACTGACGGGGGAATCCGAGATGTGTGTCACGGAATGTGACAGCAGGGGGGAACCGTGCACCAACTGATGCACCGCCACCTCGGCAAGGTCGTCGCGACCGCCGCCATCGCACTGACAGGCACCGCCGTCATGGTGGCGGTCACCCTGCCCGCCGGCGCCGACGACGGAAGCAGCGCCCGGCCCGCCGCGGCCGGGACGGCCGCACCGGGGCGCGACCCGGGGCAGCCGCCGCCCGGTGTCGTCGAGCAGGTCCGCGCCCAGGGGGAGCGCGGCCAGGGCCGCGACCCGCTCACCGACGACGAACTCCGCCGCGCCCGGGAACTGGCGTTGCCGCGCCCCGTGCGCGGCGTCGCCAAGGACGTCACCGGCAAGCCGGGGCCCGAGCCGCTCACCACCGACCTGGCCGAACTCGGCCCGTCGGAGGTGGGGCTCGCCGACCCGCCGCGCCGGGCGAACGTCTCGTACTACGACTACGCCGGCGACCGCTACATCACCAAGACCGTCAACCTCACCACCTCGAAGGTGGAGTCGACCGACACCCAGCACGGCGTCCAGCCGCCGCCCAGCCACGACGAGGCTGTCCAGGCGGCGCGGCTGCTGATCGCCGCCCCGCTCGGCTCCGGTCTGCGGCAGGACTACCGCGACGCCACCGGGCGCGACCTCACCGGCCCCGATCCGCTCGCCGTGACCGGCTTCGTCTACCGGGGGCGCGCGGAGGGCGAGGCGCCCGGTGCCCTCGCCGCCTGCGGGGAGCACCGCTGCGTCCGCCTCTTCACCAAGATCAAAAACGGTCAGTGGATCGACACCCGCCGCTTCGTCATCGACCTCAGCGCCCGCACCGTCGCCCGCCTGGGCTGACCGCGCCGAGCGGGCCCGCCATCGACCTCCACTCCTTCGCAATGGAGCCGCCACCATGCGCCAAAGACGCACCACCGGCACCCCGACCCACCGCCCGTACCGGCGCGCCGCCGCCCTCGCCGCGGCCCCGCTGCTCGCCGCGACCGCCCTGCTGACCGGCCCGGCCGCCCAGGCCGCCCCCGAGACCCCCGCCGCCGCGCCCGCCCCCGCGCCCCAGTGCAGCGCCGCCTACCGCATCACCCAGGCGCTCGACGGCGGCACGGTCTGGCGGATGTGCTGGCACTACGAGGGCAACGCCGGCCTGGTCCTGGACGACATCTCCTACCAGCCCAAGGGCGAACCCGCCCCGATCAAGGTGCTCACCACCGCCAAGCTCGCCCAGATCCACGTCCCCTACGACGACGGCACGAACGAGTACGACGACCTCACCGGCCAGGGCTTTGCCCAGGGCCTGCAGAAGCTCGCCCCCGCCGAATGCCCCGGCGGCACCATCAAGACCGTCAAGGTGCCCGGCGCCTGGGACCCCGCGCACCCCGAGGTCGGCGGCCTGTGCGCCACCACCCGGGCCCGCGGCCACGCCTACCGGCTGGGCGCCTACCCCGGCGAGAACACCAAGACCTACCAGCTCCAGGGCAACGACCTGCTGCTCTACACCGTCAACAAGGTCGGCTGGTACGAGTACATCACCGAATGGCGGTTCTCCGGCGACGGCGCCATGACCATGCAGGTCGGCGCCACCGGCACCGTCTCACCGGGCGACTACGACGCCGGCGACGGCCGCGGTATGCCCCTCGGCAAGGGCGCCAAGGACTACGCCACCAGCCACAGCCACAATGTCTTCTGGCGGCTGAACTTCGGTCTGGACGGCTCCTCCGGCAACAAGGTCGAGCAGTTCGACTCCGCCACCACCACCCGCCCCGGCGGCCGCACTCCCACCATCCGCACCACCCGCACCCCCGTCACCAAGGAAATGGCCGGGGACGCCGGCCCGATGCGCTGGTGGCGGGTGGTGAGCGCCACCGGCAAGAACAAGGACGGCCACCCGCGCTCGTACGAGATCGTGCCGGGGCACACCAGCAAGTACACCGGCCGCAGCTACACCACGCACGACATCTATTTCACCGACTACAAAAAATGTGAGCAGTTCGCCAGCAACAACCTGGCCAACTGCGGTGCCCGCGGCGGCAGGAGTGTCGACGGCTGGGTCAACGGCCAGCCGCTGAAACACCCCATCGCGTGGGTCAACATCGGGTTCCATCATGTCGCCAGAGATGAGGACCAGGAGCCGATGCCCGTCCACTGGCAGGGCTTCCAGCTGGCTCCGCGCGACGTCACCGCTATGAATCCGCTCACTCCGCCCGCGCTGTCCGGTCACAACGGGCACTATGAATAAGGGGAGTTGACAGCCGACTCGACCCATCCTGCTGCACCGTCTCCCGCACCGCAGTAGTCTGCCTTGATCGTTGGCACGGGGGTTCGGGAGGCGGTGGCAGGTGAGCGGCGGGCTGGAGTTGCCCCCTGGTGACGAGAGTCACGAGGCTCAAGAAGGCGGCTCCGTCGACGCACCGCCCGGCGCGGTGTCCCTGGCACGGCCGCTGGAGATCGGGGCGGAGCTGGACTGGGGCGCCGACGCCTGGAGCGAGGTGCGTACCCGGGCCCGCCGGGCCGGTCGTGCCTACATCTGGCTGAATCTCGTCGAGCAGCGGCTGCGGGCCGTGGTCGCGGCGGTCCTGCGGCCCATCTACGAACCGGTGCACGGCGACGAATGGGTCGTCGCCGCGGCCGGCCCCGCCGGTCAGGAGTGGGTGCAGCGCGCGGTCGCCGTCCGCGAGGTCAGCCGCCGCAAGGGCTACCTCCTCGACCCCGCCGACGACAACATCGTCAGCTTTCTGACGCTGCCGCAACTCCGCGAACTGATGGTCCAGCACTGGCCCTGCTTCGAGCCGTACTTCGACGACCGCCGCGAGGTCGAGCTGGCCCTCGACGAGCTGGAGGTCGCCCGCAACATCGTCTCCCGCAACCGCGCCCTGTCGCAGACCGTCCTCGCCCAGGCCGAGCGCGCCTCCGCCCGGCTCCTGGACATCCTCGGCTCCGGCGCCGGCACCCGGATCTCCGGCCGGCTGCCGATCGACGCGGTGGAGGACCTGGTCGGCGACCGCTACGCCGATGTCATCGGCGTGCACCCCGACCGGGTCCGCCTCCAGCGGCAGCTGCCCGCCGAGGACCTCTTCGGCGGCGCCCGCCGCCTCGACGCCGTCGGCATAGGGCTGAACCTCCTCGTCCAGAACTACTCCGGCCGACGCCTGGTCCGGCTCGCCGAATCCGGCTGCCGGGTCCGGCTGCTCTTCCTCAACCCCGCGAGCAGCGCGGTCCGCCGCCGGGAGCGCGAAATCGGCTTGAAGAAGGGCGAGATGAGCCGCTCCATCGAGATGAACATCCTCCATATGCGGCGGGTGCGCGCCCGGCTGCGGGACCCCGGCGCCTTCGAGATCCAGGTCTTCGACGAGACCCCGCGCTTCACCGCCTATCTCGTCGACGGCGACGGCCCCGACGGCCTGGCCGTCGTCCAGTCCTACCTCCGCAAGAGCCGGGGCATGGAGTCCCCCGTCCTGGTGCTGCGCGGCGGCTCCCGCGAGGTCGTCCGCCAGGACGCCCGCGACGGGCGCGACGGCGACCACGGCCTCTTCGAGACCTACCGGGAGGAGTTCGAGAGCATCTGGGCGGACTCGCGGCCGGTCTCCTGACCGCCTCGTACGGTTGACGCATGCAATTCCGCGTACTGGCCCCGCTGGACGTGCGGACCGCCGACGGCCGTCGCGCCCCCGTCCCGGAGAAGAAGGTACGGGCGTTGCTCGCCGCGCTCCTCGCGCACCGCGGCCGCCCGGTGTCCGCGACCCGGCTCATCGACCACCTCTGGGGCCGGCGGCCGCCCGCGAACCCGACCGCCTCCCTCCAGAGCAAGGTCTCGCAGCTGCGCCGTGCCCTGGACACCGCGGAGCCCGGCGCCCGGAAACTGCTGACCGCGGCCCCGCCCGGCTACCGGCTGGACATCCCGGCCGACGCCCTGGACGCAGACCGCTTCACCGCCTTGACGGGCCGCGCCCGCGCGGCCGCCACCGCACGGGAGCGGGCCGGCCTGCTCGGTGAGGCCCTGGCGCTGTGGCAGGGCCCGGCCTTCGCCGGATTCGCCGACGACGACCTGGTGCGCCCGGTGGCCGAGAGCCTGGAGGAGCAGCGGCTGACCGCCCTGGAGGAGCGGGCCGCGGCACGCCTGGAGCTGGGCGAGCACGCCGCCCTGACCGACGAGCTGACCGCCCTGGCGGCCCGGCACCCGCTCCGGGAACGGCTGCGTGGGCTGCAGCTGACCGCCCTGTACCGGGCCGGACGGCAGAGCGAGGCGCTGGCCGCGTACGGCGCCGTACGTGCGCAACTCGCCGAGGAGCTGGGGGTGGACCCCGGTCCCGAGCTGACCGCGGTCCATCAGGCGATTCTGCGGCAGGAGCCCTGGGGGGCGAGCGGCGCGGGTGCCGGGCACCCCGGGGCCGCCGGGGCAGCCGCGGAGGCGGCCGCCGGCCCCGCCGCGCGCCCGCGCACCAATCTTCCCACCCCCCTCACCGAACTCCTCGGTCGCCAGGACGCCGTACACCGGGTCGGCCGGCTCCTCGCGGCCACCCGCCTGGTGACGCTCACCGGCCCCGGTGGCGTGGGCAAGACACGGCTCGCTTTGGAGACCGCCGGCCGGTCGGCCGACGCCTTCCCGGACGGCGTCTGGCTCGTGGAGCTGGCCGCGCTGAGCCGCCCGGACGACGCCGCGGGTGCGCGTGCGGCCAAGTGCACCGCCGCCGAGGTGGCCGAGGCCGTACTCGCCGTGCTCGGTATCCGGGAGGGCGCCGCGGCCGGCCCGGTGGCGGAGCGGCTCGTCGGCGCGGTACGGGGCAAGCGCCTGCTGCTCGTCCTGGACAACTGCGAGCACGTCGTCGAGGCGGCCGCCGAGGTCACCGCCGCACTCCTGGCCGCCGCGCCGGAGCTCCGGGCACTGGTGACCGGCCGGGAACCGCTGGGCCTGGCGGGCGAGGTGGTGTGGACCGTACCGCCGCTGGAGCCGGCCGGCGCCCGCGCGCTGTTCGCCGCCCGCGCCGGCGCCGCCGACCCCGACTTCGCGCTGGACGCGGACACCACCCCCGTCGTCGCGGAGATCTGCCGCCGCCTGGACGGCATCCCGCTCGCCCTGGAGCTGGCGGCCACCCGCGTACGCGCGCTGGGCGTACGGGAGTTGAGCGCCCGGCTGGACGACCGGTTCCGGCTGCCGGCGGCCGGCCGACGCGGTGCGCCGGCCCGGCAGCAGACCCTGCGCGCGATGATCGACTGGAGCTGGGAGCTGCTGCCCCTCCCCGAACGCACCGTGCTGCGCAGACTGGCCGTACACGCCGACGGCTGCACCCTGGAGGCCGCCGAGACGGTCTGCGCGGGCGACGGCATACGGCCGGACGAGGTACTGGATCTGCTGGTCCGTCTTGTGGACCGCTCCCTGGTGGCGGTGGCCCCCACGCCGTACGGAGTGCGCTACCGCCTGCTGGAGACGGTGGGGGCGTACTGCCTCGAACGCCTGCGGGAGGCCGGCGAGCTGACCGCGGTGCGCCGCCGCCACCACGGCTACTACACCGAACTGGCCGAGCACGCCGCGCCGTTGCTGTACGGGGCGGACCAGCGGCAGTGGCTGGAGCGGCTCGACCAGGAGGCCGCGAATCTGCGGGCGGCGCTGGACGGTTGGGTCCGCGCAGGCGCGGCGGACCGTGCGCTGCGCCTGGTCGACGCGCTGGCCTGGTACTGGTTCCTGCGCGGCCGGCTCGCGGAGGCGGGCCGCTCCCTGGAGGCCGCGCTCGCGGTCCCCGCGCCGCCCGGTGCGGCCCCCGAGGGGGACGGCACCGCGGCCTTGGCGGGGCGCCGGCTGCGGGCGGCCGCCTGGCAGGTCGGGATGGCGTCGCTGGCGGGCGGCGACGCCGACCCCGTGGGGCGGGCGGCCGCCGTACTGCGGCGGTACGAGGAGCACGAGGAGCCGCGGGACCGGGCCTGGGCGCAGTGGTTCCTGGGGTACGCGCAGGTGGGCCTCGGCGACAGCGCGGTGGCGGCGCGTCGGGTGTCGGAAGCGCTGGCCGCCTTCCGGACGCTGGGCGACCGCTGGGGCACCGCCGCGGCGCTGAGCAGCCGCGCCCGGCTGGCGGGCGGCAAGGAACTGGCCGCGCGCCGCCGCGACGCCGAGGAGAGCGCCGCGCTCTTCGGCGAACTGGGCGACCGCTGGGGTCAGTTGCAGGCGGCCGACGCGCTCGGCGCGATCGCGGAGATCACCGGCGACTACGCCCGGGCGGCCGGGCTCCATCAGGACGGGCTACGGATCGCCGAGGAGCTCGGCCTGGGGATCCAGGCCTCGTACCAGCTCTCCGGCCTGGGCCGGATCGCGCTGCTGACCGGCGAGGTGGCCGGTGCCCGGGACTTCCACGAGCGGGGCCTGCGGCTGGCCGCCGAACACTCGCACCGGCGCGGCGAGATGTTCGCCGAGACCGGACTCGCGCTGGGCGCCAGGAGGGAGGGCCGCCTCGACGACGCCGAGGCGCATCTGCTGCCCTGGCTGACGTGGTGCCGCGGCCGGGACGGCGACCCCGGTACCGCGTTCGTCCTGGCCGAGC
The DNA here is from genome assembly GCF_055576575.1 of Streptomyces sp. NPDC033270. Classification (NCBI taxonomy): domain Bacteria; kingdom Bacillati; phylum Actinomycetota; class Actinomycetes; order Kitasatosporales; family Streptomycetaceae; genus Streptomyces; species Streptomyces sp. NPDC033270. The sequence continues at coordinate 48,300 of NZ_JBVIRA010000011.1, forward strand.
TGGGCTTCGTGGCCGAGCTGCGGGGCGATGCGCCGGCCGCCCGCCGCCGCCATCTGGACGGCTTCGCGGCGGCCCGCGCCACCGCCGATCCCCGTGCCGTCGCGCTGGCACTGGAAGGCCTGGCCGGCGCCCAGGCGCTGGGCGGCCGCTTCGCCTCCGCGGCCCGGCTGTTGGGCGGCGCCGGCGCGCTGCGCGCTGCGGCCGGGGCGCCGCAGCCCGTCGCGGAGCGCGGTGACGTCGCGCGCGCCACGGCCGCGGCGCGCCGGGGCCTGGGCACGGAGGCCTTCGCGGCGGCGTACGCGAGCGGCGCGGAGACGGCCCCGGACGTGCTGGTGGCGGAGGTGAGCACGCCGGCGGAGGTGAGTGAGGGGACGGTGGCGCCCTACGGCGTCCCCGTGATGCCCCCGTCGACCCGCAGCTCGATTCCGTTGACGTAATCGGCGCGCGGGCTCGCCAGATAGGCGACCGCGGACGCGATGTCCTCCGGGCGCCCCAGACGCCCGGCCGGATTCGGCGCGTACTGCGCGACGATGTCCGCCTCGTCCGGCTCGCCCAGTTCGCCCGCCGCGTCCGACCCGCTGCCGCCCCCGTCGCCCGTCGCGGTCCGTTCCTGCCACATGCGGTACATCGACGGGGTGACGATCACTCCCGGGCTCACGCAGTTCGCGGTCACCCCGCTCCCCGCGAGGTGCCTGGCCAGGCTCGTGGTCATGTTCACCACGGCCGCCTTGGCCGCCGAGTACGTCACCATGTTGGGCAGCGGTGTGCGTACGGCCCGGCTGCCGATGGTGATCACCCGGCCCCAGCCGTGCGCGCGCAGCGAGGGCAGCAGCGTCTGGCTGACCCGCACCGTCGGCAGCACATTGCCCTCGAAGGCGGCGCGCCAGTCGGCGGGCCGGGAGCTCTCCCAGTCGTGCTCGGTGAACGGACCGGCGTTGTTGACCAGGATGTGCGCCCCGAAGTCGCGTGCGGTGAGGGCGACCTGTTCGGCGACGCCGGGTTCGGTCAGGTCGCCGAGCACCACCTCGGCCCGTACCCCGCGGCGCGCGATCCGCTCGGCGACGGCCGCCGCGGCCCCGGCGTTCCGCCCGTGGACGAGCACCTCGCAGCCCTCGTCCGCCAGCGTCTCGGCGATGGTCGCGCCGATCCCCGAACTGCTGCCCGTCACCAGCGCCCCGTGTCCTGCCAGCCGTAGGTCCATGGCGGTCAGCCTAGGGGGGCCGCGCGACGGGGGCGCCCGTGCCGCGACGGGTGGCCGGTGGATTGTCAGTGGTGCGTGGGAGAGTGGGCGAGCAACGGGGGAAGTACCACCGAAGGAGGCCGCATGAGCGAGGGCAGCGAGCGCGGGGAACGCGGGTGCGCGCCGCGCGAGTGCGAGGTCGAGCGAAGCGAGGTTTCGGCATGAGCTGGCATCAGGAGCTGCTGGTCGGCTTCGACCTGGAGACGACGGGCACGGACGTGGAGCAGGACCGCATCGTCACCGCCGCCCTGCTCCGGCTGGAGGGGGACGGCCGGGCGGCCGCGAAGCGGACCTGGCTGCTGGATCCGGGCGTGCCGATTCCCGATGAAGCCGCGGCCATACATGGCATTTCGACCGCATATGTCCAAGAACACGGGCAGTCGCCGGCAGCGGCCATAGAGGAGATCACCGAGGCGCTGGCCGAGGCTCTGCGCGCGGAGATCCCCCTGGTGGTGATGAACGCCCGCTACGACCTCTCCCTCCTGGACCGCGAATGCCGGCGCCACGGCCTGCGGACCCTGACCGACCGGCTGGGCCGGGCCCCCGCGCCGGTCATCGACCCACTCGTCCTCGACAAGCACGTGGACCGCTACCGCAAGGGCAAGCGCGCGCTGCAGGCGCTGTGCGGCCACTACGGTGTCCGGTTGGAGGACGCACACGAAGCGGGCGCGGACGCGGCGGCCGCCGCCGGTGTCGCCCGCCGCATCGGGGAGAAGTACCCGGCCGTCGCCCTCCCCTCGCCCCGCGCTCTGCACGCCCTCCAGGAGCAGGCCGCCGCCGAGCAGGCCGCCTCGTTCCAGGCGTACTTGCGGCGCTCCGGCGATCCCCGGGCGATAGTCGAACCGGCCTGGCCGCTGATTCCGTACCAGGCCGGCCCGGCCCGGTAGCGCGCCGGCGCGGCCGCCGGTCCGAGGCGCGCCCCGGTCTGCCTTCGTACGGCCCGGGGCCGCGGGGCGCGGCTGCCTTACGCCGCTGCCGGCCGTGGCACGGACGCCCTACCTCGCTCGCGGCCTCAGAACGGATACCACCGCACCGTCGCGTCCTTCTCCCGCAGTGAGGCGATCCGGCGCCGGAACTCCTTGAGCGCCGCCGGGTTCCCGGGTGCGTGCTGCGAGACCCAGGCGCAGCTCGCCGTCTCCCGGGACCCGCGCAGCACGGCACAGCCCTCCCAGTCCCGTACGTCCCAGCCGTAGACGGACACAAAGGTGTCGTAGGCGTCCGGGCCCAGGCCGTAACGGTCCCGGCTCAGCGCCATCACGACCAGATCGTGTTCGCGCAGATCGGAGGAGAAGGTCTCCAGGTCCACCAGTACCGGACCGTCGGGTCCGACATGGACGTTGCGGGTCAGCGCGTCGCCGTGGATCGGGCCGCGCGGCAGATGTGGCTCCAGCGCCGTGGCGGCGGCCGCGAACGCATCGCGCCGCCCGCGCAGATACTCCGCGTCCGGCGCGGACACGGCGTCACCCGCCAGCCGTAGCCAGCGTTCGACACCGCCCAGCAGCTCGCGCCGGGGCAGCGCGAACGGCGGCTCCGGCAGGGCGTGGACCAGCTTCAGCAGCGCGGCGAGATCCTGCGGCCCGGCGGGGCGGACGGCCTGCGGCAGTCGCTCCCAGTACGTCACGGGGTGCCCGTCGACGAGCGTGGCCACCGGCTCCGCGGCCCGTACCGCCGGTACGCCCGCGGCCGCCAGCCACCGCGCCACGTCCAGTTCCCGCTCGGCGCGCTCCAGCAGTTCGGCGCCGCGGCCCACCCGTACCACCGGACCGCCGTCGCCGAGGGCGAAGACGGCGTTCTCACCGAGCGCGAGCAGCCGGGCGTCGGCCGCCGCGTCCGGCCGCCCGGCCGCGGCCAGTACGCCCCGGGCGCGTGCCTCTGTGAAGGCGGCGGGACTCGCTTCGGTCATGGTGATGCCTCCTGCGGTGCGCGATCGCGACCAGTGTCGCAGGACACCTCCCCACACCCTTCCGGTGGGGAGTTTCCGCCATGGATCGCGACCGGGACCTTGACTGCCGTGGCGGCCCTCACGACGATGACGGCGGCCTACTGGGGACACGACGGCGGGCGAACGGGGACGGGGGAGCGCGATGGCACAGGCGCCGAAGGCGGGCACACGTGGCGGGGAGCCCCCGCTGTGACCCTCGCGACCGCGCCCCGGCGGTCCACCGCGGCGGATACGGGCCACGCCGGGAGCGCGCGGCGCGACCACGGCGCGTGGTTCCTCGTGCTGCCCGCGCTGCTGCCCATCCTGGTGCTGAGCGTGGGGCCGCTGCTGTACGGCATCGGGTTGGCCTTCACCGACGCCCAGTCGGGCCGGGCCCAGGCCACCCGCTTCGTGGGACTGCTGAATTTCTCCGACCTCTTCCAGGACTCCCTGTTCTGGGATTCGTTCCGAATCGGCCTGTTATGGGCCTTCGGTGTCACCGTCCCGCAGTTCTTCCTGGCCCTCGGCCTCGCCCTGCTGCTCCATCTGAACCTGCGGCTGCGCTGGCTGGCCCGGGCGCTGGCGATCATTCCGTGGGCGATGCCCGAGGTCGTCGTCGGCATCATGTGGCGGCTGGTCTACCACCCGGACGCCGGTGTCCTGAACGAGACGCTGCGCGGCCTCGGTCTGTCCGGAGCCGACGGCCGCGACTGGCTGAGCGGGCTGGCCACCGCCCTTCCCGCGGTCATCGTCGTCGGCGTATGGGCCGGGATGCCGCAGACCACCGTCACCCTCCTGGCCGGTCTGCAGAACGTGCCAGGCGAGCTGCACGAGGCCGCGGCCATGGACGGTGCGGGGGCCTGGCGCCGCTTTCGTACGGTCACCTGGCCGGCCATCAGGCCCATCGCGCTCGCCGTCACCGCCCTCAACTTCATCTGGAACTTCAACTCCTTCGCCCTGGTCTATGTGCTGACCGACGGCGGCCCGGGCGGCCGCACCAGGCTGCCGATGCTCTTCGCCTACGAAGAGGCCTTCCGTTACGGGCAGTTCGGGTACGCCGCCACGATGGGCCTGGCGATGGTCGCGGTGATCTCGGTGCTCCTGGCCTGCTACCTGGTCGGCCGGCTGAAAGGGGAGGACGACCGGTGAACGGTGCGCGGCGGACGAGCGGGACACCGCAAAGGAGCGCCACGGCGGCGACGAGTCGGACGGAGCGCGGTGCCCCGCGCCGGACGGGAGGCGCCTTTGCCGTGCGGCGCACCGCCACCCGCACCGGTCAGTACACCGCGCTCCTGGCCTACCTCCTCTTCCTCGCCTTCCCGTTCCTCTGGCTGCTCTCCACCGCGTTCAAGCCACCGCGCGAGCTGGGCAGCATCCACCCCACGTGGATACCGAAGGCGCCGACCCTGGAGAACTTCCGGCAGGCCTTCGAGCAGCAGCCGCTGCTGGCCGCCGCGGGCAACAGCCTGCTGGCCGCCGGGGTCTCCGCGCTGATCGCGATCGTGTTGGCGACCCCGATGGCGTACGTCCTGGCGCGCTACCGCAACCGGCTCTCGCGCGCCGCCACGGGCTGGGTCGTGATCAGCCAGGCCTTCCCGCTGGTACTGGTGATCATCCCGCTGTTCCTGGTCCTGAAGGGCCTGCATCTGGTGGACTCCCGGATCGGCCTGATCATGGTCTATGTGGTCTGGTCGCTGCCGTTCGCCCTGTGGATGCTGACCGGCTACGTCCGGGCGGTGCCGGCCGAGTTGGAGGAGGCCGCCGCCGTGGACGGCGCCGGCCGGGTCCGTACGCTCGTCTCGGTGACCGCCCCGCTGCTCGCGCCGGGCATCGTGGCCACCGCGCTGTTCGCCTTCATCACCGCCTGGAACGAGTTCTTCTTCGCCCTGGTCCTGCTCAAGTCGCCCGGGAAGCAGACGCTGCCGGTCGTGCTGACCCACTTCCTGGGGGCGGAGGGCGTCGCCGACCTCGGCCCGCTCGCCGCCGCGGCGCTGCTGGCCACCCTCCCCAGCCTGCTCCTCTTCGCCGTGATCCAACGGCGGATCACGGGCGGGATGCTCGCCGGGGCGGTGAAGCACTGATGCGGGCCGGCGACGAGACGACGACGGCCGCCCCCTTCGCCCGTCGCAGGCTGCTCGCGGCGGCCGCCGCACTGCCCGCCGCGGCCCTGCTGCCGGGCTGCGCCAACGACCGGCGCCGCCGTGAGGCCGGCGGCCGCATCACGCTGCGCTTCCAGTCGCTCGCCTGGCAGCAGGACTCCCTCAAGGCCAACAAGCAGCTGGTCGCGGAGTGGAACAGACGGCATCCCAAGGTCCAGGTGCAGTATGTGCAGGGCGCCTGGTCCACCGTCCACGACCAGCTGCTGACCTCCTTCGAGGGCGGCGAGGCCCCGGACATCATCCACGACGCCTCCGACGACCTCGCGGACTTCGCCTACGGCGGTGATCTCGCCGACCTCACCGACCTCCTGCCGCCGCGCCTGAAGCAGGACATCCCGCGCCGGAGCTGGGAGAGCGGCACCTTCAACGGCCGGATCTACGGTGTCCCGTTCCTCCAGGAGCCCCGGGTGCTGATCGCCGACCGCGGCAAGCTGCGGCGCTCCGGCGTACGTATCCCCACCCCCGAACACCCCTGGACCTGGCAGGAGTTCGCCGCGGCGGCCCAGCGGCTGACCCGCGACACCGGCTACGGGGTCGCCTGGCCGCTCAAGGAGCCCGTTTCGGCCACCCTCAACCTCGCCCTGTCCACGGGCGGCCGGCTCTTCCACCGCCACCCCGACGGCAAGGTGGAGGTCCGCTTCGACGCCGTCGACCAGGTGGTGCCGCGCACCATCCACGACCAGCTGAACGTCGACCGCAGCGCCTCGCGCGCGACGCTGGGCATGGGCGGTTCCGACACCCTCCCGGGCTTCTTCGCCGGCCGCTACGCGATGGTGCCGCTCGGCTTCTCCTACCGTCAGCAGATCGCCCAGCAGGCCCCCGAGGGCTTCGACTGGACGGTGCTGCCCGCCCCCAAGGGCACCGCGCTCGACCAGGGCGTCAGCCCGCAGACCCTGTCGGTCGCCGAGGACTGCCCGTACAAGGAAGAGGCGATGGCCTTCATCGACTTCCTCCTCGGGCCGGCGAACATGGTCCGGCTCGCCCTGGGCGACTGGCTGCTGCCGACGGGGCAGGAGGCGCTGGCGGACCCGGCGCTGCGGGTGCGGCGGTACGACTGGGCGACGGGTACCGCACTGGCCGGATCACTGCGTTCCGCCCCCGCGCAGTCCGTTCGCGGCTACCCGGAGTGGAAGGACAAGATCGCGACTCCCGGTCTGCAGGAGTACTACAGCGGTGCCATCGGCCTGAACACCTTGCGGGAGCGACTGGTCGAGGACGGCAACGTGGTGCTGGCGCGGTATCAGCGCTGAAGGAGGCGACGGGGCCGTCACGCCGAGCGGGCGCAGCGGTCCGCAGTGCACCAGGGTGACCGAGGCGACCGCGCAGGCGCCGCCCGCGGCGTGCTGTCCCTGCTGAAGGCCCCGAAGTCGCCCCGCGGACCGAGCAGTTGCGCCGCCAGGTGGCGAGCGAGGGCGGCACCCGTCTGGCGGCGGACCTCATCGAGTCCGCGTTGCCCGAATGGGCCCGGAACGGTCCTCAAATGAGCCCGAACTTGCCCTCTGTTGCGTGAAAGTAAACGGAGTTGAGCCTGAATGCTTCAAGTCGCAAGATCTTTTGCCCAGTTCTGATGCTCTTTGACATTTTTGCAGGCTTGTTGCTTATCTCACACGGCCGGGTCCCCCTTGAATTGGACTCGTCAATCAGACAGGGTTTCGAGCCAGCCCGACGCAGATTTTCCTGTGTGCACGGGCTGTTGACGCAACGCTTTCCCCCCCACACCACGAACGAGGAGAACCCTCGCAATGGCTCACAAGCGTTCCAGCAAGAAGCGGCTCATCACGTCGATAGCCGCCGCGGTCGCCGCGACGGGTGTCGCCGCGGTCACCGCCGTCACCGCGGGCGCATCCCCGGCCCCGGTCGAAGGCAAGATCTACGGAGCCGAGGCCAAGGGTGCCGTCAGCGGCAGCTACATCGTCATGATGAAGAAGTCGGTCCGCACCGCGCAGAGCGGCGACCTGGCCGCCAAGTACGGCGGCGAGGTCAAGCGGAACTTCTCCTCCGTCGGCGGCTTCTCGACGACCGGACTGAACGAGGAGGAGGCCAAGCGCCTCGCCGCCGACCCGGCCGTCGACAAGGTCGTCCAGAACAAGAAGTTCCACATCGACGCCACCCAGGACAACCCGCCGTCGTGGGGCCTGGACCGCATCGACCAGGCGGACACCAAGGGCGACAAGAAGTACAACTACCCCGACAGCGCCGGTGAGGGCGTCACCGCCTACGTCATCGACACCGGTGTCCGCATCAGCCACAAGGACTTCGGCGGCCGCGCCAGCTCCGGCTTCGACGCGATCGACAACGACGACAACGCCGACGACGGCAACGGCCACGGCACGCACGTCGCGGGCACCATCGCCGGCGAGGCGCACGGTGTCGCCAAGAAGGCGAAGATCGTCGCCGTCCGCGTGCTCGACGACCAGGGCTCCGGCAGCACCGAGCAGGTCGTCGCGGGCATCGACTGGGTCACCAAGAACCACAAGGGCCCCTCGGTCGCCAACATGTCCCTCGGTGGCGGCGCGGACGAGGCCCTCGACGCGGCCGTGAAGAAGGCCATCGACTCCGGTGTCACCTTCGCTGTCGCGGCGGGCAACGAGTCCGCCGACGCGGGCCAGGGTTCCCCGTCGCGCGTGAAGGAGGCCATCACGGTGGCCTCCAGCACCGACAAGGACGAGCAGTCCGACTTCTCCAACTTCGGCAGCGTGGTGGACCTCTACGCCCCCGGCTCCGACATCACCTCGGACTGGAACACCGGCGACGACGCCACCAACACCATCTCCGGTACGTCCATGGCGACCCCGCACGTCGTCGGTGCCGCCGCGGTCTACCTGGCCGGTCACAAGGACGCCAAGCCCGCGGACGTGGAGAAGGCCCTGACCGAAGGTGCCACGCCCGACAAGATCTCCAACCCGAGCGAGGGCACGCCCAACAAGCTGCTGAAGGTCGTCGAGTAGTCGCCTCAGCTCCACACGCCGGCCGTCGCGCTCGCCCCCACGGGGCGCGGCGGCCGGCGTCGTTGTGCGCGCTGGAGCCCCGCACCCCGTCACCGCTTCACCGTTGACGGGGCGCGGGGCTCAGTCGTCCCGTCGCGTAGACACTGTCTACGCACTCTGGTAGACAGTGTCTATGGATGAACCTGCACAGGATGCGGGCCTGCGTGCCCGGTTGGTCGAGGCCGGCGTCGACCTGGTGAACAGCCGGGGCGCACAAGCCCTGTCGCTACGGGAGATCGCCCGCCGGGCCGGGGTCTCGCACGGGGCCCCGCGCCGGTACTTCCCGACCCACCTGGCCCTGCTGTCCGCGATCGCGCGGCAGGGCTTCGCCGAGCTGGGCGCCGCGGCCACCGAGGTGCTCGACACCGGGCGGGCGGACCCGCGGTCCCAGCTCACGGCGTTGAGCAGGTGCTACCTCGACTTCGCGCGAACCCGCCGTGGGATGTACGAGTTGATGTTCCGTCACGACCTGCTGGAGAGCCAGCAGCACGGGCTGCGGGAGACCAGCCTGCCGCTGTTCCGCCTCCTCGTGGACCTCGTCGCACGTGTACGGCCGTCCGCCGGCCAGGCGCCACCGGTGGTCGCGGGCGCGCTGTGGGCGAATCTGCACGGCATCGCCCAGCTGTGGGGATGGGGCAGCCTCCAGCTCGCGACCCAAGCCGACGACGTCGAACCGCTACTGCGCGCCACACTGGACGCGCACCTGGGGCCGGAGGGCCGATGACCTCGATCCGTCAACGACGCCTCACCCTCGCCGGCAGCATCACCGGAGCCGCCATCGTCGCCCTGGACGGCACCGTGCTGACCGTCGCGCAGCCCACCCTGCAACGGGACCTGCACGCCTCGTTCGTACAGGTCCAGTGGACCAGCACCGGCTACCTCATCGCCGTGGCCGGCCTGCTCGTCTTCGCGGGCCGCCTCGGCGACCGGTACGGCCACCAAAAGGTCTTCGCCACCGGGATCCTCGGCTTCGGTGCCGCTTCGGCGGGTATCGGCCTGGCGCCCGGTGTCGGCTGGGTGATCGGCCTGCGCGTCGCCCAGGGAGTCTTCGGCGCACTGCTGCAACCGGCCACGCTGGGGATGCTGCGCGCCGCGTACCCGCCCGAACGGCTCGGCATGCCCCTCGCACTGCGCACCAGCGCGATCGGACTGGCGGCCGCCGCCGGCCCGGTGGTCGGCGGCGCACTCGTCGCCCACCTGGGCTGGCGGGCCGTCTTCTTCCTCAATGTGGCACCGGCGGCGCTGGCCGGGGTGCTGGCCCTCGCCGTACGCCTGCCCGCGGGGACGCCGCAGGCGCCGCGGCGTGCCGCCGCCTCCCGGCTCGACCTGCCCGGGGCCGGCCTGCTCGCGGTCACCCTGGTGTGCCTGGTCCACACCCTCGTCGCCCTGCCGGAGGCGGGATGGACGACGACCGTCGTGCTGGGGCCGGTCGCGGCGGCGGCCGCCGGTGCCGCGTTCATCCGGCACGAGCGGCGCACGGCGAGCCCGCTGATCCCGCCAAGCGTGCTGGGTTCAAGCACCATTGCCGCCGCGCTCGCGATCCTCCTGTCCGCCTCCGCCGCCCTGTTCGGCACCCTCTTCGTCGCCACCTACTTCCTGCAGGACACCCTCGGGCTGGACCCGCTCCAGTGCGGTCTGCGGGTCCTTCCGCTGGCCGTGATGATGGTGCTGAGCGCACCCGCCGCAGCCATGCTGCAGCGCCGATACGGCCCTCGCCGCACCTCCGCCGTCGCGATGGCCCTGATAACCGCCGGCATCCTCCTCCTCGCCCAACTCGACCGCAGCTCAACGGCGTTGACGATCGGGGCAGGCTGCCTCCTGCTCGGCGCCGGCTTCGGCACGGTGATGGTCACCGCGACCGCCGTCATCGTGCGGCATGCGTCCGTGGGCGACGCCGGGGTGGCCGGTGGGCTCCAGCAGACCGCGATGAACATCGGCCCCACGCTCGGCGTCGCCACCGCGACCATGCTGACCGGCCTCACCGCCACGACGGGCCGCACGCTCGTGGTCCTGGCGGTCATCACCGCGCTCGGCGCCCTGGCCGCCCGCGCGTTCCCGGCGCTGTGACCGAGGATCGTAGTTTGCGAATCTTCCTCGGGACTGAGCAGCTCAAGACAGGGGCAGGGAAGACGGGTTGCGAATCTTGAGAGCGCTAGTTTGCGAATCTTGGCGGTGGCGGCGTCACGGTGAGTGAGGGAAGGCTGCGATGATCTGAAGGGCGAGTGCTTCGAGTGCTTCGAGGAGGTCAGGGAACGGCGGGTTCTCGTGGTCCCAGCGCCCGAGGAATGTCATCGCTGGTGATGCGGTGTCCAGTTGTCGGTTTGGTGGGGAGATTGGCGGCTGGAAGATGGGGGCGAGGCGGCTGCCCCGGCCGCCGAACACCGGAAGCCGGCAGCGTGGGCAGTCGTTGCGCAGGAACACCTGGTGATCGAGGCAAGCGAACGTGATGGCCAGCCGCCATTCCCGCTTCCAAGGACCGCCGTGGCGGCGCTGGATGGGTGTGTCGTCTCCAGCAAGGCAGGTGGGGCAGTAGCGCGAATAGGCCATCAGCAGCCAGGGAGGGAAGACGCTGCGAGGACGGGGGTGCTTCCCGCCCGGACCAGCGCGTGCGTGAGGGCTGGGTAGCGGTCGATGTAGGGACGCAGGGTCAGTGAGTCCGCAGCAGCCGGCGTGACCCTGGCCGAGCGGGCGAAGACATTCAACGGTGAGGACTCCAGCATCAGCAGACTGGAGGCCGAAGCCAGCGCGATAGGTGAGCGGGTGAGGCCCGTCCGCCGGGCCACTTGGCCAGGCGACAGATCGAGGCGGTGGGCCAAACTGAGGAGGAATCCCGGCAGGCTCTCGTCAGGCAGAGGGACCAAGCTCCTGGGCATCGGGTCCTTGACGACGTTCACGGATCAGCCTGTCTGGTCTTCAGCGGCGCGAGGGCCGCGGTCGTCGAAGACGGTGTTGCGGGTTCGGCGCTTTGTGCGCGGCGAACGCCGCGTGGTGGACGGGTCCTTGGGGACGGCTGGCTCATCGGGGGCGTCGGTCATGTCGTCTCGTCGCAGGACGATCTCGTCGAGGCGGTCCTCGTCGAGAGCTTCCCTGCCGCTGTCCATTGCCTCTTGGGTGCCATCCTCGATGAGCCGTCCGAGCAGCCCGACGACGCCGCCGGTGCGGCGCATCAAGTACTCGGGCATGGCACCGTCGGTGAGCATGCCTTTCTTCGCGTTTAACAGCCGGACGTGGACCTCGATCCCTCGAAGGTGGTTGAGGAATGCCGTGATCTGTTCGGCGGTGGTGTAGCGGAACCGGTCGAGTTCGACCAGTTCGAAGCGGTGCTCGGTCTGGGTGACCTCCAGGCCGTGGATGCGGGTCGATTCCAACTGCGGCATGATCCACTGGGCTGTTGCCTTGTCCCATTTCGCCTCGCGCAGCAGCCCGGTCGCGGGGATGTTGACTCCGGTGAGGATCAAGGTGACGTCAAGGCTCATAAAGGCTCGCATGAGGTCTAGGACGTCCTGGTCGTCAGCGCGGTGCATGCGCAATCGGCTGATGTCGTCCAGGACCAGGACCAGGACCTTGACGCCGTGATCCCTGAGTGAGTCGGCGACGAGGCGGACCAGTTCAGGGAGTGTCGCTGACCTGCGGAAGTCGGCCCGGAAGAAGTTCAGGATCGACACGCAGGTGCTCTTAGGAGTCGCGGTGACAGGAGTCGAAACGTAGACAACCGGAGCGTGCAGATCCGAGGTCCCCGGGATGGCGCCCGGCAGCAGGTAGCTGTGCAGCTGCAGCCATTGGTCTTCGAAGGCGGCTGCGGCTGAGCAGACGGTTGCGGTCTTCCCGTAGTTGCCCCAGCCGCTGACCATGACCCCGGCCAGGGTCGGATCGTCCTGCTTCAGGGTATTGCGTTCAGCCGAAGCCGGATGAGCCGGGTGACTTTCTCCTGCATCGGAGTCCGTTGCAGCGGCAGATTGACGTTCGTGATCCTGCGATAGAGGCCGTAGTCGGTGCGGCGGGCCGTAGGGGCGCTCCGCCACTGGTTCGTTGTCAGCGGTGGCGGCGGAATGAGCTGACCGCGGTGGGTGCGGTAATGCTGCCAGCCGGCGTAGGTGTCGCGGTGCGGGCGTCCCTGCAGGATCGGCTCGGCGATCCGGCCTCGTGAGGGCAGATCGGCCAGCGGATCATCGGCGGAGGGGGACTGGCCCACGCGTTCTCCTCCAGAGGCTGGTCAATATTGGCGTCGGGTCCCAGCGGAAGCAGGAACAGGTGATGGCGACGCAGGGCATCTTCCAGCAGCGGTGGCGCGACCGGTTCGTCCAGGACGACTTCCTCCCGTCGGCGGCGACGGTCGGAGTCGACAGCGGCGTCGATCGTGCGGGCCTGCTCGACCCATGGCGCTGACGTCCGGGCAGGCAGCGGCGAAGGGCCTGCGCGGTCCGCCGCTGCCCTGCGAAGCAGTTTCACTCGACTGCGACTGCGCCGATCAGCCAACATCCCGTACATGAACACGGAGATAGTGGTCGCGTTGATCGGCGCCGCGGGCGTGCTCGGGACGATCGGCGGCACGGTCGTGGGAGCCCGGATTCAGGCCAACGGCGGTCATGCTCAGGCCCAGGCCGCCCGCGACGCGGCAGCAACAGCTGCCCAGGCTGCACGCGGTCAGGCGCTCGGGGAACGCCGCTGGGCTGTCTTGACGGCCTACCTGCGCGCCGCCGACCTGTGCATGGATGCGGTCGCGCGCTCCTACGATGCCGGGTCCCTGACTGAGAACGACACCGCCTACAAGGTGTTCGTGCTGGCTCAGGCCGAGGCAGAACTGGCCGCACCGACCAACATGGACATATACATGGCTGCGATGCACAACGCCGTGAGAAACGTCTGGAGCACGGCGGATATCTGGGCGTCCCACGGGTGGGGGTGGCGGGCGCTGACCGAGATGGCACAGTCGGACCGGCCGGAGGCGGAGCAAGCCAGAACCGCCCTGCAACGTGTGCGAGGCGAAGGTCCTCGCGAATCACAGACCCTCGCGCAGCTTAGGGCCGAGCACGAGGAGTTGCGCGCAGCCCTCCTAGCCCTCCCCGGTTTCGGCGCTGATCACGTCAACGGGCTGTTGCAGGATCGAAGCGACCCGGAGAGGGCGGGGCGGGAACAGCGTTGGCGCGAGCAGCACTACATCGAGGTACGAGAAAAGCTGATCGAGGCCGCCCGGGACGTGCTTGGAACAAATCAGGTTTAGGCCCGAACACGGCGACACTGTCGAAGTCTCCGCGCCACTCACACGTGGTCCTCATGGACGCATCATTGTCGTGAGGCGTTTGATCCAGCCCTTTCATTTTGCGTCCTTTGCTCCTTTCAGTCAGAGGCATTCCGAGAGTTGGACTACCGCTGGCACCTGCGCAAAGACATGGCGGACCGCGGGATGTTCTCCACCACCGACCTGCTGCCGCCGCTGAAGGAACGCGGCATCACGCTGTCCACCAGCCAGGTCTACCGGCTCGTCGTCGAGCGACCCGAGCAACTCAGCCTAACGATCCTCATGGCCTTGCTGGACATCCTGGACTGCACTATGGACAACCTCAATTGAGCCCTTCACCAGGGCCGGTGCCCCGCACCCAGTCAGGAAGGGACAGCTCGCTTCTGGTCTCCGACCCGGGTCGCCCCACATAGGCGCCGACGGTGGTCCAGGGATGTCTCGTAGCGTCACGTCGATGAGGGCTGGGGGCCTACTGCACCGGCCGCGTCAGTCAGCCTCGGGCGGGATCCATGCGGCGGGTACAAGTGCTTGTCCATCGCGCCGGCGCCACCGATGCACGACGTGGTCGCTGAAGGCCGGATCTTCAAGGTCGGCGTGCTCCATGACGATGACTTGTAGCTTCCCGTCGAGCCTGCGGAGCGTCCGGTGGATGGCTTTGAAGATGTTGAGGAGAAGGACCCGGTCGTCGCTCTCCAGTACCTCTTCGCCAACGTGATCGGGCGGAAAGTACACCTGCGAGGGTTGGTCAAGAATGAGCACGCCTGGCACAGGGTTGTCGTTCTCTGCGAACCACTCGTGCAGGCTGAGGAGCGTGGCCACGTGGTACCCGAGATGGTTATCTCCGCTGCCCATGTCCCTCAGAGGCACCGGCCCCTCTATGGTGTCAGCCACCACGGTGAGGCGGTTCACGTCGAGGCGAATGAGCGAGCTGGAGTGTTCCAGGGCGAGTTCCTGGGCCTTTTTCCTGATCTCCTGGTTGATCAGCGACAGGAAACTGGTCAGGCGGTCGCCTTGGACATCTTCGCTGAGAAGCGTCTCCAACTCGGCAATCCGTGTTCGGAGCTCCTCGGTTCGGTCTTCCACTCTAGGGCCGATGGCGAGTTGGGCCGCCGTGTCTAGGTAGAGGCTGATGCGGCCCTGCACGATGGCGGCACGCCGAACGTCGTCGGGCTCTTGGTCAAGGGTCCGGGACGCTGCGGTGACCTCGCTAATCTGTTCCTGATTGCGGGCGAGTTCCGAGCGGAGTTCCTGTAGCTGGCCCTCTTCGTGGCTGATCATCCGCTCGATGACCGGGGTGTCCCTGCCGATGGCGTGCAGGTCGCCTTGGAGGTGAAGCAGGTCAGCGGTCAACGCCATGGCGGTGCCATGGGCGGATCTGACGGGACTGTCGCAGACCGGGCACTGTGCGATATCGGAAGCCTCTGGATCGCGCTTCAGCAGGCCAAGGGTGGCCAGTCGAGCACGTTGCTCGTTGGCTTGGTCGGTGAAGTCGCCGTTCTCCGCCAGGGCGGTCTTGAGGTCGGCGATCCGGACCCGTGTTCTGCTTGCCCGACCGCGCAGCTCGGCACGACGGGTGCGCAGCTCAGTGAGGGGGTCGTCGGTCCCGTCCGGACCTGGCTGCGGGCCTCTTTGGAGGAGCGCCTCACGCAAGAGGCGCAGGACGCCTTCGGCGGCTATCTCGCGGCCGGAGGCAGGGGGCAGGAGGTGGGCTTCGATGGCCTCGGTGAGCAGGGCCTGGGCCTGGCCGGCAGCGGGGGCAAGGTTGCTCGCGGCGGCCAGCTTCGCTTCGTGGTCGGACAGGTCCCGGAGGGCGAGACGTAGCCGGCTGCGGAGAAGTGCCTGCTCACGGTCTGTTGCGCCAAGGAAGTAGGGGATGACGCCCCGGATGGTGTTAGGCCTCCACTCTTCGCCTTGGGAGTGGAAGAGCACGTCTTCGTTGGCGATCTCGTTCTGGGCCTGGAAGCAGAAGAACAAGGCATGCCGGACGGAGGGTGCGATGAGTGTTGCGCGGCCGACGGCCGGGACGCGGATGTTGCGGTCGATGCCGCAGAAGTCGCTCAGCAGGTCCTTGGCAACCTCCCTCGGTGTGACGAAGCGAAGCTCGTCCAGGGGCGGCGGCGGGGAGCCGGGCGCCTGCGAAAGGATGCAGAGGACGGTGCTGACGCCCTTCTTGGCTTCTGGGGCACGGCGGGCGACAAAGAGCTGCTCTCCGGGCCTGACGAGGGTGATCGCGAACGTGCTGACGTATTCGCGGACCTTGCCGGACTTCACTGGATAGTCGGAGCTGGCGAGGCAATAGTCGATGATCGTCAGCAGGGCGCTCTTCCCGCGGCGGGAGTCGCCGGTGACGATGTTGAGACTGCCAGGCTTGAAGGGCACGGTGTGCACCTGGTTGGGCTGCTTGCCATAGATGGTGACCGCTTGGATCTGAAAGGTCACGGCTGAACTCCCAGGAGGGTCAGAACGGTGCCGAGGCTTCCGGTACTGGGGAGCCAGCGTCCGAGCATGAGGGCTGCCTGTTGGATGGCCCTGGTCTGCGGTGTGCCCTCGCTGATGGTTTTGGCCAGAGCGCGGGGAACGGGGGTGAGGCCGGCGGCGGTGCAGTGCATGACGCGAGACTGAAGGGCGAACAGGAGTCCCGGCCTGACCACGGTGGCGAGGACCGTGGCGTTACGGGACATTTCGATGCGCACGTGCTCGTTTGCTTCGAGCCACCCCATTAGCCCGGTGCCTGTCGTTGCTGGCAGTGCTGCCCGGATGGCGGGCTGCAAGGCCATGACGCCGGCGGTGACGGCTACGGGGAGCGGGCAGGCGGCGGCGTACTCCTTGTCGTAGCCCTGGACGGCGCGAATGCATAGGACTGCGGTGAAGGCAGGGTTGTACAGGGCACGTTCCTCACGGCTCAGTTCCATCAGCGGGTCCGGGCCGGCTCAAGGAGCGCTATGAGGCGTGCGGAGAAGTCCGGGTGCCATCCGACTCTAAGTTCGTCGGCGAGCATGTGGTACGAGCCTTTGGTCACGAAGACTTCGTCGCAACCTGTGCGGATGGGGAAGCGGGCCTCCCGATCGACCCAGCGGTAAATCAACCTGGCTTCTTTCTTCTTCTCCTCCTCGGTAGCCTCGGGGCCAAGTTCCTCCGCCATCTCGGCGAAGCGAGACTGCCACTCCTCAACGAGCTTGCGCTCGAACTTGCCGAGCTCTCCCGCACGCAGCAGATTCTCGGCGGACCAGCGGGAGCGCTGGGTGAAGGCACGGACGTAGTCCCGCACCGCGAGACCGACCCGCTCAGCTCCGACACCGATCAGACCGAGCTGACGGACGAAATTCTTTTCGGCTGCCTCAGAGACATCGGAACTCATGTCGTAGATGTCGTGGTCGATCGGCAAATTGTCGTAGCGGAACTGACGCTGCAGGTCGGAGAGCGCTTCATCGAACTGGATGCCGGTGACCGGGCTTCCCCCTGGCGTCTGCATCTGCTCGATTACACGGTTATAGAACCACCCTTCCAGCCTGGCGAGAAATGCCTTCGCCGCATCGTGGCCGACAGCGAAGGCCGCAAGGCCCTTCAGCGCCGTCCGGACCTCGGTGATGTCCTGTGTGCCTCCGAGGACCTCGATACGGGAGATCAGAGGCCGCTGAAGCGGTCTATCTCCGAGGCCCAGATCGTCGAAGGCCTCGAAGCACTTCGGAAGAGAACCCTTCGTCGCCTTCGAAGCCTTACGGGCCTCGCGGAGCAGGTGCAGGGCGCGGTCTTCATCGCGATGCTGGCTGCTTCGAGGTTGAAGGTAAAAGGCTGCGCTACCTTCGGGGAGCTCAGCCGTCGTCAGCAGGAACAGCTTCGTTTCGGTGAGCGTGATCCGGCTGGCCTTGGCGGCCTCCGCCCAGATCCTCAACGTCTTCCAGAGGTCCTCAGACAGGTCGGTCATTCGAACGCCCTCGGCGCGCTGCTTCAGCTGAATCAGACGCCTATCCGAGCCCTGGTGGATCTCGATGTCGTCAGCCGCTTCAACCGCAACACTCCAATCTGTGTCGGCGCTCATCCACTGCTCGATACAGATGTGCAGCGCTTTCGCGAACTGGAAGAGGTAGCCAAGCGCCGACGCCGACGCCTCATACTGCTCACCGGTGTCTGCCATCGCCCACCCTCTTCCCCAGACCGACACAGCGATCATTCCACGCTGGTGACGGCCTGCACATTGCTATGCGTGAAGAAGAGCAGAGCATCAAAGGAGGACGGCCGCTTCATCCTCCGGGCGCCACGGCGCGTTGGCCCCCTCCCGGGGCCACCAACCGCGAGGCTCTCCCAACCTGAACACGCTCACTGGTGGACCAGTCGTCCTTGCGATGCGCCGCGTTGATGACCACGTCCGGCTGGGTCGCCCTAAGCACTTGTGTGATCTCCTTGCTGCAGCAGAGGTCCATGGGCAGCCAGGAGATCCCATGGACGTCGGCGCGGGCCGTGAAGGCCGCTGTCACTGCATGCTCCGGATGCCTATGCCTGCTGGGCCAACTCAAGCGCTGACGGGCACCTGAAGCGCTCAGTCTCGCAACACAGCGTCACTTGATCGAGATCCGCAATGTAGCGAGCCCGTCCGCAAACTAAGAATCCCGGTCACACGCGCGTCACACGAGCAACTCGCCCGCAGCCCCGCGAGTTATCCACAGGAGGTGACCTCCGAAACCGCTCCCCGCTCGACTCCGCTACCGTCGGTGACATGCACGGAGGACTGCCGTTCATCGGCATCAGCACCATCATCTACGGCCTGATCGGCCTGATCGCCGCCGCAACCGGCGCGATCCGTACCACGGGGGGAGCTCGTCATGCACACCATCACCGTCATCGTCCCTGCTCACAACGAGGAGGAGGGGTTACCGGCCACGCTGGAGTCGCTCGCGTGCCAAACGCTCCGGCCTGACCGGATCCTGGTCGTGGACGACGCCTCCACGGACCGCACGGGCGAGGTGGCCGCATCACACGGCGTGACGGTCCTCCGCCCGCCGCGCAACCTCGGCAGCAAAGCCAAAGCTCAGAACTACGCCCTTCCGCACTGCACCACCGACCTGGTCCTGGCCGTCGACGCGGACACCGTCCTCGCCCCGGACTACATCGAGACCGTCGTCCCCGTCTTCGACGACCCGGCCGTCTCCATCGCCGCGGGCATGGTCCGCACCCGTCACACCCGCACGATCTGGGAGCGCGGACGCTCCACCGAATACCTCTTCGGCTTCCATTGGCACCGCCCCATCCAGGCCCGCGCCAACAGCCCCATGGTCTGCTCCGGCTGCTGCTCCGTCTTCCGCCGCGACGACCTCATGTCCTTCGGCGGCTTCCCCGAGCGCACCATCGTCGAGGACATGGACTACACCTGGTCCCAGCAACTCGCCGGCAGACGCGCGGTCTACGTCCCCGACGCCGTCGCCCTCGCCGCCGACCCGGAAGACCTCACCTACCTCCGCAAGCAGGTCTGGCGCTGGATGGCCGGCTTCTGCCAGAACGTCCGCCTCCACCTGGGCCGCCTCATCCTCCGAAAGCCCCTTCTGGCGCTCTGGGTGCTCCTGGCCCTCTTCGAGATCGTCACCGCCCCTCTGTGGTGGGCAACGCCTTTCCTGGCCGCCGCCACCACCGGCCAGCCGCTCCCGCTGACCGTCACCTGGTGGGCCGGAGCCGAACTCCTCCTCACCACCCCACCCCTGATCTACGCCGCCCACCGCCGCAAACTCCCGCTGACCGGCGTCCTGTTGAACCTCCCCTGCGTCTACGCCACCAAGGCCGTCAACCTCGTCTACGCCTGGAAGGCCCTCGTCGTGGAACTGCTCCTGGTACCCCTCCATCTGGCGCGGGGCCTGACGGTGTACGAAAAGGGTCGGGCCGACACCCCGACCGGCCGGACCGCACTCGCGGGAGCGGGGTGAGTACGAGAGGCCATCCAGTAAGCCGCCGGGCCGGCGCCTGCCTGCTCAGGACACGAGGGCCATGCCGCTTGCCGCGGCTGCCGAGAAATGCCCGCGCCACGCTGAGCCTGGACATGCAGGAGAACACGCCCCACCAGGTCACGATCCGATCCGGTCCGGAGAGCGGAGGAAGGCGTTGATCTCCCGGTAGAACGCGGACTCGCAGGTAGAGAGGTAAAGGGCGGCGATGGCGTCGGCGGACAGGCTGTCGTCAACGACATTTTGTGGAAGCTGTCCACGAGGGCGGCTTGGCGGGATCTGCCCGAGCGGTACGGGCCGGGAAGACGCAGCGGCCGGTACCACCAAAGTTCCCCGCGAACATGCCGCCGGACACCTGGCTACTCCTTGATACGACGAAGGCGCCAGTGGAGAATCCGGCGTCAGCGCCTGCCAGGGACGCTTAGATGCTGTCGTCAGACAGGACGAGCGTCGCCTGACGTGGGACTGGTTCCGGAGCCCGCACTTCGTACAGGCGGGACCGCAGCACTCCACCACCCCCACCACCCCGGTCCTCGGCGCCGCCCCCGAGCTGGCCCGTCTGCTGCGGCGCCGCTACAACCAGTCGGTCCAGGCGGGTATCCGCGGCGACCTGGCGGCGCCGGCCGCCTAAGGGCTCCGCACTTCGACATCGCGCGGACGCGGGAATCCGCCGAACCCGAGCGCGGCCGGGGTGACCAGCAGGACCCGGCTTCAGGCCCTGCGGCCCCGCAGGGCCTGGGCCAACCCTCACCGTTCAAAACGACCGTGGTGGGCTGGTGGGCTCGGTAGGTGTTCGTGAAGGGCGGCAGCGCGTGGCCTGACTGGTCGTCGAGGCTGCGCGGGACAGTGGCCCGGACTGGGCTCTGCGCCTCGGACGTGGAAAGGGGGTAATGGAACCGTTTTGGGTGTTGTTGTAGATTCGCTGCGTCTTACTCAGAGATGAGAAATTTGTGCTCTTGCCCTCTTCGGCCGCGCGGGTCAGACGCCTGTTCCTCCTGCCGGCGGTGCTGGCCGTGCTGGCCTGTTCCGCGGTGGCGGGGTGCGGGGCGGGCGGGGGACTGGTGAGCGCAGGGAAGGCCACGCCGGTGGAACCGCCCCAACGGTTGTGGCCCCACCGCTCTCCGGCACCGATGTCAACGGAGCAGACCGACGTGACGGTGGCTCCCCTGAAGATCCCCCACGCTCGCGGAGCCGCTGCGGGGAACGCCCGCGCCCTGGTTCCGTCCGACGTCTTCGCCGCGGAGGTCGCCGCGACGACTGGCGGCCCCAATAGCCTGGAGCCGTATCTGGAGAAGACCGTCTGCACCGCGGGCAAGCCGGGCTGCCCGGTCCTGGAGCCCATCTACCAGGACCTGACGGGTGACAGTGAAGACGACCTCATCCTCGGCTTCAGTCTGGAAGACCCCCTTCTGAACGTGCGCTGCTACGCCTTCGTGGACGGCCGGCTGACCCGCATCCTCGACATCGGGGTAGCGCCCCGCTCGGTGGATCTGGCCAACGGCAAGCTGATCGTCACCGAACCCGCAGACGCTCCGGGGTATGTCATGCGTACGGAGTGGGGCTGGGATGCGCACCGGGGCTCGATGACACAAAGCACCGACGAGATTCGACGCGCTGACAATGGCGCCACGCCCTCCCCGGGCGGCCACCGATGATGCACAGCTCGTCCGGCGAGCATGCGACGAAGCCTGTCGGCCCCGCGCGGCTCCCGCGAAGCGGCGCCGGCTCCCGGCCCGTTGGCGGGCAGCCTTCCGGCCTCGTTCACTGCGCTGGAGGTCAGTTCTGTTCCTGGCGGCCGTGTGCTGCCTTGTGGCCGGGCTGGTCGGCGTCCTGGTCCATGTCATCGTCACCGGGCAGACCGTCAAGCAGGCGCGCAGCCAGGCCCTGGCCCGTCTCGAAGCCGCCACGCGCGCCTACACCAACGGGGTGCCCCTGCCGACTCCCGCCTCCCTCGACCCGCCCGCCCTACCCACCCAGCTGCGCGCGCTCGCCCGGCGCGGTGAGCACGGAACGGCGCTGGGCACCTTCGCCGACGCGCCGACCATGTGGGCTGCCATCCCGGCGCGCGGCGGCAAGGTTCTGGCTGCCCGATACGACTACAGCGCCGGCGCCCAGGCCATCCGGGGCCTGGATCGGGCCATCGTCCTCTCCGCTGCACTCGCCATCGGCACCACCGTGGCCGTGGGCGCCTTCGCGTCCTCCCGCGTCACCCGCCGCCTGCACCACACCGCCGATGTCGCCCGCCGGATCAGCGCCGGAGACCTCGATGCCCGCGTCGCCGACCCACGTACAGACGAGGGCCCAGGACGGTCTCCGGACGAGATCGCCGCGGTCTCCGCCGCCCTCGATGCGATGGCCACGACCCTGCAGGGCAAGCTGCACAGCGAACAGCGCTTCACCGCCGGCGTCGCCCACGAACTGCGCACCCCCATCGCCGGCCTGCACATGGCCGCCGGCCTGCTGCCTCCTGGGCGCCCCACTGACATGGTCACCGACCGCATCCAGGCTCTGCATCACCTGACCGAGGACCTTCTGGAGATCTCCCGGCTCGACTCCCAGACCGAGAAGGCGGAACTTGCCTTCCACCAGATCGGCGACATCGCCGAACGGGTCGTACGGGCCTTCGGGCAACCGACTGAGGTGCACATCGTGCGCGACGTGTGGGTGGAAACCGACCGACGCCGCCTGGAGCGCGTACTGGGCAACCTGATCACCAACGCCCACCGCCACGGCACACCGCCTGTCATCCTCACCGTCGACGGACCGACCCTCACCGTCCGCGACCACGGCGCCGGCTACCCCGACTACCTCCTGGAAAGCGGCCCCCAACGCTTCCACACCTCCCGCCGTGGCAAAGGCCATGGCCTTGGCCTGACCATCGCCACCGGCCAAGCGCAACTCCTCAACGCCGAAATCCACTTCGCCAATGCCCCCGACGGTGGCGCCATCACCACCCTCACCCTCCCCACCCCCGCCGAAATGCCGGAACCACCATCCGAGCCAGGTACATGACGGCTGAGGCGCAGAGCGGTGAAGCCCGGGCGCGCGAGAGGCAACGCCTGAGGAAGAGCTGCGACGGTCTTCGACCGGCTGACGCGAGCTGCGTGCAGCCCCAGATGTTCCTGCTCCTGATCGCCGGCTACGAGACCACGATGAACCTCCTCGTCTCGGCCCGCCTACTCCTGCTCACCCATCGAGGCGAGCTCGACGCGGCACGCGACAATCCACGGCGTCGGCCGGCCGTGGTGGAGGAGACACTGGGCTACGCCAGCCCGCTGGAGAACACGACGTGGCGGCGCGCCACCGAAGACATCGATCTGGGATCCCGACGCGGCGGACGTGCCACCCCGAGCCTGGCGTTCGGCCACGGCCCCACTACTGCCTGGGCGCCCGCCTCGCCAGGCTGGAAGCAGGCTTGGCACTGCCGATGCTCCTCGAAGCGGGAATCTGCGACCTGTAGAGAAGAACTGCAGCAGCGACGCGCTCCTCAACTATTGCGCTGCCACGACCAACAGATTCGACGAGTTCCTCAAGGAGCTGCGAAACGACCGCACTCTCGCTCTAGGGGAAGTCCCGTTCGATGCGGCGGCTAATTCGGCTTTGCCCTGGGCCCAGGACACCGTCTCCGCGTAGGACTTCAGGGCCTTGTAGGCGTCGTCGCAGGTGTCGGCGGCCGGGCGCGAGGTCGGGGCCGTCGTCGTCTGGAGGGTTGAGTGGTGGCGCCAGCGTGGTGGAGACGCTGCACCACTGGCGATCTCCGCCGGAGCCGTTCATCTCGGTGAGGGTGAACCCCTCTGATTGGGCCCACCACTTCCTGAACAGGCTGAAGCCGGTGGAGGACCAGGAGATGTCCGGGCTCGCCACGTCGTCGTCGCCTGGAAAGAGCATCAGTCCCATCTTGGCCCGAAGGTCGCGCTCGAGTCGCGCAAGCGGTTCGCGAAGGACGCGGCGCTGATCGTGGACGGACGGCACCCTGGTACCGACCCGCGATTGCAGCATTGCCGAGCAGTCCAAGGACTGTCGGTACTCCACCGTCCACCAGGTCGTCATCGACGCCGACACCCGCGTGGTCGTGGTCGTGGTAGTCGGCCGGTCCGTGCCCGGCAACCGTCATGGCTCCCGTAGCTGGGGGAGTCCGGCGCCAAGAACGCCGTCGGCCACACCATGGCCCTTGCCGACGGCTGCTACCAGGGCACCGGACTCGTCATCCCGTACCACCGCACCATGGGGAAGGAACTCCTGGCTTGGAAGGAGGAACACCACCGGTCCCCACCAGCGAGTTCGGGCGTGTGTCGAGCGCACCTTCCTAGCCGATGTCGGGCGCCGACCGTACTTCGATCCCGTCGCCCGTCCGCTCCATCTCCAGTACGACGAGTTCGTTGCGGCCGCGGCGCCACAGATGGCTCGGTGCGTAGAGGGTGACCTGGGGTCCCAGGGACCAGTACCGGCCGAGTGCGAATCCGTTGAGCCAGACCATGCCCTTGTCCCAGCCGGGAAAGGCGAGGAAGCCGTCGGCGGGGGTGTCGACATGGACCCGGGCCCGGTGGAACGCGGGGTTCGTCGGGGTGCTTCCGCTGCCGAACTTCAGGGGTGAGAGATCGTCCAGGGGCAGCCGGCGGATCTCCCAGTCGCGCAGTTCCTCGTCGTCGAGGAGGACCTGTCCGCTGATTCCCTTGGGGTCGTTCAGGCCCTGGCCGAAGTTGACCCGTCCGGTGGGGTCGACCAGCAGATCGAGGGTGCCGGCGGCGCCGGAAACGGTGAAGTCGACGGTGTGGGACGGCTGGTTGCGGTCGAAGGTGCCGATGCGCCGGCCGCCGCCGTACACCAGCGCACGGTCGCCGAGTCCCGTGATCCGCAGGCGCCTGGTCCCCTGCGGCCCGCGCACCCGGGTGCGGTAGTGGATCAGTCCGTGCGCTTGCCCGAGGGCCTCCATATGGACGGGGGCGGTACGGCGCACGGGGGCGCCGCTCAGTACGTCGAGGGCCTGTATCAGCGGTACGGACTCGCGGACGGTGACCTTCTGGGCCGGCATCCGGCGTGGTGTGGCCGGCAGGGGCGTGGACGGCAGCGTGGTGTATTCGGCGAGCACCTCGCGCACCTTGTGGAACTTCTCGGTGAGTTCGCCGGATTCGCTGATCGGGGAGTCGTAGTCGTAGCTGGTGACGGTGGGCTGGTAGGCGCTGCCGTGCAGATTGGCCCCGGCGGACCAGCCGAAGTTCGTTCCGCCCACCGCCATATAGAAGTTGATCGATCCTCCTGCTTCGAGGATCTTTCGTACGTCGGTGGCGGTCTGCGCCGGGTCGGTGGTGTGGTGCCGCTCTCCCCAGTGGTCGAACCAGCCGTCCCAGAACTCCGTGCAGAACAGGGGTTTGTCCGGCTGGAATTTGCGTAGCTCCGCGAAGGGCCCGGTGGGGTCGCCGGCGAAGTTGACGGTGGACAGGAGGTCGGGAAGGCTGCCGGCCTCGAGCGCCTCCTGGGTGGCTCCGTTGGAGCAGAACAGCAGGCTGTCCATGCCCTGCGCCCGCATGGTGTCGCGCAGATGCTCCAGGTGCGCGTGGTCGTCGTCGTAGCTGCCGTACTCGTTCTCCACCTGCAGGGCGATGATGGGCCCGCCGCGGGTGGCCTGCAGATCGACGAAGCGGGGGAGCAGTTCGGCGAACCAGGTGTCGACGGCTCGCTCGTACGCGGGGTCGGAGCGGCGCAGCGGCGCGTCCTTGTCCTTCAGGAGCCAGGCGGGCAGACCGCCGAAGTCCCATTCGGCGCAGATGTACGGCCCCGGTCGCACGATCACCTTCAGCCCGGCCTCGTCCGCGGTCCGTACGAAGGCGGCGACGTCGCGCCATCCGGTGAAGTCGGCCTTCCTCTCCTGCGGTTGGTGGAAGTTCCAGGCGACGTAGGTCTCCACCGTGTTCAGGCCCATGGCGCGCATCCGCAGCAACCGGTCCCGCCAGTCCTTGGGATGCGTTCTGAAGTAGTGGAAGGCGCCCGAGAGGATCCGGAACGGCTCACCGTCCAGGAGGAATTCGGTGCCGCGGACGGTCAGTCCCCGCGGGCTCTCGGCCTGGGCGAGGGTCGTACGGCCGCTGCCCAGGGCGAGACCCATGGACGCGGCGCCCACCATGGCCGCGCTCACGAATCCACGTCGGCTGAACTGCGTCATCTCTGCTCTCCTCGACTCGATCGGTCGTCGTCCAAGGTGCGAACATGTTCAGCGGTGCGCGTTTCTGTGCATTGAGAGTGTTGTGTAGAACAGAAAGGAACACAAGGGTTCGTGGCGGAGCGCGGTGGCCGGCTCCTCGCACGCAAAAGCGCGTGAGGCCGACATGCGTCCGGCCGCAGGGGTAGCTCATGTTCCAGGTGCCGTTGGCGCGGAAGCCGGGGTTCGCCTTGATCGTCGAGCCGGCCTTGTTTTCCGTGGGTATGTGGCGATGCCGGGGTGGCGGGGTGTCAGGGCGCCGTGGGCGTAACGCCGAGGTGCCGAGGTGCCGAGGTCAGGTGGGGACCGGTGCCGGCTTCCCTTCGTGTCGCGGTGCGTTGTCGCGGCGGGGGAGGAGGAACGGTGTGGCCAGGAGGAGGAGACCGGCGAGGGCGATCGCGGTGCGGGGGCCGGTGAGGCCGGCCAGCAGGCCCCACAGCCCGGTCAGGGCCGCGGTGGCGGCCTTGGCGGTGACCGTCCACGCGGACAAGGCGCGGGCGACCTGGTCCGTCGCGGTGCGCTCCAGCCGATAGGTGGCGTACACCGTGTTGAACACGCCGATGCAGGTGATCAGCCCGAGTTCGACGGCCATCACGAGCACCATCCCGGCGACCCCGGGGCCGACGAAGGCCAATCCGAGCGACCAGCAGGCGCGCAGCGTCCCCGAGGTCAGCATCACCGTGCGCTGCCCGAACCGCGCGACGAGCGGCCGGGCCAGCCGTGCGCCGATCATGCCGCCCACGCAGGGCACCGCGAAGGCGAGGCCGTACTGCCAGGGGGCGAAACCGAGGCGGCCGAGCATGAGGACGGCGAGCAGCGGCGCCGTCGCCATGATCAGGGCATTGACCAGCACCGTGTTGAACAGCAGCGGACGCAGCGTCGGGTGGGCGAGCAGATATCGCCATCCTGCGAGCAGACCGCCGGCCCGGCTGTGTGGCGCGGCCGCGCGCGCGGGGCGTGGCTCGCTGCCGCCGATCGCGCGGATCCCGGCCGCCGAGAGCAGATAGCTGACGGCATCGGCCACCACGGTCGCCATGGGGCCCAGCAGTCCGATCGCGGTCGTGCCGAGCGGCGGTCCGAGCAGGGTCGTGGTCCACGTCGTGCTCTCGAACCGCCCGTTGGCGACGAGGAGATCGCCCTGCGGTACGAGCGCCTTCAGGTACGCCCCGCCGGCCGCCCTGAAGGCGATGTCGGCCGCGGCCACGACGACCGACACGACCACGAGCTGGGCGAAACCGAGCCGGCCGAGCGCGTACGCGGCGGGGATGCTCAGCAGCGCCGCGAACCGGGCCAGGTCCATCGCCACCATCACCGGCCGCTTGCGGCGGAACTCCACCCACGGCCCGAGCGGCACCGCCACCACCGCACCCACCGCCAGCCCCGCGGCGGCCAGCGCCGACACCTGTGCCGGCCCGGCGTGCAGCACCAGGATCGCGATCATGGGGAACGCGTCGAACGCGAGCCGGGTGCCGAACGCGCTGACCGCGTACGCCGCCCACAGCCACCCGAAACTCCGCCCCAGCGACCTGCCGGCGCCCATGCCCCGCCCCCTGTCCGTCGTCCTCCAACAACCCGAACCACCTCGCGTTGCCGTGACGTATCCAAGCCAGGGGAGGGCCCGCCGATCAAACAACCGCTGTGCGTGGTGGGGTACAACCATGCGTTGTACGCAGAGGTGGAGGCGCCGCCTAGGGTGGTCGGCGTGAATCTCGATGCCGTGCGCACCTTCGTCGCCGTCGCGGACGCGGGGCAGTTCCAGGAGGCCGCCGCCCACCTGTCGATCACCCAGCAGGCCGTCTCCAAGCGGGTCTCCACGCTGGAGGGGGACCTCGGGGTGCGGCTGTTCACGCGTACGGCGCGCGGAGCCCGGCTCACCATCGACGGGCAGGCGTTTCTGCCGCACGCCCGCGACCTCCTGCGGGCCGAGGAGCGGGCCGCCGCCTCCGTGCGCCCCGGCAGTCGCGCGCTGCGCGTCGACGTGATCGGGCGGCAGCTGGCCCCCGCGGCGCTGCTGCGCGACTTCCACCGCGCGCATCCCGGCACCGCACTCGACGTCGTGACCCTCTTCGACGCCGACGCGGCCCTCGCCGCCGTCCGGTCCGGCACGATCGACGCGTCCTTCCGCGCCGTCACCCTGCCCACGCGGCAGCTCCCCGACGGCATCGAGGCCGTCCGGGTCCTCCATGAGCCCCTGCAGCTCCTGACCGGACCGGCCCACCAGTTCGCCGCCGCCCGTTCGGTCGCCCCCGCCCAGCTCGCCGGCCACCGGATCTGGATGCCCGGCCTGGTCACCGGGACCGAGTGGGCCGTCTACTACGACGACCTCGCCGCGGCGTTCGGCCTCACCATCGAGGTGACCGGCCCCGACTTCGGCACCGAGCCGCTGCTCGACACGATCGCCGGCTCGGCGGTGCTGGCGACCTTCGTCGGCGAGCAGACCCGCCTCGTCTGGCCCGCCGACTGCGATCTGCGGCGCATCGCGCTGCACGACCCGACACCGGTCTACCCCCACTCGCTGATCTGGCGCGGCGACAACCCGCACCCCGCGCTCCGCACGCTCCGCGACTACCTCGGCGCCAGGCGTCCCGTCCCGCACGACGCCGGGACGTGGCGACCGGAATGGGCGCAGTGACCCCCACCGGCACCGGTCCGACTCCCGCACCGCGGCCGGGGCCGGAGGCCGAAGCCCCGGCGCCCCGGGCGCAGTGCGCTCAGGCGATCAGCGCCGGCAGCTCACCGCGGACGCCGGCCAGGACCGACCGGTCGTAGCGGCGCAGCACCAGCCGGGCCAGTTCGGGAGCGGCGCCGAGGACGGGGGCGAGGATGTCGGCGCGGGCCTCCCGGGCACCGGCGGCGATCCGGTCCGGGAGGAAGCCGGGGGCGATGACGTACGGGGCGACGGCCACCCGGTGCACGCCCTCGGCGCGCAGTGCCCGTACGGCGTCGGCCGTGCGGGGAAGAGATGCGGAGGCGAACGCAGGTCGCACGGCACACCAACCAGCGGTGCGCCGCCACTCCCGCGCGATTTCAGCGATCACTGCGATCGCCTCCGGGTCCGAAGAGCCCGCCGAGGCCAGTACGACCCCGGTCGAGCGGCGGTCGCCGGGCCGCAGCCCGGCCTCGGCCAGCCGGCGCTCCAGCGCACCGGTCAGGAGAGGGGACGGGCCGAGCACCTCGGCCTGGCGGACGGTCAGCAGGGGAAGTCGCGCGGCGGCCTCGCGCAGCACCGACGGGATGTCGGCCTTGGCGTGGAACGCGCGGGTGAGCAGGAGCGGCAGCGCCACCACATCCCGAACCCCTTCGGCCGACAGGCGCTCCAGCACCCGCGGCACCCGGGGCGCGTTGAAGTCGAGATGGCCGACCTCGACGCGCAGCCCCGGCCGCAGCGCCCGTACCCGCGCGCAGAGCGCGGAGACGGTCGCCGCGTGCCGCGGGTCGCGACTGCCGTGGGCGACGACGACAAGCGTGGGGGAGGCGGGGCGTATGTCCATGGCTTTTCAGCTCTTCACCAGCAGGCCGCGGCTGCGCAGCACCCGTCGCTCGATCGGCGCGAAGATCAGCAGCTCGATGCCGATGCCGACGATCAGGATCAGCAGGATCGCGCCCAGCACCCAGGACATGTCCTGCAGTTCGCGCCCCTGCTCCAGCAACTGCCCCAGGCCGGTGCCCAGATCGGGCGCGTTGACGATCAGTTCGGCGGCCATCAGCGAGCGCCAGGAGAACGCCCAGCCCTGCTTGAGGCCGGCGATGTAGCCGGGCAGCGCGGCCGGCAGCAGTACATGGCGCACCCCGGCCAGACCCGTCGCACCGATGGTGCGGCCCGCGCGCAGATAGAGCGGGGAGATCTGATCGACGCCCGCCACCAGGCCGTTGGCGATGGAGGGGACGGCGCCCAGCAGCACCACCGCGTAGATGGTGGCGTCGCTCAGCCCGAACCAGATGATCGCCGCCGGCACCCAGGCCACCGAGGGCAGCGACTGCAGACCGCTCAGGATCGGGCCGATCGCGGCACGTACGGCCTTGACCTTGGCGACGATCAGCCCGAGCACCGTACCCAGGGCGACCGAGGCCAAAAAGCCCAGGGCGCCGCGGGAGACGCTGGTCCACACGAAGTTCAGCAGGGTGCCCTCGAGCCACTTCTGCTGCAGCGAGCGGGCGACGTCCACGGGACTCGGCAGCAGATAGTGCGCCTTGAGCTCGAAGTGGTAGGCGAGCTGCCACAGGCCCAGCACGATCGCGATGGCGACGAGCGGGGGCAGCGCCTTCGAGACGGTGGTGCGCAGCCACGGCTGCCGGGCGACGACCGTGGACTCCAGCGCGTCGAGGCCGGCCTCCAGACCGGCGATGTCACCGGAGGCGTCGCGCTTGTCGGCGACGGTGGTGTCGGTGGCCGGGGCGTCGCCGGTCGATGCGGCGGCGGACTCGGCCGAGGTCTCAGTGCTGGCCATGGCGGCGGATCTCCCCACGGAGCTGTTCGGTGATCTCGATGGAAAGGTCGGCGACCGCGGCGTCCTCGATGCGGCGCGGCTGCGGGATGTCCACCCGCCACTCGCGCGCGATCCGGCCCGGCCGCGAGGACAGCAGCACCACCCGCTCGGCCAGCCGTACGGCCTCGCGGACGTTGTGGGTGACGAACAGCACCGAGAGGTTGCCGGCGGAGCCGGTGGCGTTCTGCTCCTGCCAGATGCGGGTCAGCTCGTCGTGCAGGACGTCGCGGGTGATCGCGTCCAGCGCGGCGAACGGCTCGTCCATCAGCAGCAGCTGGCTGTCCTGGGCGAGCGCACGGGCCATCGCGACGCGCTGGCGCATACCGCCCGACAGCTCGTGCACCCGCTTGCCGTACGCGCCCTTGAGGCGGACGAGTTCGAGCAGCCGCTCGGCCTCCTCGCGGCGCTCGGCGCGCGGCACCCCGCGCAGCCGCAGCGCCAGCTCGATGTTGCGGCCCGCGGTCAGCCACGGGAACAGCGCGTGCTCCTGGAACATCAGGGCCGGCCGGCCGCCGGGCGTCTCGATGGCGCCGGCGGACGGCGCGTCGAGGCCGGCGACGAGGTTGAGCAGGGTGGACTTGCCGCAGCCCGAGGCCCCCAGGAGGCAGACGAACTCGCCGGGTGCCACATCGATGCTGATGTCGTCGAGCACATGCTGCTGCGCGCCGGTGCGGCCGAACGACTTCGAGACATGGTCGATGCGAGCCGCGTGCGGCACGGTGGTGCCCGTGTCCGCCGTGGCGGGCTGCTGCTTGGTGAGCGTGGTGGTCGTCATCGGTGTCACCTCCTGGGGGAGTGCGGTGCGGTGAGGGCTACTTGCTGCCGAGGCCGGCGTCGTCGACCGGCTGCTTGCCCTCGGACTTGAGCACCTTGTTCAGCAGCGTGAGGTCGTAGATGCCCTTGAGGTCGGGCTTGTGCAGCAGACCCGCCTTGACGGCGTGATCGGCCTCCTGCTCGAGGGTGGCGGCCAGCGGGTCGTCGGTGAGGTCGACGTTCTTGAACGCCGGGTCGAGGACGTCGTTCGGCAGCGCCTTGCCGGCGACCTCCGCCAGCTTGTCGTTGAGCGCCTTCTTCGCCTCCGCCGGGTGCGACCGGATCCAGGCGTTGGTCTTCACCGAGGCGCGCAGCACGGCCTCGACGGCCTTCGGGTGCTCCTTGAGGAACTTCTGCGAGACGATCACGTTCGTGATGACGAACTTGCCGTCCTTCCACAGCTTCTTCTCGTCCAGGATCGTCTTGCCGCCCGCGGCGACCAGCTTGGACGCGGTGGGCTCGGGCACCCAGGCACCGTCGATGGAGCCCTGCTCGAAGGCGGTCGGCGTCACCTTGTTGTCGGTGCGCTGGACGGTGACGTCGCCCTTGCCGGTGGTGGCATCGACCTTGTAGCCCTTGCCGGCCAGGAAGTTCAGCAGCGCCACGTCCTGGGTGTTGCCGAGCTGGGGGGTGGCGATCGTCTTGCCCTTGAGGTCGTCCAGACCCTTGATCTTCTTGGGGTCGACGACGAGCGAGACACCACCGGAGGCCGAGCCGGAGATGATCTTCAGGCTCTTGCCCTGCGACTTGGTGAAACCGTTGATCGCGGGGGAGGGGCCGATCCAGCCGATGTCGATGGCGCCCGAGTTGAGCGCCTCGATCTCCGCGGGTCCCGCGTTGAAGGTGGCGGGCTTGACCGCCGTGCCGCCCAGTTCCTTCTGGAACAGGCCCTTCTGGAGGCCGATCAGGGGGGTGGCGTGCGTGGTGTTGCCGAAGAACCCGATCTTGATCTCATCGAGCCCGTCGGTCTTGGGGCCCTTGGGAGCGACGCCGGCGGCGGTGTCCTTCTTGGCCTCGGAGCCGTAGCCGCAGGCGCCCAGCGCGCCGATCAGAAGCGGGACGGTGGCGGCGGCCGCCAGCAGGCGGTGTCGAACGGCAGACACGGGAGGAGTTCCTCTCGGAGGGCCGGGGCAGCCGCGCCCGTACTAGGGCGCGCCCGGCGGAGCTATGGATCTTCGGAAGGGGGGCGTGGGGGGTACGGAGTCATGCATCGTCAGCGCACACATCGGCCGACTCCGCCCTGTCCGCTCCCCAGGGCGCCGCTGCCGATGCGGCCGCCCTCCTTCGCGAAGGTCGAGAAGACGTCCTGGGTCGTTTCCGTCATGGTCAGAAGTCCCATCCCTCGTCGTCCGCCGCCGTCGCCGGTGCGGCGTCCGCGGCCGCCTCCGCGAAGGCGGTGCCCGCCATCCCCGCGGTCAGTGTCGTGCCGTCCGCCGGGTCGATCAGCAGGAACGAGCCGGTGCGGCGGGAGTCGGCGTAGGCGTCCAGGGCCAGCGGCTCGGCCGTACGGACCACCACCCGCCCGATGTCGTTGGCGGCCAGCTCACCGGGCGCCGGGTGCTGGGACAGATCGTCCAGCGTCAGCCGGGACGGGATGTCCTTGACGATCGCCTTGACGGTACGGGTGGTGTGCTTGAGCAGCACCCGCTGGCCGACGGTCAGCGGACGGTCCGCCACATGGCAGACCGTCGCCTCGATGTCCTGGGAGACGGCCGGGGCCGCGGCGGTCGGCGCGATCAGGTCGCCGCGCGAGATGTCGATGTCGTCGCTCAGGCGCACGGTCACCGACTGCGGCGCCCAGGCGACGTCCACGGCCTGGCCGAGCGCGTCGATCGCCTCGATGGTGGTCGTCCGGCCCGAGGGCAGCACGGTGACGGCGTCGCCGACGCGCAGCACGCCGGAGGCGATCTGGCCCGCGTAGCCGCGGTAGTCGGGGTGCTCGGCGGTCTGCGGGCGGATCACGTACTGGACCGGGAAGCGGCCGGGGTCCTCCGACGGGTCGGCGACGACCGGCACGGTCTCCAGGTGCTCCAGCACGGTCGGGCCGCCGTACCAGTCCATGTGGGCCGACGGTGACACGACGTTGTCGCCGGCCAGCGCCGAGATCGGGATCGCGGTGATCTCCGGGACGCCCAGCGAGGCCGCGTACGTCGTGAACTCCTCGGCGATGGCGGCGAAGACCGGCTCGGCGTAGTCGACCAGGTCCATCTTGTTGACCGCGAGGACGACATGGGGGACGCGCAGCAGGGCGGCGACCGCGGCGTGCCGGCGGGTCTGCTCGACCACGCCGTTGCGGGCGTCGACCAGCACCACGGCCAGCTCGGCGGTGGAGGCGCCGGTGACCATGTTGCGGGTGTACTGCACATGCCCGGGGGTGTCGGCGAGGATGAAGCGGCGCCGCGGGGTGGCGAAGTAGCGGTAGGCGACGTCGATGGTGATGCCCTGCTCGCGCTCGGCGCGCAGCCCGTCGGTCAGCAGCGCCAGGTCGGGCGCCTCCTGCCCGCGGCCCAGAGAGGCCCGCTCGACGGCCTCCAGCTGGTCGGCGAGCACCGACTTGGAGTCGTGCAGCAGCCGCCCGACCAGGGTGGACTTGCCGTCGTCGACGGAGCCGGCGGTGGCGAAGCGCAGCAGTGAGGTGGCACCCGCGTCCACGGTGTTGATCGTGCTCATGGTTAGAAGTACCCCTCGCGCTTACGGTCCTCCATGGCGGCCTCGGACATCTTGTCGTCCGCCCTCGTCGCGCCCCGCTCGGTGAGCCGGGACGCGGCGATCTCCGCGATCACGGCCTCGATGGTGTCGGCGTCGGAGTCGACGGCACCCGTGCAGGACATGTCGCCGACGGTGCGGTAGCGCACCTGCCGGGTCTCAAGGCTCTCGCCGTCCTTGGGGCCGCCCCACTCACCGGGCGCCAGCCACATGCCGCTGCGGGCGAACACCTCGCGCTCGTGGGCGTAGTAGATGGCGGGCAGTTCGATCTTCTCGCGGGCGATGTACTGCCACACGTCCAGCTCGGTCCAGTTGGACAGCGGGAAGACCCGGACGTGCTCGCCGGGCGAGTGGCGGCCGTTGTAGAGCTGCCACAGCTCGGGGCGCTGCCGGCGCGGGTCCCAGCCGCCGAACTCGTCGCGCAGCGAGAAGACCCGCTCCTTGGCGCGTGCCTTCTCCTCGTCCCGGCGGCCGCCGCCGAAGACCGCGTCGAAGCGGTTGCTGTCGATGGCGTCCAGCAGCGGGACGGTCTGCAGCGGGTTGCGGGTGCCGTCGGGGCGCTCGCGCAGCTCGCCGCGGTCGATGAAGTCCTGTACGGAGGCGACGTGCAGCCGCAGGCCGTGCCGCTCCACGGTGCGGTCGCGGTAGTCGAGGACCTCGGGGAAGTTGTGCCCGGTGTCGACGTGCAGCAGCGAGAAGGGGATCGCGGCGGGCGCGAACGCCTTGAGCGCCAGGTGCAGCATGACGATGGAGTCCTTGCCGCCGGAGAACAGGATCACCGGCCGCTCGAACTCGCCCGCCACCTCGCGGAAGATGTGCACCGCCTCGGACTCCAGGGCGTCCAGGTGCGACAGCGCGTACGGGTTGTCGCCTCCGGGCTCGCCGCCGGTCTCGGTACGAATGGTCGCGGTGGTCACGCCAGTCCCCTTTCGGTGAGCAGCGCATGCAGCGCCGCCGCGGACTCCTGCACGGTCTGGGTGTGCGACTCGATGCGCAGATCGGGCGATTCGGGCTGCTCGTAGGGGTCGTCCACGCCGGTCAGACCGGAGATCTCGCCGGCCGCCTGCTTGGCGTACAGCCCCTTCACATCACGCTCGGAGCACACCTCGACCGGCGTGGCCACATGCACCTCCAGATACGCGGTGCCCTCCTTCTGGTGGCGCCCCCGCACCGCCTCGCGGCTGTCCGCGTACGGCGCGATCACCGGCACCAGCGCCTTGACGCCGTTGCTCGCCAGCAGCTCGGCCACGAAGCCGATGCGCTGGACGTTGGTGTGCCGGTCCTCGCGGGTGAAGCCGAGGCCCGCGGAGAGGAACTCGCGGATCTCGTCGCCGTCGAGCACCTCGACGCGATGCCCCTCGCCGCGCAGCGTGGCCGCCAGCTCGCGCGCGATGGTCGTCTTGCCCGCGCTCGGCAGACCGGTCAGCCAGATCGTGGCGCCCGTCATGGATATCTCCTGATGCTCTGTCATCCGTGCAGCCCGCACTCGGTCTTGTTGCTCCCGGCCCAGCGGCCGGCCCTGGCGTCCTCGCCCGCCAGCACCCGGCGGGTGCAGGGCGCGCAACCGACGGAGGCGTAGCCGTCCATCAGCAGCGGGTTGGTGAGCACGCCGTGCTCGGCCACGTAGGCGTCCACGTCGGCCTGCGTCCAGCGGGCGATCGGCGAGACCTTCACCTTCTGCCGCTTGGGGTCCCAGCCGACGACCGGGGTGTCGGCCCGGGTCGGCGACTCGTCCCTGCGCAGTCCGGTGGCCCAGGCGTCGTACCCGGTCAGGCCCTCTTCGAGGGGCTTGACCTTGCGCAGCGCGCAGCACAGATCGGGGTTGCGGTCGTGCAGCTTGGGGCCGTACTCGGCGTCCTGCTCGGCCACCGTCTGCCGCGGCGTCAGGGTGATGACGTTGACGTCCATCACCTCGGCGACCGCGTCCCGGGTCCCGATGGTCTCGGGGAAGTGGTAGCCGGTGTCCAGGAAGACCACGTCCACGCCCGGGAAGGCCCGCGAGGCCAGGTGCGCGACGACCGCGTCCTCCATCGAGGAGGTCACGCAGAAGCGCGGACCGAAGGTCTCGGCGGCCCACTTGAGGATCTCCAGGGCGGGCGCGTCCTCCAGGTCGCGGCCTGCCTGTTCGGCGAGCTGCTGAAGGTCGGTAGCGGTGGTCACGACGTACCTCCGTCGGAAGCGGAAGGGGACTGGCCGGGGGCTCCCGGGGCCAGCAGGCCCAGGAACTTCAGCCGGAACGCGCGGCTGCAGGACCGGCATTCCCACGCTGCGCCTTCTCCTCGCAAGGGCCCTTCTTCGGAGGGGCGCAGGTCCTCGTCCCCGCAGTACGGGCAGTAGAACGGCGCGGCGCGCTCACTCACCGTGCCTCCCGATCGGCCGGGGCGCGCTCGGACGCGCGCTCACTTCAACGCACCCTCTTCGGCGCGCGCCGCCCAGGTGGCGAACCGCTCGCCCTCCTCGCGCTGCGCCTCGAAGTTGCGCAGCACCCGCTCGACGTAGTCGGGGAGCTCGTCGGCGGTGACCTTCAGGCCGCGCACCTTGCGGCCGAAGCCGGGCTCCAGGCCCAACGCGCCGCCCAGGTGCACCTGGTAGCCCTCGACCTGGTTGCCGTCGTCGTCCAGCACCAGCTGCCCCTTGAGGCCGATGTCGGCGACCTGGATGCGGGCGCAGGCGTTCGGGCAGCCGTTGAGGTTGATGGTGATCGGCTCCTGGAAGTCCGGCATCCGGCGCTCCAGTTCGTCGATGAGCAAGGAGCCCCGGCCCTTGGTCTCGACGATGGCGAGCTTGCAGAACTCGATACCGGTGCAGGCCATCGTGCCGCGCCGGAACGGCGAGGGGTTGACCTGGAAGTCCAGCGCCTCCAGCGCGGCGACCAGCGCGTCGACCTGGTCCCGCTCGACGTCGAGGATGATCATCTTCTGCTCGACGGTGGTGCGCAGGCGGTCGGAGCCGTGCCCGGCGGCGAGTTCGGCGATCTTGGTGAGGGTGGTGCCGTCCACCCGGCCGACGCGCGGCGCGAAGCCCACGTAGAAGCGGCCGTCCTGCTGCTGGTGGACACCGATGTGGTCGCGCCACTTGGAGAGCGGCTGCTCGGGTGCCGGGCCGTCGACCAGCTTGCGCTGGAGGTACTCGTCCTCCAGCACCTGGCGGAACTTCTCCGGACCCCAGTCGGCCATCAGGAACTTCAGCCGGGCGCGGGTGCGCAGCCGGCGGTAGCCGTAGTCCCGGAAGATCCCGACGACACCGGCCCAGACGTCCGCGACCTCGTCCAGCGGCACCCAGGTGCCCAGGCGCTGGGCGAGCTTGGGGTTGGTGGAGAGTCCGCCGCCGACCCAGAGGTCGAAGCCGGGGCCGTGCTCGGGGTGGACGACGCCGACGAAGGCGACGTCGTTGATCTCGTGGACCACGTCCTGGACCGGCGAGCCGGAGATCGCGGTCTTGAACTTGCGCGGCAGGTTGGAGAACTCCTTGCTGCCGATGTAGCGCTCGTGGATCTCGTCGACGGCCGGGGTGCCGTCGATGATCTCGTCCGCCGCGATGCCGGCGACCGGGGAACCGATGATCACTCGGGGGCAGTCACCGCACGCCTCGGTCGTGGAGAGCCCGACGGCCTCCAGCTTCTCCCAGATGGCGGGGACGTCCTCGATGCGGATCCAGTGCAGCTGGATGTTCTGCCGGTCGGTGATGTCCGCGGTGCCGCGGGCGTACTGCTCGGAGACCTCGCCGATGGCGCGCAGCTGCGCCACGGTCAGCCGTCCGCCGTCGACGCGGACCCGCAGCATGAAGTACTTGTCGTCCAGCTCCTCGGGCTCCAGGATCGCGGTCTTGCCGCCGTCGATCCCGGGCTTGCGCTGGGTGTACAGGCCCCACCAGCGCATCCGCCCGCGCAGGTCGTTGGGGTCGATCGAGTCGAATCCGGCCTTGGAGTAGATCGTCTCAATGCGTGTCCGCACATTGAGACCGTCATCGTCCTTCTTGAACTGCTCGTTGCCGTTCAGGGGCGTGAAGTGGCCCACGGCCCACTGGCCCTCGCCGCGGTGGCGTCCGGCCTTGCGGCGGGTCGTGGCTGCGGTGCGGGCACCCCCGGCCGAAGGCTGGGGAGCTTCTGGGGTGGCGGCCATGGGCGTACGTCCTTCTGGGCAGGCTCAAGGGATCGGGACCGGCGCCGGGCGCCCACGGTGACCTGCGCGGACACACCGAAGTGCGGCGCGTGGTGACGCGTCGACGGTGGGCCTGCGGATCGTGGGGTCTCAGCGCGTCCGCGACGATGGGGACGGCGGGGTGTGCGGTGGTGCTGGGTGCTGTCCGGGGCCGATCGCCCCAGGTGGGTACAGCCTCAGCCCGTCCGACAAATGGCGCTGGACATGCGGCCGAGGTCGACGTGCCGCCGACTCACCAAGGCAATTCCAGCTCGAGACATGACGGAAGCGTGGCACGCCGCTCTCCGGCCAGTCCACCGTTATCCAGAATATGGACATCGACGTCTCGCATGGCGGGACGGTGTGGTGTCGATCACTCCTCGGCGGGGGTGTGGGGCGCGACGAGCGGCCCCGCGCCCGGCCAGGGTCCCGGGGCCGGCGCCTCGGGCTCCTCGGTCACGGTGGTGTCGTAGAGCCGGAACCCCCGCCGCTGGTAGTTCGCCATCGCGTGCGCGCCGTCCAGGGAGCAGGTGTGCAGCCACACCCGCTTCGTCGGGACCTGTCCGGGCCACCGTTCGGCCAGGTCCCAGGCCCGCTCGACCCCGTACGCCAGCAGGTGCCCGCCGATCCGGCGCCCCCGGAAGGCCGGGACGAGCCCGAAGTAGACGATCTCCACGGATCCGTCCCCGGCCGCCTCCAGCTCGATGAACCCGGCGGGCGTCCCCCGCTCGTACGCCACCCAGGTCTCCACGCCCGGCCGCCCCAGGTGCTCCGCCCACCGCGCGTACGGCCACCCCAGCCGGTCGGTCCAGGCGACGTCCCCGCCGACCGCCGTATAGAGGAACCGGCTGAATTCG
This sequence comes from Streptomyces sp. NPDC033270, assembly GCF_055576575.1. Taxonomy (NCBI): domain Bacteria; kingdom Bacillati; phylum Actinomycetota; class Actinomycetes; order Kitasatosporales; family Streptomycetaceae; genus Streptomyces; species Streptomyces sp. NPDC033270. The sequence continues at coordinate 86,974 of NZ_JBVIRA010000011.1, forward strand.
GGCGACGGCCGCTCGGACCGGACGATGCGGACGTCCTGCTCGGCCGGCGGCTCCTGTGCGGGGCGCAGGTCCGCCCGTGCGGTCTGTTCGAGGTACCAGGTGGTGACCGAGAGGCTCATGCGGCCAGCACATCACACCGGCCCGCGGCGGCCGGATCCGGTCCGGGCGCCGGGGCGGGGCGCCGCCGTGCCACGCGGCGGCGCACCATCCGGATGGTGAGACACCGGCCCATCGTGTGGACGGCGCGGTGGCGCGCGCGCCGCCGCCCGGCACCCCTAGCCGATCTTCACCATCCTGGCGAAGACCACCACGTTGCCCGCGTAGCCCGAGCCCGCGGAGTACGCTCCGCCGCAGGTCAGCACGCGCAGCTCGGGGCGCCCGGTGTCGCCGTAGACCTTCCGGGCGGGGAAGCGGCGCTTGTCGAAGACCTGGACGCCGTAGACCTCGAAGTCCGCGATCCGCCCGTCCTCACGGGTCACCCGGATCGTCCTGCCCTTCTCCAGGGCGCCCAGCGAGTAGAACACCGCCGGTCCGCCGGCACTGTCGACATGGCCGACGAGGACGGCGGTGCCGCGCTCCCCGGGAGACGCCGCTGCCTTGTACCAGCCGGCCAGACGGGCGTCCGACGCCGGCGGCGCCTCGATCCAGCCGTCCTTGTCCAGGCCCAGCGGCAGCACCGGGGCGGCCACCCCGATCGAGGGGATCGTCACCAGCGAGGGGGCGGAACGGGGCAGCGCCGGCGGGGCGGGGCCGCCGGGCGGCGGATCACCGAAGAACAGGGAGCGGGCGGCGTCCGGCTGCGGCGGCCCGTCCGCCTCGCCGGACAGGCCGTGGCGCAGCATGCCGAACCCGACGAGACCGACCAGCACCAGCGTGCCCCACCGGGGCCGTCGCCCGCCCGCCGGCCGCCCCTGGGCCGCTTCCGGTTCCCTCGGCGAGCCTGCCGGGCCCATCGCTCACCTCCCGCGGCCGCACGCCGGGGAGTGTGCGGCCCCGGTCGGCACGCTAGGACGCCGCCGGGGCGGCGGCGAGCGCAGCCCGCCGAACGGGTGGCGGCGGACCACCGCGGCCGAGGCCCGCCGGACGCGGGCCCCCTCACCCCCGCCGGGCCGCCACCACCGCCGGCGCCGTCGACTGCGGCAGCAGCTCGGCGGGCCGCGGCGGCAGTCGCAGCTCCACCTCCACACCGTCGGCGAAGCGGTACGGCCGGTGCGCCAGCACACCCCCGAGATGGCGGCGCAGGCGGGACAGCTCGGCGCGCACCGTGACCGTACGGCTCCCGTCGCCGAACAGGTCCTCGGCCAGCTCGGTGGCGCTGCGCCCCGGCGGATGCGCGGCGAGGGCGAACAGCAGCTCGGCATGGCGCGGGGTCAGCGCGTGCGACCAGCTGCCGGCCGGCCCGCTGACCGTGACCGTGGCGCCGTCGCGTTCGCCGACGTCCAGCACCACCCGGCTGGGCCCGGCCTCCGGCTCCGGCCGGCCGACCCGGATCAGCCAGCCGCCGGGCAGCGGCTCCAGGGCGCACATGCCGTAGCGCGGCAGCCACAGCGGCCCGGCCTCGGGCGCCTTGGGCAGCGCCACGCGTTCCGGCGGCGTCAGGCCCGTCACGCCGACGACCCAGCCGTTGGGGTCGACGGCCAGCGCCCGCCCGCCGAGCCGCGCCAGCACCGGCGCCGCACTCGACCGCAGCCGCTCCAGGGACGTGTGGTGGCGGGTGCGCAGCTCACCCTCCGCGAGCCGGGCGACCGCGGACACCAGGGACAGCGTCGTGGGGTGGAAGGTGTGCGCCGGTCCGCTGATGTCCACGGTGCCCAGCAGGCGTCCGTCGCGCGGGTCGTGCAGCGGTGCCGCGGCGCACGTCCACTGGTGGTGGCTGCGTACGAAGTGCTCGGCGGAGTGCACCAGCACCGGACGGCGGGCCACCAGCGCGGTGCCGATGGCGTTGGTGCCGACGACGCCCTCCGTCCAGTCGGCGCCCTTGTCGAAGCCCAGCCGGTCGGCCATCCGCCGGACCGGAGAGCTGCCCTCCCGCCACAGCACCCGGCCCTCGGCGTCGGTGACGACCATGATCTGCTGGGCCGCGTCGGCCGTCGCCAGCAGCCCCTCGTTGAGCACCGGCAGCACCGTCGCCAGCTGCGACTTCTGCCGACGGTGCTCCAACTCCGCCACGGAAAGCAGAAGTTGCGGCGGATCGCGGTCGGGGTCGACGCCGGAGCCCAGCGCCCGGCGCCAGGACTCGCCGATGACCGCGCGGGGCGACTCCGGCGGCGCGCCCGGTGACGCCTCGCCCGCGAGCGCGGCCTCGTGCACGGTGGCGAGGCGGCGGGCGGTCGAGCGGGTGTCCTGGGCCGACCAGATGGCGCTGTGGATCGGTCTGTCGCTCACGCTGCTCTCCGTTGTGCGGTCCACCGGTCGCTGCCCATCGTGCCGTCACCAGGCCGTCCGGGAGGCGTCATTGTCCAGATCCACCGGTGCGCACTGCAACGCACTGCAACCGTTGTGGCCTATGACGCGTAACCAGGACGCTGATCACAGCGGCCGATGGCTTCTCGCCACCGCGAGGTTCGCCGGTCACCCGTCGGGGAACCCGCCGGTGACGTCGGGAATCCATCGGCCGCGGCGCGACGTCGGCACGGTGCGAGGGGGGCTCACCATGGTGGCCGCTGCTCCGCGCGTCGTGGTGATCGGAGCGAGCGAGGGGGCGCGGATCGCGCGCGCCGCCCGGCTCGCCGGCCACTACCGGGTCCCCCGGCTGCCCGCGGTCGACGTCCTGATCAGGCGTCAGCCGCCGCCCGCCGACGGCTATGTCATCGACGGCGCCCCCCAACTGCTCGACCGGGTGGCCGGTGTCGGCGGTCTGCTGCCCGCGCTGGCCTTCGCCGACCTCGTCGTGGTGCTGCACGAGGCCGAGTGCGACGGCACCGGTGAAGCCTGCCGGGTGCTGCGGTACTACGAGGCGCGCGGGGTGCTGGCGGCCTTCCCGCCGGGCGCACCGGACGGCGAGATCATCATGGCCGTCGACGCGGCGCTGCGCGGGCGCACCGCCGTGGACCCGCCCGACGACCCGACCGGCCCGCCCTAGGGGCCCTTGAGACCGGGAGCGGTGCCGAGTCGGCGCGGCACCGCTCCCCGACGGGCGCGGCGGCGGTAACCCCCTGTCCCCGTCCCCCCGCGAGGCAACGGCCCGGAGGTGACGGGGAGCCGCCGCCGCGCCGACGTCGTACGGGGGCCGGCGCCGCTCAGGGCGCGTCGTCCAGGACCGGCCGCGCCCGCGCCACGACCGCCGCGAGATCCAGCGTGTGCGGCAGCGTCCCGAACGCGGCGCCCGCGTCGCCGCCCAGACGGGAGGCGCAGAACGCGTCGGCGACCTCGGGCGGTGCGTACCGCACCAGTAGCGAGCCCTGCAGCACCAGCGCCATCCGCTCCACCAGACGCCGGGCCCGGGCCTCGATGCCCTCCAGGTCGGCGAGTTCGGTGAGCAGTCCCCTGATCGCCCGGTCCAGCCGGTGGTCCGCGCCGCGGGCGGTGCCGATCTCGGTCAGAAAGGCGTGCAGCGGCTCGGGGTCGCCCCGCAGGGCCCGCAGCACGTCCAGTGCCTGGACGTTGCCGGAGCCCTCCCAGATCGAGTTCAGCGGGGCCTCGCGCAACAGCCGCGGCAACCCCGACTCCTCGACGTAGCCGTTGCCGCCCAGGCACTCCAGCGCCTCTGTGACCACCGGCGTGCACCGCTTGGTCACCCAGTACTTCGCCGCCGGCACCGCGAGCCGCAGCAGCTGCCGGTCCTGCTCGCCGCCGCCGTCGTACGCGGCCGCCAGCCGCAGCGCGAGGGTGGTCGCCGCCTCCGACTCCAGCGCCAGGTCGGCCAGCACATTGCGCATCAGCGGCTTGTCGATCAGCCGGCCGCCGAACGCCTCCCGGTACGCCGTGTGGTGCAGCGCCTGCGCCACTGCCTGCCGCATCACCGCGGCCGCGGCGGTCACGCAGTCCAGCCGGGTCGCTGCGACCATCTCGATGATCGTCGCCACCCCGCGCCCCTCCTCCCCGACCCGGCGCGCCCAGCTCCGCCCGTCGAACTCGACCTCCGCCGAGGCGTTCGAGCGGTTGCCGAGCTTGTCCTTGAGCCGCTGGATGCGGAACGCGTTGCGGCCGCCGTTCGGCAGCACCCGCGGCAGCAGGAAACAGGTCAGCCCCCCGGGCGCCTGCGCCAGCACCAGGAAGGCGTCCGACATCGGCGCCGAGCAGAACCACTTGTGCCCGGTCAGCACGTACTCGCCGGGTGCGGCCAGCGGCTCGGCGCGCGTGGTGTTGGCCCGTACGTCGCTGCCGCCCTGCTTCTCCGTCATGGCCATGCCCGCCAGCGCGCCGCCCTTCTCGGCGACCGGCCGCAGCTCGTGCGCGTAGATGTGCGAGGTGAGCAGCGGCTCCCATACGGCCGCCAGATCCGGCTCGGCGCGCAGCGCGGGCACCGCCGCATGGGTCATCGACAGCGGGCAGCCGTGCCCGGCCTCGGCCTGGGTCCACACCAGGAAGCCGGCGGTGCGGCGAAGGTGGCCGTGGGGCCGGGACCAGGCGTCGGTCAGGCCCGCCGAGACGGCGTGGCCGAGCAGCCGGTGCCAGGCCGGGTGGAACTCCACCTCGTCGATGCGGTGGCCGAACCGGTCGTGGGTGTGCAGGACCGGCGGATGGGCGTTGGCCTGCTCGCCCCAGCGCTGGGCGTGCGCCGAGCCGGCCGCCCTGCCCAGCAGGCTCAGTTCCGCCCGGGCCTCCCTGAGCCGGGCGCCGTCGAGGTACCGGGCGACGCCCTCGGTGAGGGCCGGGTCGCTGCCGAAGACGTCGTAGCCGACCAGCGGCGGGGGCTGGTTGGTGACCGTGTGAGTGGTGGCTGCCATGCCGGATACGGTAAGGAGGTGCAGCCGGCAAACGAACCAACCGAGCGGCCCGCGGGGCGTCTGACCAGGGCCCGCGTGCTGTACCGCAATGTCTCCAAGCGCCGGCTGGCCTGGCTGCTGCTCAAGGACATCGTCCACTCCTGTATGACCTACCGCGTGACCGGCCTGGCGGCCGAGGCGGCGTTTTGGTGTCTGCTGTCGCTGCCGCCGCTGATCCTCGGACTCCTCGGCGTGCTCGGCTACACACAGGCCTGGATCGGGCACGACACCATCGACGGCGTCCGCGAGCGCATCCTCGGCGCCGCCGGCACCGTGCTGTCCGGCAAGGGCGTGGACCAGATCGCCCGCCCCCTGCTGGACGACGTCTTCACCGGCCGCCGCCCCGACGTCATCTCCCTCGGCTTCGCCATCGCCCTGTGGTCCGGCTCCCGGGCGCTGAACGTCTTCGTCGACACCATCACCATCATGTACGGGCTCGACGGCCGGCGCGGCATCGTCAGGACCCGGCTGCTGGCGTTCGCGCTCTACCTGGGCGGGCTGGTCGTCGGCGCCGTCGCGCTGCCGCTGATGGTGGCCGGGCCCGACACCGTCGTGAGCTGGCTGCCGGCCAGCGAGCAGATCATCCGGGTGCTGTACTGGCCGTTCGTCCTGCTGGTGTCGGTCGCCTTCCTCACCACGCTCTACCACCTGTCCGTACCGGTCCGGTCGCCCTGGCAGGAGGACATTCCGGGGGCGGTGGTCGCACTCGGCATCTGGGTGCTCGGCAGCTTTCTGCTGCGGCTCTACCTCACCTCGACCGTGGAGGGCCCCACGATCTACGGGTCGTTGGCCGCGCCGGTCGCGGTACTGCTGTGGATCGGCGTGTCCGCCTTCGCGGTGCTGGTCGGTGCCGCGATGAACGCCTCACTCGACCGGGTGTGGCCGTCGGTCGCCACGGCCGCGGCGCGCGAGGAGATCGCGCGCCGGGCGGCGGAGCGGGACGGCGACGGGGACGAGGGCGCGGACGGGGACGAGAGCGGGCACGAGGGCGCGGACGGGAACGAGGGCGCAGACGGGAACGAGGGCGGGGACGGCAACGGCGAGGGGCGCGCCGGCTGAGTGTTCTCGTCCTGGTATCGCCTGTCGCTGCGGCGGCCGGGCCTGCTTCAGTGACCAGGTACGCGTCCGCCCAGGCCCGTCCTCAACCGCAGGGAGACGGCACATGGCCCCGCCCCCGCAGCCCACCCCGCTCGATGGTCCCCGCACCCCGGAGCACCCCGCCCACGACCACGTCCCGTACCGCAGCAGCGAACTCCGCCGCCCCCACCGGCCGCTGGTCGAGATCGACCACCGCACCGACCCCGAGGCCGTGGAGCTCCGCGGACCCGTGTTCGGCGGCACGGACATCGGCGCACTCGACGCCGACCTCACCCGTCAGCACGCCGGCGAACCCCTCGGCGAGCGCATCACCGTCACCGGCCGCGTCCTGGACCGCGCCGGCCGCCCCGTACGCGGCCAGCTCGTCGAGGTCTGGCAGGCCAACGCCTCCGGCCGGTACGCCCATCGGGGCGACCGGCACCCCGCCCCGCTGGACCCGAACTTCACCGGCACCGGCCGCGCACTGACCGACGACGAGGGCCGCTACGCCTTCACCACCGTCAAGCCCGGCGCCTATCCGCTGAGCGACCACGACAACACCTGGCGCCCGGCCCATATCCACTTCTCGCTCTTCGGAGCGGCGTTCACCCAGCGGCTGGTCACCCAGATGTACTTCCCCGGCGATCCGCTGCTGCCGTACGACCCGGTCCTCGGCTCGGTCACCGACCCCGCCGCCCGCGCCCGCCTGGTGGCCACCTACGACCACGAACTGTCCGACCCCGAACGGGCCCTGGGCTACCGCTGGGACATCGTCCTGGACGGCCCGTCCGCCACCTGGACCGAGGAGGGCCGCTGATGCCCCGCGCCACTGCCCGGCGGGACCCGTCCGACACCGCGCCGCCCGCTCCGTCCCCCGCGCCGCTCGCCCCGACACCCTCACAGACCATCGGCCCGTTCTTCGGCCACGCGCTCCCGTTCCCCGGCGGCGAGCAGATCGCGCCGGCCGGCCACCCCGACACGATCACCGTGCACGGCTGTGTACGGGACGGAGCCGGCGCCCCGGTGCCCGACGCACTGCTGGAGTTCTGGCAGGCGGCACCGGACGGCAGCCTGGCCGGCGCGCCCGGCTCGCTGCGCCACGACCCGGCCACCGGCGCGGTCATCGGCCGCGACGGCGTGGACTTCACCGGCTTCGGCCGCGTCCCCACCGACGCCGACGGGCGCTACGCCGTACGCACCCTGCCCACCGCCGCCCCCGCCGGCCGCCCGGACGCCGCGCCGTACCTCGCCGTGTGCGTCTTCGCCCGCGGACTGATCGACCACCTCTTCACCCGCGTCTACTTCCCCGAGCACCCCACCGCCCACGCCGCCGACCCGCTGCTGACGCGGCTGCCCGCCGCCCGCGCGCGCACCCTGCTCGCCCGCCCGGACGGACCGGGCCGGTACCGCTTCGACATACGGCTGCAGCGGCCGGCGGACGGCGCGCACGAGGAGACGGTCTTCCTTGCCCACCGCTGACCGGCCCCTGGAGTGACGCTGGGTCAGCGGCGCTCCCGGTAGCGGACCAGCAGCATCGCCGCGTCATCGTGCAGCGGCCCCTCGGCGTGCTCGACCACGTCCTCGCGGACGGAGCGCAGCGCGGCCTCCGGGTCGGGGTCCTTCAGCAGCGCGGAGCGCTCGTCGAGGGGGTAGAAGCGGCCCGCCGCGTCGCGGGCCTCGGTGACCCCGTCGGTGTAGAACAGCAGTTGGTCGCCGGGGGTGAACGGCACCTCGTAGGGGAGCGGGGCACCGGGGCCGGTGAGGGTGAGGCCGAGCGGCAGGGCCCGGTCGGGCGGCGCGGCGAAGGCGACCGTGCCGGCGGGGCGGACGACCAGCGGGGCCGGATGGCCGTAGTTGAGCAGCGTCGCGCACGGACCGTCACCGATCTCCGCGAGCACCGCCGTGACGAACCGTTCGCCGGACAGATGGCGGTTCAGGGCCCGTTCGACGCGCTCGCCGACGGCCGGCAGATCCGGCTCGTCGTGCGCGGCCTCCCGGAACGCGCCCAGCACCACCGCGGCGCTCTCCACGGCCTCCAGGCCCTTGCCCTGGACGTCGCCGACGATGATCCGTACACCGGCGGGCGAGGTCACCACCTCGTACAGATCGCCGCCTATCCGGGCCTCGGCCACCGCCGAGGTGTAGGAGACCGCGATCCGCAGCGGGCCCGCGCTGCGCGGCACGGGGCGCAGCAGCACCCGCTGGGCGACCTCGGCGATCGAACGGACGCTGGCCAGCTCCGCCTCGCGGCGCTGCCGCATCACCGCCGCGACCACACCGGCCGCGGTCACCCCGGCCACCGACAGCAGTGCGGTCAGCCCGCGCCGGCTCTCGAACAGACCGTTGTAGACGCCCAGGCCGAGGCAGAGGACGAACGCGGTGAGTCCGACCAGGGCGGTGCGCCGCCAGCCGCCCACCAGTCCGGCGAACGCCGGCCCCAGGGACACCAGGGGCAGAAAGCCCACTTCCGGGCCTGCGGTGAGGTCGACGACGCTGACCACGGCCATCACCGCGTAGGGGAGTACGGACAGCACACGGGAGCCGGTGCGCAGCTCCCCGTTCTCCACGGCCAAGGTGTTCTCCGACGGTGTCGTGTCCGGTGATCGGGCTACGGGGGCCGTCGGCCGTCGGAGTGTCCGAAAACGGCCCCCCAGCCCCCGACCTGAGCATATGCAACCCATGCCGTACCGAAATACCTCGAATGCGCCTGTTACCGAATCGCAGTGGGCCGCCGGATCTTACGGACCGGTGACACGGCGGTCGTGGCGCGCGCCGGGCGGCCCGGTCCCGCTTAGCGTGACCGACATGCGAGTACTGGTCACCGGAGGCGCCGGCTTCATCGGATCGCAGGTCGTCACCGCGCTCATCGCGCGCGGCCACGAGCCCGTGGTGTTCGACGCGCTGCTCCCCTCGGCACACCCCGAGCCCCCGCCGCCGCGCCCGCAGGAGCGGCGCATCGTCGCGGACGTCCGCGACCGGGCGGCCGTCGACGCGGCCCTGCGGGGCATCGACGCGGTCTGCCACCAGGCGGCGATGGTGGGCCTGGGCAAGGACTTCGCCGACGCGCCCGACTACGTCGGCTGCAACGACCTGGGGACGGCCGTGCTGCTGGCCGCGATGGCCGCCGCGGGCGTCCGCCAGTTGGTGCTCGCCGGGTCGATGGTGGTCTACGGGGAGGGGCGCTACACCTGCCCTGCGCACGGTGCGGTGCGGCCCGGTCCGCGCGGCGCCGCAGAGCTGGCCGCCGGACGGTTCGAGCCGCGCTGCCCGCGGTGCGGTGCGCAGCTGCGACCGGGGCTGGTCGGCGAGGACGCGCCCACCGATCCGCGCAACGTCTACGCCGCCACCAAGCTCGCCCAGGAGCATCTGGCCGCCTCCTGGGCGCGGTCGACCGGCGGCCGGGCCGTCTCGCTGCGCTATCACAACGTCTACGGGCCCGGAATGCCACGCGACACCCCGTACGCCGGCGTCGCCTCATTCTTCCGCTCGGCGCTGGCCCGCGGCGAGGCACCGACCGTCTACGAGGACGGGGGCCAGCGACGGGACTTCGTCCACGTGCGGGACATCGCGGCGGCCAACGTGGTGGCGCTGGAGGCCCTGCCGGAGCGGGCGCCCGACACCCTGACCGCGTACAACACGGGCAGCTCGCAGCCGCACACCGTAGGCGAGATGGCGCACGCCCTGGCCGAGGCCCACGGCGGGCCGGCGCCGGTGGTGACGGGGGAGTACCGGCTGGGCGACGTACGGCACATCACGGCGTCGTCGCGGCGGATCGCCGAGGACCTCGGCTGGCGGGCGGCGACCGGATTCGCGGAAGGGATGGCGGAGTTCGCCCGGGAGGAGCTGCGCCCGGCGGCCGGCCCGGCGGCCGGCCCGGCGGCCGGGGTGACCGGTGCCGCGGCGGGCGCCGCCCGCCCCGCCCCGGTGGACGTCGTCCTGCCCTGCCTCGACGAGGCCGCCGCGCTGCCCTGGGTACTGGCGCGCATCCCGGCCGGCTGGCGGGCGATCGTCGTGGACAACGGCTCCACCGACGGCTCGGCCGAGATCGCCCGCGACCTGGGCGCCACCGTCGTCCACGAACCGCGCCGCGGCTTCGGCGCCGCCTGCCACGCCGGACTGCTGGCCGCCGAGGCGGACATCGTCTGCTTCTGCGACTGCGACGCCTCCCTCGACCCGGCCCTGCTCGCCCCGTTCGTGGCCGCCGTCCGCGACGGCGACAGCGACCTGGTGCTGGGCCGCCGGCGCCCCCAAGGACGCGGCGCCTGGCCGCCGCACGCCCGGGCCGGCAACCTCGCCCTGGCCCGGATGCTGCGCCGTCGCACCGGGCTGCGGCTGCACGACCTCGGCCCGCTGCGCGCCGCCCGCCGCACCGCGCTGCTCGGCCTCGACCTCACCGACCGCCGCAGCGGCTACCCCCTCCAGATGGTCGTCCGGGCCGCCGACGCCGGCTGGCGCATCGAGGAGCGCGAGGTGCCCTACCGGCCGCGCACCGGCCGCTCGAAGGTCACCGGCACCTGGCGCGGCACCTGGCACGCGGTCCGCGACATGCGCGGCGTCCTCCACCAGCCGCCGCTGACACCCCGTACGAAGGAGGCGGCCCGATGACCGCGCCCGACCGCCCGGAGCCGCTGCCGGGCCCCGGGCCGACCACGGTCCTGGTCATCGCCAAGGAGCCGGTGCCCGGCCGGGTCAAGACCCGGCTCACCCCGCGGTACACCCCCGCCGAGGCCGCCCAGTTGGCCGAGGCCGCGCTGTACGACACCCTGCGGGCCGTACGCGCCATGCCCGCCCGGCGGCGGGTCGTGGTGCTCGACGGCCGGCCGGGAAGCTGGCTGCCGGCCGGCTTCGAGGTACGGCCGCAGGGCACCGGCGGCCTCGACGAGCGGCTCGCCCAGGCCTTCGCCGGCAGCACCGGACCGACCCTGCTGATCGGCATGGACACCCCGCAGATCACCCCGCAACTCCTCGCCCCCGCAACGGACTTCGACGCGTGGGACGACTGCGACGCCTGGTTCGGCGCGGCCGAGGACGGCGGATTTTGGGCACTCGGCCTGGCCGTGCCCGACCCCCGGCTGCTGCGCGGCGTCCCCATGTCCACCGACCGCACCGGCGCCGCCCAGCGGGCCCGGCTGACCGCCGCCGGACTCCGGGTGGCGGAACTGCCGCCGCTGTGCGACGTCGACACCGCGGACGACGCCGAGCGGGTCGCGGCCGCGGCCCCCGGCGGACGGTTCGCCGCCACCCTCGCCCGACTGACCCGGGCCGGCGGGCGATGAGCCCCGCCGTGCCACCGGCCACCGCCCCGCCCGGCACCGCCTCCTGGGGAGCGGACCCCTACGCCGACGCCCTCCGCCGCGGCCGCGGCCCGCTCTTCCTGCGCCGTACCGACGGCTGGCTGCTGCCGCTGGAGGTCGAGCGCTGGTGCGCCGGGGCGGACGCCGCCGACCTGTCGGCGCTCGGCCGCTGCGAGGGCGCCGTCCTCGACATCGGCTGCGGCCCCGGACGGCTGGTCGCCGCGCTCGCCGCACAGGGCCGGCCGGTGCTCGGCATCGACGTCAGCCGGGCCGCGGTCGCCCGCACCGCCGCGACCGGTGGTGCCGCGCTGCACCGCTCCGTCTTCGACCCCCTGCCCGACGAGGGGTGTTGGGGCACCGCACTGCTGCTGGACGGCAACATCGGCATCGGCGGTGACCCGCGCGCCCTGCTCGCCCGGACGGCCGAACTCGTCGGCCCGTCCGGCCTGCTCATAGTGGAGACCGCCCCGGCGGACCTCGACGAACGCGTCGAGGTCCATGTCGCCACCGGGCAGTACGCCGCCGGCGGCCACGGCCACGACGACGGACACCGCGCACCGGGCGCCCCCTTCCCCTGGGCCCGGGTCGGCACCCGCGCGCTGCTGCGGTACGCGGCCGCCACCGGCTGGACGCCCGCCGAGCGGTGGACCGTCGCACCGGAGCCCGCTCAGTCCCCGGTGCCCGGCCGCTGCTTTGTCTCCCTGCGCCGGCGCCGGGCCCTGCCCGCCCGGCGTGGCTGAACCGTACGGCACAGCAGCCACAGGGCAGAGGCCGCGAACAGGCCCGCGGTGATCAGCAGCCAGCGGGTCAGGAACCCCTGGCCGGACAGTCCGGTGGCGGCCTCGAAGTGCGCTGCCGACCCGCTCCCCGCCGAGCCCGCGATCAGCGGGAACCACACCAGCAGCAACAGCCCGGACAGCGCGGCGGGGACCCGGACGTACCCGGTCCAGGCCGCGTGCCGGGCGGTCCCCGCCGTGTACGCCGCCACCCCGCGGTCGGCGCACGCGTACAGCGGCAGCAGCACCAGATCGTGCAGCAGCGCCGCCCCGACGAACCACACGATCACCAGCAGCCAGTCCCCGCCGCCCAGCAGCCGCAGCCCCGCATAGCCGGTGAGCGCGAACGAGGCGAGCATCAGCAGCAGATGCAGCGGCCCTTCGCCGTACCAATGGTGACGCGCCAGTGCCCGCCGCCACCCTCCCGCGCGCTCCCGCCACCTGCGCCGCACCCTCACCACTCCCCGAACGTCAGCCGCGACACCCACTTGGTGTTGAGCACTCCGGGCGCCGCCGGAACGATGATCCGCGCCGGATGGCCGTGGTCCGCGGACAGCTCCGCACCGCCCACCCGCAGCGCGAGCAGCGACCGCGGATCGCGCACCTGGTTACCGCGCAGCGCGGCCCGGCGGAACGCGCCGTGCAACTGCAGCGACTCCACCAGCAGGTCGGGCGGCTGCGCGCCGAGCCCCACCAGCGCGGCGAGGTCACGCAGCCGCACTCCGCTCCACAGCTGGTCGTCCGTCGACCAGCCCTCCACGCAGGCGATCGGCAGCGCCGACTCGTGCTGCGGCAGGGCCAGCAGTGCGGCGCGGTCCAGCCGCACCCGCCGCCCGCCCCCCTCGACCGTCAGCCGCCAGTCGTCGCCGGTGTCCTGCGGCCTGATCCCGACGTACGCGGCCGTCTTGTTGATCTGGAAGGCGTTCGGTCCGCTGCCCGGGTCGCGGCCACCGTGCGGCGCCAGCACGGCCGTCCGCCGCCACCATCCCCCGATGCTCTGACCGGCGGTCGTCGCGAGCAGCAGCAGCGATCCGGCGCCGACCAGCCCCAGCGCACCGCGCCGGGACACCGTCGGCCGGTCCGGTCGGACCGCCACCAGCCCGGTGTCGTCGGCGTCCGCCGCGGGGTCCGTGCGCTCCCGCAGCGCCCGTACGGCCCGCGGCAGACGCAGCACCACATGGGCGAGGAAGGCGCCGATGAACACCCACGCGCCGTAGAAGTGCAGCGGATAGAACGACCCCGGGAAGAGGTACTCCAACTGGATGTTGAGGATGCCGGTCACGAACTCGAACAGCGCGCCGCCGACCAGCAGCAGCAGTGAGATCCGCTCCAGGCCATGCCCGACGGACCGCGCCGGCGGCAGCGTGAACAGCTTGGGGATCACCGACCACAGCTTCGCCAGCAGGACGGGCACCAGCGCGACGCCGAGCGTGACATGCACCCCCTGGGTGAGCCGGTAGATCCAGTGCGGATCGGTCGGCCAGCTGAAGAGGTAGAAGCCCAGCAGCCCCTTGTCCGGCGTCTTGTCGTTGACGCCGCCGGCCAGGTCCGGGTTGTACGCGGCGTAGGAGAGCAGGCCGGTGACGAACAGCAGCGTGATCCCGGCCAGCAGCACCACGCCGAGCACCGCGGTCAGCCGGGGACCGCGCAGCGGGCTGCGCCAGAACGACGGCGAGGTGGGGGGAACGAGACGGTGGTGGGCACCCATGATGAGTCCTCGGCGGTTGATGAGCCCTCGGAGGCCGGCGCGACGACGTTCCGCCGCCCGGACGAGCAGGTCCGCTCCGACGGTATGCCGCCACCCGGGCCCCCAGGGGGCCGCGACGCATGACGAAACTCTGACGTCGGCGGAACGGCGGGCCCCGGTCACCCCGCCGGCGCCCTAGCGTGCCGGTGTGACCCCCCGACCGATGTCCGAAGAACGCGCCGACGCGGCCGCCGCCCGCCGGGCTCCGGAAGAACGCGCCGCGCGCCGGGCCGATCTGCTGGCCGCCGCGGCCGGCGCCCTGCTCGTCGTGCTGGCCGCGGTCGTCGGCATCGTCATCCAGCGCGCCAACGGCAGCCTGCATGTCAACGTGCCGCCGCTGTACGCCTCGTGGTTCGCGCACCTGGGCCCCGGTACCCCCGCCGCCCTCGCGGTCGCCGTCCTGGTGATCGCCTACGGGCCGCCGCTCGCCGACCGGCTGCCCTGGCGTCGGCTGGTCCTCACGGGCTGGGCGGCCTGTCTGGCCTGGACGTGGTCGCTGGCCCTGGTCGACGGCTGGCAGACCGGTGTCGCCCGCCGCCTCACCACCGAGTACGAGTATCTGACCGTCATCCGCCGCTTCGACGCTCTCGGCCCGGCACTGCGCGACTTCACCGCGCACATCCTCAACAACGCGCCCGACCACTGGCCCGCCCATGTCGCCGGGCACCCGCCGGCCGCGGTGCTCACCTTCGTCGGCCTGGACCGCGTCGGCCTGGGCGGCGGAGCCTGGGCCGGCGCCTGGTGCATCACCGTCGGTACCTCCGCCGCGGCCGCGGTCCTCATCGCGCTGCGCGCCCTCACCGACGAGCCGACCGCGCGCCGGGCCGCCCCGTTCCTCGCGCTGGCCCCGGCCGCGGTGTGGGTGGGCACCTCCGCCGACGGCTACTTCACCGCCGTCGCCGCCTGGTCGTCGGCGCTGCTCGCCCTCGCCGCCACCCGCCGCACCCGCCACCCCGCGGCCGCGGCCCTGGCCTCCGGGCTCCTCCTCGGCCTGACCTGCTACCTCTCCTACGGCCTCACCCTCGTCACGCTGATCGCCGCCGCCGTGCTGCTGCTCGCCCGTACCGCGCGGCCGCTGCCCCTGCTGGCCGCCGGGGTCGCCGCCGTGGCGGCGGTCTTCACCCTCGCCGGGTTCGACTGGTGGGAGGGCTACCGCCTGCTGGTGGAGCGCTACTACCAGGGCGCCGCGGCGGTCCGCCCGTACGCGTACTGGGTCTGGGGCAACCTCGCCTGCACCGTCCTGATCACCGGCCTGGCGACGGTCGCCGGTCTGCGCCGGGTCCTCGCGGCCGCCCCCACCGCGGTACGGCGGCTCCGCTCCCGGCTCCCTTCCGCCACCGGACGGGCCGGCACCGGCTCCCTGCACCGACCCGTCGACCGCCTGGCGATCCTCGTCCTGGCCGCGCTGCTCGCCCTGCTGGTCGCCGACCTCTCCGGCATGAGCAAGGCGGAGACCGAGCGCATCTGGCTCCCCTTCGCCGTCTGGCTCCTGCCCGCCTGCGCCCTACTGCCCCCCGCCCGGCACCGCCACTGGCTCACGGCGCAGGCGCTACTGGCACTGGGCGTCAACCATCTGCTGTACACCGGATGGTGACGATGCGTCAGTGAGGGGCGGGGTGAGCTGTCGCGTCGGTCAGGGGCGCTGGGCAGGAGTCATCGGGCCAGGCGCCACACGCCAGGCGCGTACGGACGGGCACCGTCCTCAGGCGAGGTACGTACGGGCCGTGTTCACCCGGCCGGGGCGCAGGATCCGGATCGGGCCGAGGTTGCAGGACGGGCAGTCGTTGCGGGTCAGCGGGGAGGCGACCCGGACGCCGCGGGTGAAGTAGTCGGCGCGCCGATGCCCGGACAGGTCCGTGGTGTGCCGGATCTCGTACTCCTCCTCCCAGCCGTGCCCGCAGTGCAGACAGACGAACGAATACGCCTCGTGAACCGTCTCGGTGTCCCGTTCCATGGTCACCACGCCCTCTCCCCGGGCCCGCCGCGCTCGCGCCGGGCCGGATACTTGCCGCACCTCCCATTATTGCGCCGGGCAACCGCGATCGCCGGGGCAGACCTCCAGGCCGCCGGCAGCGCCCGAAGGGGCCCCTCACCAGGTGTGATGCCGTCAGCGGTATAAAGGCAGCCATGGGGCCAAAGGCAGCCACGGGGCATGACGACGATCCAGGCCGGGACGACGATCTCGATCATGAGGTCGATCTCGATCATGAGGTCGAGGAGGTCATCGCCGCCGTGCTGACCGCCTCCCGGCTGTTGGTCGGGATCTCGGCCCGTGCGCTCGCCCGGACGGATCCCTCGCTCACGCTGCCCCAGCTGCGGGCCCTCGTGGTGCTGGAGGGCCAGGGCCCGGTCAAGCTCGCCACGCTGGCCGCCGCGCTGGGCGTCAATCCGTCGACCGCGATGCGCATGGTCGACCGGCTGGCGGCGGCCGGCGGCGTCACCCGGCAGGCCAATCCCGGTAACCGCCGGGAGGTGGTCCTGAGCCTGACGGCGCAGGGCCGCGAGCTCGTCGAGCGCGTACTGGCCCACCGGCATGCGGAGATCGCCGCGGTCGTGGCCCGGCTGCCGGTCGCCCAGCGCGCCGGGCTCGTGGCGTCCCTGCGCGCGCTCACCGATGCCGCCGGCGAGCGGCCCGTCGCCCCGAGGCCCGCCCCGCCGCCCGAATCGGCCACCCCGTAGAAGCCGGGCCGGGGCATTGGCCCCGCACCCGCTCCAGGGCCGTGTACACCGCCGCGACCAGACCGAGGTTGCGCGGGTCGTCGCCGGTCGTGCCGCCGCCGCACCTGTTCATGACGTAGGCGTACGACAGCCCGTTCTCCGGGTCGGCGAAGGCGTACGAGCCGCCCGCCCCGCCGTGCCCGAAGGCCCGCGGATTGGGGCCCGCCAGGCCGTGGTGGTTGAGGAGGTAGCCAAGGCCCCAGTGGTGCGCGAAGCCCGCCGGGGCGAGCGCGCCGAGGGCCAGGTCGCGCTCGCCGGGCAGGCTCTGCGACCGGCGCATCTCCTCCAGCGTGGCCGGGCCGACGAGCGTGCCGCACGCCAGCGCGCCGTACACCGCCGCCAGCCCGTGCGCGGTGGCGTGCCCGTTGCCCGCCGGGATCTCGGCCGAGCGGTAGGCGGCACTGTTGACGTCACCAGTGGGGATGTAGGTCAGCGCCAGCAGCGCGGCCGTCAGCGGATGATCGGTGATCGACCGGAACGGCGGCTTCGGCGCGCCGGGGAACCGTTCCCCGATCGGTGTCCCGTCCAGTTGCCCGATCATGTCCGCGCAGGAGGCGTGCTCCTCGGCGGGGGTCCCGATGAACATCCGCGCGCCCATGGGCCCGGTGATCTCGCTGCGCAGGAACGCGCCGAGGGACTGCCCGGTGATCCGCCGTACCACCTCA
This sequence comes from Streptomyces sp. NPDC033270, assembly GCF_055576575.1. NCBI lineage: Bacteria > Bacillati > Actinomycetota > Actinomycetes > Kitasatosporales > Streptomycetaceae > Streptomyces > Streptomyces sp. NPDC033270. The sequence continues at coordinate 104,179 of NZ_JBVIRA010000011.1, forward strand.
CCGACGAGGTAGCCGAAGGTCACCGCGTGGTAGCCCTGAGCGGTGCCCGGCTCCCACCACGGCGCGGTGGCCGCCAGGGCGGCGCACACCCGGTCCCAGTCGTAGGCGCGCCCCGCGGGCAGTGGCTCACCGGGCGCGATCAGTCCGGCGCGATGGCTGAGCAGCCAGCGTACGGGTATGTCCTGCTTGCCGGCCTGCGCGAACTCCGGCCAGTAGCGGGCGACCGGCGCGTCGAGGTCCAACTCGCCTCGGTCCACGAGGAGATGGGCGCACAGTGCGGTCATCCCCTTGGACGTCGAGTAGACGTTCACGAGGGTGTCGCGCTCCCAGGCGCGGGTCCGGTCGGCGTCCGCGTGGCCGCCCCACAGGTCGACCACCGCCGCGCCGTCCACGGTCACCGCGACTGCCGCGCCGACGTCGCCGTGCTCGCCGAAGTTCCGCTCGAACGCCTCCCGTACGCCGGCGAACTCCGGTGCGCAGTGGCCCTTGACGGTGGCTGGTCCCACGGCGGCTCTCCTCGCGTCGTCCTTGTGCGTCATCTCGTGCGTCCGTACGGCGCGTCCATGGGCTGGTACGCAGGGCGCGTACGTGCGGGGGGTGGCTGCGTACGGTGTGCTCGACGGGATGATCCGCCCGGTCGATGCTCATGGCAACGAGGTGAGCCCGGACGGCTCAGCGGCGCGTGTCCGGGCCGGCCGGAGCGCGGCGGGAAGCAGCACCTGACCCTCACCGCCTTCCGCTACGACCGTCCGCCGCGTGAAGTCCCTGGCCGGATCCCGCCGTACTCGGCGATCACCGCCCGTCCGCGCACGCACCATGGTCACCATGACCACGACCAGCACCTCGACCGGTCCGCACGCCGGGCCCGATGCGCAGTCCGCGACCGAGGCCGGGGCGCGGCCCGGGACCGGGGCGCATGCCGTCGCCGCGACCGGCGACCCGATTCACCCCGCCGGCCCCCTCCTCCCCGTCGAGGCCCTCCTCCTCGTCGACCTGCAGTCGGCCTTTGTCGCGGGCGACGAGGCGGTGCCCGACGCGGCGCGGGTGCTCGACCGGAGCCGCGACCTGCTCGCCAGGGCCCGCGCCGCCGGCGCCCTCGTCGTTCATCTGCAGAACGACGGCGCGCCCGGAACCGTCGACGCGCCGCACACGCCCGGCTGGGAACTCCATCTGCCCGTCGAGCCGGGACCCCGTGAGGTCGTGGTCCGCAAGACGGAGGACGACGGCTTCGAGGGCACCGCGCTGGGCGCCCTGCTCGCCGACGCCGACGTCCAGGCGCTGGCCGTCTGCGGGGTCCTGTCCGAGATGTGCGTCGCCGCGACCGCCCGCACGGCCCTGGACCGCGACTTCCGGGTCGTTCTGCCGCACGACGCACACGCCACCTACGACATCCCCGCGGCTCCGGGCATCAGCGAGGTCGTCCCGGCGGCCATGTCCTCCCGCGCCGCAGAATGGGCCCTGGGCGACGAGGTGGAGATCGTCGCCCACGCCGCCGACGTCACCTTCACCCGCGCCACGTCCACCGCGTCCCACCCCGACCGATGAATCTGCGCCCCTGGCGCGGTCCACCTCCCCGGACCCGGCGGTCCGTCTCCTCGGACCCCCGGGCCTGGTAGCCCCTACCCCTCGCAACAGGAGGACACCGTGCCCGACACCACGCCCCCCGCCCCCGCCGCCCTCCAGCCCGTGATCGTCACCCCTGACGTCGAACGGCTGCGGAGCTTCTACCGCGAGCTGCTCGGCGCCGAGGAGTTCACCCGTGTGCCCGAAGAGGGGCCGGTCTTCTTCGTGGGGCTGCGGCTCGGCGGTTCGGAGCTGGGCATCGTGGCGGACAAGGACGTCGAGACCGGCACCCCGACCCGCATCCTGCTCAGCTTCGCGGTCGAGGACGTGGACCACCTCCTGGACCGGGTCGCGCCCCTCGGCGGCACGGTGCGCGGCCCGGCCAACGACATGCCGTGGGGCCAGCGGGTGGCCCACATCCAGGACCCGGACGGCAATGCCGTCAACCTCACCCAGCCGGTCAGTTCTGGTTCTTCTCCAGTGCGTTGATGTACGCGTTCATGAAGTGGTCGCGGACGCCGTCGGAGGCGGGCGCGAACGCATCGGCGGTGAGCCCCTTGGCGCGGTCGAACAGGCCGGTGATCACCGGCATGGAGTGGTGGATGGTGCCCTTGGAATCGATGTAGCGCAGCGCGGAGACGTGGTGGAAGGCGGGCTCCGGGGGGAGCTGCGGCACGATGTCGTTGTTGTTGACGAAGCGGTACATACGGTCCGTGAACGCCGCGCTGAACGCCTGCGACAACAGCTGGTCGCAGGTCCGCGGCTGTCCGAAGGTGTAGACGCCGGTGGCCGTCACATGCGGCTCTTCGAAGTGCAGCCGGGCGCCGGCCAGCATCGCCAGCGCGCCGCCGAGGCTGTGGCCGGTGAACCACACGGTCTGGCCGTTGTCGCGGAACTCGTCGATGGCGGCGCGGACCTGCGGCCAGATGCCCGCCAGCGCCTCGCCGAAGCCGTAGTGGACGTACCCCTTGCCGCCGGGGCCGGGCCGCGGCGGTGTGGTGGCGTCGGAGAGCCAGTCGCGAAGGTTCGCCGGCTCCGTGCCCCGGAACGCGGTAATGATCATGCTCTCGCCGCCGAGGGTGTATGCCTGGGTGTCCTCCAGCGGGAAGGGCTGACGGAACTCGGTGTGATGATGGCGCACCCGGTCGAAGCCCCAACTATGGGCGGTGGCCTCGACGGACTTCTCGTCCTTGTACGCGAGCTCGGCGGCGCGCGCCATGCACAGCGCATGGCGGACGCTGTAGCTGGTGGCCTTCTGATCGATGACGGTGCTGGTCAAAGCGGACTCCTGGTGGGGGCGAGGGTGGGTACTGGCTACTGACGCTCACAGAGAGCTGTCATCGATTACAGAGCGTAACATTCGTGGGTCGCGTCGCAACGTTGCGCCGTTCAAACCACTCGTTCGAGCCTCAGGTCGCACACACCGGGCCGTGGCGCGAGCCTGGAAGCGTTCGGCCCCGGAGGAAGGCCCGCAGAGGAAGGCCCCACAGTGAACAGCGCGGATCAGGCATCACACGCGGAACACGTATCGGCCGAGGTGGTGGTGGAGCTGGAGAGCTGCGCCGCGCAGGACGCGCACGCCGTCTTCAGCGCGCTGCGTACCTCGTTCAGCTCAGACCGGGCCGCCGATGACGTGCCCGAGGAGATGGCGGGGCCAGGCGCGACCGTGTGGACCTCGACTTTCGACGTGAGCGAGCGCAAGGTCGAGGCCGAGCCCCGACGGCTGAGCGCGCCCGTCATCGTCAGCCTCCAGGGGGGCTATTGGGCGGTCGACCAGCTGGTCAAGGGCCTGCAGCCGGCGTTCGCGGTACAGATTCTCGGCATGGCCGCCGGCGACCAGGAAAAGGAAGTCGAACTGCGCCTGGAATCCCGCTGACGGACGACGCGCGCGGAAAGCAAGCGGCGGGGGAGACACGTACGGCACGACCCACACCGGAAGGTATGACCGAGTGGAGCCCACCAACGACCCGCCGGCCGCCGACGGCAACGCCCCGGCCGACTCCGAGACCGCCTGGCCCAAGGCCGGCCAGGCGTCCGAGCTGGTGCTGCATGTCAACAACCGGACGCACCCGCTGACCCTGGATCACCGCACGACGCTCCTGGACGCGCTCCGTGAGCACCTCGGTCTCACCGGCGCCAAGAAGGGGTGCGACCACGGGCAGTGCGGCGCCTGCACGGTGCTCGTCGACGGGCGGCGCGCCAACAGCTGCCTGCTGCTGGCGGTGGCGCAGGACGGACGGCGGATCGTCACCGTCGAGGGCCTGGCCGACGGGGAGCGGCTGCACCCCCTGCAGGAGGCCTTCCTGGAGCGGGACGCCCTGCAGTGCGGCTACTGCACCCCTGGCCAGATCTGTTCGGCCGTCGGGGTGCTGGAGGAGGCGGCCGACGGCTTTCCGTCCCACGTCACCCCGGCCACCGTGGACCCCGGTGCTCCGGTGGAGCTCGGCGCGGACGAGATCCGCGAGCGGATGAGCGGAAACCTGTGCCGCTGCGGCGCGTACCCCCGGATCGTCGAAGCGGTCGGGGACGTCGGTGCCGAGGGCGCGGCGGCCGGTTCGCCGGCAGGTCAGGGGGTGGCCCCGTGAAGCCGTTCGGATACCTCCGCGTGACCAGCGTCGACGAGGCCGTACGGGCAGCCGGCGGCCGGCCCGGCGCACGGTTCCTCGGCGGGGGCACCAACCTCGTCGACCTGATGAAGCTGGGCGTGGAGACGCCGCGGCTGCTCATCGACGTCACCCGGTTGCCGCTCGACCGTATCGAGGAGCTGCCGGACGGCGGACTGCGCATCGGCGCGACGGTCCGCAACAGCGCTCTCGCCGCGGCCGTCCCCGTACGCGAGCGCTACCCGGTCCTGTCGCAGGCGCTGCTGGCCGGCGCCTCCGGGCAACTGCGCAACACCGCGACCACCGGCGGCAATCTGCTGCAGCGCACCCGCTGCCTGTACTTCCAGGACACCTCCAAGCCCTGCAACAAGCGCACCCCGGGAAGCGGCTGCCCGGCCCGTGAGGGCGCGCATCGCGACCTCGCCGTACTGGGCCACTCCGCACACTGCGTCGCCACCCAGCCGTCGGACATGGCGGTCGCGCTGGCCGCCCTCGACGCCACCGTGCACCTGCACGGCCCCGACGGCGAACGCAGTGTGCCGGCGACCGACTTCCACCGGCTGCCGGGCGAGCAGCCGGAGCAGGACACCGTGATCCGGCCCGGCGAGCTGATCACCGCCGTCGAGCTCCCGCCGGCGGGACCCGGCGCGCGCTCGCGCTACCGCAAGGCCCGCGACCGCGCCTCGTTCGCCTTCGCGCTGGTCTCCGTCGGTGCCGTACTGGAGGTGCGGGACGGTGTCGTACGGCGCGCGGCGCTGGCGTTCGGCGGGCTCGCGCACCGGCCGTGGCGCGCCCGCGCGGCCGAGGAGGTGCTGCAGGGCGCGCCGGCCACCGAAGAGACCTTCGCACGCGCCGCCGACGCCGAACTCGCCGCCGCCCGGCCGCTGCGCGACAACGGCTTCAAGGTCCCCCTGGCCCGCAACCTCGCCGTCGGAGTGCTGTCGGACCTGGCGGATCTGTCGGATCGGCCGGACCCGGCAGCGCGCGGTTGACCGTTGACGGTACCGACCCCCACCCCCCAAGGACCCCGCCATGACCCCCCAGTTCCCGTCAGGTCCACCGCCCTATCCCCTGGGCGCGCCCCTCGTCCGCCGGGAGGGCCGGCTGAAGGTCACCGGCGCCGCCCGTTACGCGGCCGAACACACCCCGCCGGACTGCGCCTACGCCTGGCCGGTCCCGGCGACCGTCGCCCGCGGCCGGGTGACCGCGGTGGACACCGCGCAGGCGCTCGCGCTGCCGGGGGTGTGCGCGGTGCTGACGCATGAGAACGCGCCCCGTCTCGCGGCCGCCGACGATCCGACGCTGTCGGTGCTCCAGGAGGACCGGGTGCCGCACCGCGGCTGGTATGTCGCGCTGGCCGTCGCGGACAGCCTCGAAGCCGCCCGCGCCGCCGCCGAGGCGGTACGCGTCACCTACGAGTCCGACGCGCACGACGTGCGGCTGAGCGCCGGGCATCCGCGCCTGTACGCACCGGAGACGGCCAACGGCGGCTATCCGGGGACCCGGGAGCGCGGCGACTTCGACGCGGCGTTCGCGGCCGCTCCGGCCACCGTCGACGCCACCTACACCGTGCCCCCGCTGCACAACCACCCCATGGAACCGCACGCCTCCACCGCCCACTGGAGCGACGGCCATCTGACGGTCCATGACTCCAGCCAGGGCTCCACCAAGGTGTGCGAGGACCTCGCCGCGCTGTTCAAACTGGACAAGAGCGAGGTCACCGTCGTCTCCGAGCACGTCGGCGGCGGCTTCGGCTCCAAGGGCACGCCGCGCCCGCAGGTCGTACTGGCCGCGATGGCCGCCCGGCACACCGGCCGACCGGTCAAGCTGTCCCTGCCGCGCCGCCAGATGCCGGCCGTCGTCGGGCATCGGGCACCCACCGTCCAGCGGGTGCGCATCGGTGCGGGCGAGGACGGTGTCATCACCGCCCTCGCGCACGAGGTCGTCACCCACACCTCCACCGTCAAGGAGTTCGTGGAACAGGCCGCGGTCCCGGCGCGCGTCATGTACACCTCGCCCCACAGCCGCACCGTGCACCGCGTCGTCCCGCTCGACGTGCCGAGCCCCTCGTGGATGCGCGCGCCGGGCGAGGCACCCGGGATGTTCGCCCTGGAGTCGGCCGTCGACGAACTCGCCGTCCTCCTGGACATCGACCCCGTCGAACTGCGGATGCGCAACGAACCGGACACCGAGCCGGACAGCGACCGCGCCTTCAGCAGCCGGCACCTCGTGGGCTGCCTTCGGGAGGGCGCCCAGCGCTTCGGCTGGCAGCCGCGCGATCCACGGCCGGCCGTCCGGCGGGAAGGCCGTCTGCTGCTGGGCACCGGCGTCGCCTCGGCTACCTACCCCGTCTTCCAGGCCGCCTCCGAGGCCGAGGCGCACGCGGACGCCGACGGCGGGTTCCGCATCCGCCTGAACGCCACCGACATCGGCACCGGCGCCCGTACCGTCCTCGCGCAGGTCGCCGCCGCCGCGCTGGGCGTGCCGGAGGACCGGGTCGGTATCGAGATCGGCAGCAGCGATCTGCCGCCCGCGCTGCTGGCCGGCGGCTCGGCGGGCACCGGGTCCTGGGGCTGGGCCGTGCACAAGGCGTGCACGGCGCTGCGGGCGCGGCTGCGCGACCATGTCGGGCCGCTCCCGTCCGACGGGTTCACGGTCACCGCGGACACCCGCCAGGAGGCGGCCGAGCGGTCCCCGTATGCCCGGCACTCCTTCGGTGCCACCTTCGCGGAGGTCCAGGTCGACACCGTCACCGGGGAGGTCCGGGTGCGCCGACTGCTGGGCGTGTTCGCGGCCGGGCGGATCCTCAACTCCCGTACGGCGCGCTCGCAGTTCATCGGCGGCATGACCATGGGGCTCGGGATGGCCCTCATGGAGGGCAGCGGTCTGGACCCCGCCTTCGGCGACTTCGCGGAGTGCGATCTGGCCTCGTACCACGTGCCGGCCTGCGCCGACGTCCCGTGGATCGAGGCGTACTGGCTCGACGAGGAGGATCCGCATCTCAACCCCATGGGCAGCAAGGGCATCGGGGAGATCGGCATCGTCGGCACCGCCGCGGCCGTCGCCAACGCCGTGCGGCACGCCACCGGCGTCCGGTTGCGGGATCTGCCGCTCACGCCCGACAGGCTCCTGCCGCATCTGTGAGCCGGTCGGGGCGGTCGGAGCGGCCGGAGCGGACGAGGGCGGGGGACTCCGGTGGCCCAAGATCTGTTGCGGAAGTCTCGCCGTCGGGACACCATGACAAATGACCCATACGTGATTAATGCTCACTCTTCGTGTTCGGGGTTCGTTGGTCCAACGAGGTGAGGGCGTGAGCCTCGCGGTGAGGAGCCACGACATGACACTTCCCAGCGACCGGCACTACACGGTCGAACTGCATGCCTCGGCGGAACGTGTGCCGCAGATCCGGCGGATCCTGGCCGCACACCTGCGGTACTGGAGTCTTGAGCTGCATATTCCGCCCGTATGCCGGGGAGTGGCGGAACTCCTGACCAACGTCCATCGCCATATCGGCCCGGACGCCCGCTGCGTCGTCGAACTCCGCTGGTCCGGACGCCATCTGACGGCCTCCGTCGCGGACGAGGGCCCACGGCTGCCGAAGCTGCGCAGTGCCGGTGGCGGCGGACTGTCCACGGTCGCGGCGCTGAGCGACAGTTGGGGCACCTGCGGGACCCCGGACGGCAAGGTCATCTGGTTCACCCGACGGGTCGAGGAGACCCGCAAGGCCCCGCTGACGAGCCAGGCCCCGCTGCGCAGCGTGCCCGACGCGAAGGGGCAGCCGGCCATGCCGCCGGTCCTCCCGGTCGAGCCGCCGGCCGAGCCGGGGCCCAAGGCCACGGCCGACGGGGCGGCCCCGGCGGCCTCGCCCGCGGTGTCGTTCGCCTGATGCGCCCTCATCAGTGAGATGAGGAGGCGAGGCGTGGGCGGTCACCGCCGGCACGCCTCGCCGGCAGGCCGATAACCGTCTGGCGGGCACCGGCTTACCGGCGACGGCCGCCCGCCCCGGTTACGATCGGGGCATGGCAACGGCCCGTTCGAACAACGGCAGGGTGCGGAACCGCGGTTCAGCGGTTCCGTTTCGTCTGCTGTGGCTGGCCGCGTTGCTGATCAGCGTGCTGGTCGCGCACGGTGCGCGGGCGGAGAGCGCCGAGGGGCACCTGGTGAGCGCGATGCCGATCGCGGCCGCCGCCGCGGAGTCCGGCGCCTGGCTCGCCCCCGAGGACGGGGGCCGCTCCGAGCACCCGGGCCACCCCGGAGACCCGGGCCAGCACTCCCACGAACTGTGTGTGTCGCAGCCGCCGCAGCAGGGCACTTCGGTGGCGCATCCCTGTGCCAAGCCCCTGACGGGCTCCGCCTGGCACGCGCCGACGCAGGCCCGATCCGGTCCGGCGCCGCGCGCCGCCGCCGCGCCTCCGCCCTTGAACGGTGCTACGGGCTCCGTCGTTCAGCAGGTCTAGAGCAGCAGGTCCGGTTTCCGGCCAACTCCGGTTCACGCCCTGCTGACTTCGCCTGCCCGCGTGCGCGTTCGCCTGCTCCGCTGCGACGCGACGGCGGCAGCCCCTCGGAGGACCCGTGCCCGCCCCCACGCCATATCGCGTTCCACTTGCCGCAACGCCCCGTCCCGCGCCCCGGCCACCGCTTCGGTCAGCGCTCCGCCGGACCGTCCGGCCGACGATCCTTCTCCTCCTGGCCGTCGGGCTGCTGTCCGTGCTCCTGCCGTGCTCCGACGGTACGGACGGGCACCACCATGTGGCCCTGCCGGTGTCCGTGGCCACGGCGCAGTCCGAGCCCGCGGCCGCAGCGCCCGCCGCGACGGACGACGGCCACTCCGCCTCCGAGTGCGGGCCCGACGCGCAGGGGCACAACCCGCAGGGACGGACGGCCCCGGAGGCGCAGGGCGCCGCACCCGCGGTCCTCGGGGCGGCCGCCTGTGCCACCACCGTGCGGCGGCCGGCGTCCCGGAGCGCGGGCAGGCCCCGCAGACCGGTGTGCGACGGCCGGTCCACCCTCGCCGCCCTCTGCCGGTGCCGGATATAGGAGCCGCGGCCGCGCCCCGCCGCGCGGTGGTGCCAGCGAGCGCCACCGCGGGCGAGGCCGGACGAGCGTCCCTGTCACTCCCCACACCGTAGCGAGAGCGAATCATGCACTCTGTTTCCACGGCCACCGGCTCCGGCCCCTTCGGGATCCCGGACCACCCGGCCCCCGGCGTCTTCCACGACCCGGGCACCCCCGGCCCCGCCGCAGGCATCCCCGGCCTGGTCGGCAACACCCCCGTACTGCACATCTCCGAGCCGCTCACCCCGCCCGGCCGCGGCTTCTGGGCGAAGCTGGAGGGCCGCAACCCGGGCGGCATCAAGGACCGGCCGGGCCTCCACATGGTCGAACGCGCCCGCGCCCGCGGCGAGCTGCGGCCCGGCGCCCGGATCATCGAATCCACCAGCGGCACTCTCGGGCTCGGCCTGGCGCTGGCCGGGATGGTCCACGGCCATCCGGTCAGCCTGGTCACCGATCCCGGCCTGGAGCCCTCGATGACCCGGCTGCTGACCGCCTACGGCGCACAGGTCGAGCTGGTCGGCGCACCCCATCCGGCCGGCGGCTGGCAGCAGGCCCGCCGCGACCGGGTGACCGAGCTGCTCGCCGCGCACCCCGGAGCGTGGTGCCCGGACCAGTACAACAACCCCGACAACACCACCGCCTATCTGCCGCTGGCCCTCGAACTCGCCTCCCAGCTGGGCCATATCGACGTCCTGGTGTGCAGTGTGGGCACCGGCGGGCACTCCGCCGGGGTGTCGCGGGTGCTGCGCCAGCTCTACCCCGAGCTGCGGCTCGTCGGGGTCGACACCATCGGCTCGACGATCTTCGGCCAGCCCGCCCGTCCCCGGCTCATGCGCGGGCTGGGGTCGAGCATCTATCCGCGCAATGTCGCCTACGACCAGTTCGGCGAGGTGCACTGGGTCGCACCGGGTGAAGCGGTGTGGACCTGCCGCCGGTTGGCCTCCTCGCACTACGCCACCGGCGGCTGGAGCGTCGGCGCGGTCGCGCTGGTCGCCGCCTGGCAAAGCCGCGTCCAGCCGGCCGGAACCCGTATCGCTGCGGTCTTCCCGGACGGACCGCAGCGGTATCTGAGCACCGTGTACGACGACGAGTACTGCGCCGCCCACGGCCTGCTCGACACCCCGCCGGCGGATGCGCCGCAGACGCTGAGCCACCCGGACGAGCGGGAGGTCACCGCCTGGAGCCGGTGCGCGAACGTGGTGGATCCGCTGGCCGCGCCCGGACCGTCGGCGGCAGGGCGCCCCGACGGTGCCGGCCCGGTGCCCGCCGACGCGCCGCGGGAGGTGGTCCGGTGACCGGCATGCTCGCGCAGGTGCGTTCCTACGAGCGCAGCGTCCAGTTGCTGATGGCCAATCAGTTCACCATCAACCTCGGCTTCTACATGCTGATGCCGTATCTGGCCGGGCATCTGTCCGGCACCCTCGGCCTGGCCGGCTGGCTGGTCGGCCTGGTCCTGGGTGTGCGCAACTTCAGCCAGCAGGGCATGTTCCTGGTCGGCGGCACACTGGCCGACCGGTTCGGGTACAAGCCGCTGATCGTGGCCGGCTGTGTGCTGCGAACGGTCGGCTTCGCGACGCTCGGGCTGGTGGACTCGCTGACCGCGCTGCTGGCGGCGTCCGCGGCCACCGGCCTGGCCGGGGCGCTGTTCAACCCGGCGGTCCGGGCGTATCTGGCCGCCGCGGCGGGGGAGCGCAGGCTGGAGGCGTTCGCGCTGTTCAACGTCTTCTACCAGGCGGGAATCCTGCTCGGCCCGCTGGTGGGCATGGTGCTGACCGGCGTCGACTTCCGGGTCACCTGCCTGGTGTCGGCGGGCATCTTCGCGGTGCTGAGCGTGGTGCAGATCCGCGCGCTGCCGGCCTGGGACGACGAGTCCGCGCGGGCGGAGCGTGCCGGCCGGGGAGCGGGAGTGCTGTCCCAGTGGCGGGAGGTGCTGGCCAACCGGCCGTTCCTGCTGTTCTCGGCAGCCATGATCGGCTCGTATGTGCTGTCGTTCCAGGTCTATCTGGCGCTGCCGCTGGAGGTGCGGCGGCTGGCCGGCGAGGGGGAGTCGGGTACGGCGGCGGTGGCCGTGCTGTTCGCGGTGTCGGGGCTGAGCACGATCCTGGGCCAGACCCGGGTGACCCGCTGGTGCAAGGCCCGGATGCCGGCCGGACGCGCCCTCGCCTGGGGGCTGCTGACCATGGGTCTGGCCTTCCTGCCGCTGCTGGCGGCCACCGCACTGCCGGTGCCGGCCCAGGGCCCGGGCCGCTGGGCGCTGGCGGCCGTTCCGCCGGCGCTGTGCGCGCTGCTGCTCGCCCTCGGCACGATGATCACCTACCCGTTCGAGATGGACACCATCGTCCGGCTCTCCGGTGACCGCCTGGTCGCCACCCACTACGGGCTCTACAACACCGTCTGCGGGATCGGCATCACCCTCGGCAATCTGCTCACCGGTGCCGCGCTGGACGCCTCCCGGGCGGCCGGGCTGCCCGCCCTGCCCTGGCTCGCCCTGCCCGCACTCGGGGCGGCCTGCGGCGCCGCCCTGTACGGACTGCACCGCACGGGCCGGCTGACCCGGGCCGCCGGGCTGGAGGTGGCGCTGGGCCGATGAGTGCGGGCGGTGGTGGTCCCGGTGCGCGAAGACACGGGGGCCACCACCGCCGCACGGCCCGTCGCGTCGCGCTCACGAGCGGGGAGTTCGGCGCGCGTACCGCGATGTGTCACATGTGAGACACCCCCCCTTCCCTGACACTCGGTCCTCTTGGAACACTCTGCTGACCGTGGTTTGTCCACAGCCCCTCACAAGACGGCACAGCAGCTTCCCCCCATATCGCGAGCTTCCCCACACCCGAAGAGGTCCTCAGCCCCATGCCTGAACTCAATCGGCGGCGTTTCCTCCAGATCGCCGGCGCCACCGCGGGTGCCTCCGCACTGTCGAGCAGCATCGCCCGCGCCGCCGCCATCCCCGCCACGCGCCGCTCCGGCTCCATCAACGACATCGAGCATGTCGTGGTGCTGATGCAGGAGAACCGTTCCTTTGACCACTACTTCGGCACGATGAAGGGCGTACGCGGCTTCGGCGACCCGCGCCCGGTGACGCTGCCCAGCGGCAAGCCGGTGTGGAACCAGCCGGACGGCGGCAAGGAGGTGCTGCCCTTCCACCCGGATGCCGAGGACCTCGGCATGCAGTTCATCGCCGGCCTCGACCACGATTGGGCGGGCGGCCACAAGGCGTTCCACAACGGCGCCTACGACCAGTGGGTGCCGGCCAAGAGCGAGCGCACCATGGCGTACCTCAAGCGGCAGGACATCCCGTTCCACTACGCGCTCGCCGACGCCTTCACGATCTGCGACGCCTACCACTGCTCGTTCATGGGCGCCACCGACCCCAACCGCTACTACATGCTGTCGGGGCACGTGGGCAACGACGGCAAGGGCGGCGGTCCGGTCCTGGGCAACCAGGAGCTCGGATACGACTGGACGACCTACGCCGAGCGCCTGGAAGCGGCCGGGATCTCCTGGCGGGTCTACCAGGACATCGGTGACGGCCTGGACGCGGCCGGCAAGTGGGGCTGGATCGAGGACGCCTATCGCGGCAACTACGGCGACAACTCGCTGCTCTTCTTCAACAAGTACCGCAACGCCAAGCCCGGCGAGCCGCTCTACGACAAGGCGCGCACCGGCACCAACGCCAAGGCCGGCGACGGCTACTTCGACCTCCTCAAGGCCGATGTGAAGGCCGGCAAGCTGCCGCAGGTCTCCTGGATAGCCGCCCCCGAGGCCTTCTCGGAGCACCCCAACTGGCCGGTGAACTACGGCGCCTGGTACATCTCGCAGGTCCTGGACGCGCTGACGTCCAACCCCGAGGTATGGAGCAAGACCGCCCTGTTCATCACCTACGACGAGAACGACGGCTACTTCGACCACATCGTTCCGCCGTATGTGCCGTCCTCCGCGGCGCAGGGCCTGTCCACCGTGGACACCGCCCTGGACTACTTCCCGGGCAACGCCTCGTACTCCGCCGGGCACTACGGCCTGGGCCAGCGGGTGCCGATGATCGTCGTCTCGCCGTGGAGCACTGGCGGCTTCGTGAACTCCGAGGTCTTCGACCACACGTCGATCATCCGGTTCATGGAGCGGCGGTTCGGCGTGCGGGAGCCGAACATCTCGCCGTGGCGGCGCGCGATCTGCGGCGACCTCACCTCCGCCTTCGACTTCGGCGGCAAGGACACCGACCCCGCCCGGCTGCCGGAGACCGACGGCTACCAGCCGCCGGACCACGAGCGGCACCCCGACTACCTCCCCAAGCCGCCCGCCAACCCCGCCCTGCCCAAGCAGGAGGCCGGGTCGCGCCCCGCGCGGCCGCTGCCGTACGCCCCGCTGGTCGACGGCTCCGCGGACCCGGCGGCCGGGAAGTTCACCCTCACCTTCAGCGCGGGTGACGCGGCCGGCGCGTGCTTCCACGTCCGGTCGGGCAACCGCACCGACGGGCCCTGGACGTACACCACGGAGAAGGGCAAGCAGCTCTCCGACACCTGGAACACCAAGTACTCCAAGGGCGCCTACGACCTGTCGGTGTTCGGCCCGAACGGCTTCCTGCGGACCTTCCAGGGCCCCGGCAAGACCGCCGGCCCCGAGGTGACGGCGCGCCATGACAAGGCGAGCGGCAACCTCAAGCTGACCCTGAAGAACGCCGGCGGCGCCGACTGCAACCTCACCGTCACCCACGCGTACGGCGGCGCCAAGGAGACGTTCAAGGTGCGCGCCGGCGCCACCGTCGAGCACACCGTCGACCTGCGGGCGAGCAAGCGCTGGTACGACCTGACCGTGGTGTCCGACACCGACCGCACGTTCCTGCGGCGCCTTGCGGGGCACGTGGAGAACGGCGCGGTCGGCGTGAGCGACCCGGCGATCATCACCGGCTGACCACCGGCCGCCCCGGGCCCCGGGCCCGCTCCCTGAACGGACGCCGCTCGACGGCGTTCCCACGGGCGCGGGGCCGGGGCCTTCCTGTTGGCCCGGCTCGCCCGCCCTCGTGAACGGGCCCCGGCGGTCGCGCACGACTTGCGTTGAAGCGCGCTCCAGCTCCTAGCGTGAAAGCCACACGTCGAGCGAGGAGACGAAGGGAACACCGTGCGCTACACACTGTTCGGCAGGACCGGTCTGCGGGTGAGCGAGCTGAGCCTGGGGACCATGACCTTCGGCGAGGAGTGGGGGTGGGGTGCCGCCAAGGACACCAGCCGCCGCATCCTGGACGCCTACGCGGACGCCGGCGGCAACTTCGTCGACACGGCCAACAACTACACCGACGGCACGGCCGAGCGGATTCTGGGCGAGCTGCTCGAAGGCCGCCGGGACAACTTCGTGCTGGCGTCCAAGTACACCTGCGCGACCCGCAAGGGCCAGGTCAACGCGGCGGGCAACCACCGCAAGAACCTGGTCCGTTCGGTGGAGGAGAGCCTTGCGCGGCTGCGCACCGACCACCTCGACGTGCTGTGGGTGCACGCACGGGACAACTTCACCCCGGTCGAGGAGGTCATGCGGGCACTGGACGACCTGGTGCGCTGGGGCAAGGTGAGCTATGTCGGCGTCTCCGACTGGCCGGCGTGGGAGATCGCGCAGGCCAACACCCTCGCCGAACTGCGCGGCTGGACCGCGTTCGCGGGCTCGCAGCTGCGCTACAACCTGCTGGAGCGCACGCCGGAGCGGGAACTGCTGCCGCAGGCCCGCGCCTTCGACCTGGCCGTGCTGGCCTGGGCGCCGCTCGCGGCCGGCCGGCTCACCGGCAAGTACCGCCGTGGCCAGAAGGGCCGGCTGGACACCGTCGAGAGCGTCGCGCAGGACCACAACCCGGAGGAGACCGTCACCGCGGTGCTGGAGATCGCCGAGCAGGGCGGCTGGAGCCCGGCGCAGGTGGCGCTGGCGTGGCTGCGCAGCCGGCCCGGCAACGTCATCCCCGTCATCGGCGCCACCAAGGAGAGCCAGCTCGCCGACAACCTCGCGAGTGTCGACGTCGAGCTGGACGCCGACGCGCTGGCGCGGCTCGACGCGGTGAGCGCGGTGCCGCTGGGCTTCCCGCACGACTTCCTGCGGGAACCGGGCATCGTCGAGAACGTCTACGGCGACCGGTGGGCCGACATCGAGGACCGGCGCTCCACGTACCGCCGGACGACGACCGAGGTCCGCTGACCGGTGCCGTGTGCCGGGGCGGACACGACACACGCCGCCGCCCGGACGGCCGGGCGGCGGCGTGTACGGGGGAGAGCCGCGGGGCCTACTTCAGCGCGCTGCGCTGCTGCCACTGCTGCCAGGTCTCCTGCCAGACCTCCAGGCCGTTGCCGACATCGGTCTTGTTGGGGTTGCTGGTGCCCTTCACCTCGACCGTGGAGCCGATCGTCAGGAAGTCGTAGACCTTCTTAGCGTCCTCGGTGGTCATGCCGAAGCAGCCGTGGCTGTTGTTGACCACACCGATCTGCTTGTTCCACGGGGCGGAGTGCAGGAAGGTCCCGGAGGCGGTGAGGTGGGTGACCCACTTCGAGTCCAGCATCCACTCGTCGCCGTGGCCGATGGTGGACGAGTCCATCGTCTCGGCCGCGTTCTTGCTGCGTACGGTGTGCACCCCGCCGCGGGTCGGGTCCTGCGGGGAGCCCGCGGAGCCGGAGATGGTGCCGACGTTCTTGCCGTTCTCGTACATCGTCAGGGTGTGCGAGGGAACGTCGATGACGGCCTTGTGGTCGGCGCCGATCTTGAATCCGAAGTTGTAGTCCCGGGCGAACCAGCCGCCGTCGGCGCCGGAGTCGATACCGCCCAGGGCGCCCTTGACGGAGACCTTGGTGCCGGCCGGCCAGTAGTCCTTGGGGCGCCAGTCGATCCGGTTCTTGCCGCTCCAGTCCTTGACCCAGCCCCAGGAGCCCTCGACCTTCGGCTGGGTGGTGACCTTCAGCGCCTTCTCGATCTCGGCGCGCTTGTTCTCGGCCACCGGGTGGTCGAAGAGGATCGATATCGGCATTCCGGTGCCGACGGTCTGCCCGCCGCCGGGGGTGTTGGTGAGCTTGTTGACCTTGTCGGCCTGCTCGGTGGTGAAGACCGAGGTGGCGGCGGACTCCTTGCCCTCCGCCGACTTCGCCTTGGTCTTCACGGTGTAGGTGGTCTGCGGCCTGACCTTGCCGTCCGACGCCCATGACGTGCCGTCACCGGCCAGCCGCCCGGTGACCTCGCCGCCCTTGTCGTCCTTGACCTCGACCGAGGTGAGCTTTCCGCGGTCCGCCCGGACGGATATCGGCGAGCCGAGCTTGGCCGACTTGGTGCCCCCGGCCGGGGTGACGGTCACCTTGGCCGCCGGCTCGTCCGCCTTCGACGATGCGGCACCGCCCCCGCACGCGGTCAGCAGGCCGGCCGCCGCTATCAGGGCGGGTATCAACCGGGCGGGGTGGCGACGGAGTGCGGCATGCACTGGGGACCCTCCAAAGCAGAACGACTGGCGTTGGCGGGGCCCGGCCCTGTGAGGGCGTAACCGTCAAAGGCTGCCAATGCACCCGCCGCTTATGCAGAGGGTCTGTCCGCTGTGGTGGTTGTCCGGTGCACCGAATATTCAGGACACGGTTCGGTATCGATGGTGTGCGGCTCGGTGTCGAAGGTGCGCGGCGCGGGCGCCGGGCGGTGCGTCAGGTCGCCGGCGCGGTCCCTTCGGAGTGGGGCTCACTGCCGGGGGACCCGTTGCTGCCGGTCGTCCCCCCGCCCGGTTGCTCGACGTTGGGCGAGGTGTCCCCGGTGGTTCCGCCGGTGGTCGCGCCGGTGGTTCCGCCGGTGGGCGGCTCGGTCGTCCCTCCGGTGGTGTCGGTCCCTCCGGTGGTCTCCGTCCCGGTGCCGGTGTCCGGCGAACCGGGTTCCGACGTCGTGGTACCGGTCTCCCCGGTGGTGCTCTCGGTGGGCGGGAGTGAGGACCCGGTCGGCGGGGACTCGGTGGTGGGGCCGCTGGGGGTCTCGGAGGGCGGGGCGGTCGGGCGGTCCCCGGTGGGGCCCTCGGCACCCTTGGGGCGCTTGAACCACTTGCCCGTCTTCGGGTCGCACAGGGTGAACGCGCGGACCGCCTTCTTCGAGGGCTTCACGACGACCGCGTGGGAGGGCTGGTAGCCGGCCCACGGATGACCGCCCGTCTTCGCCCCCGTGAGTGCCTTCGGCTTCGTCAGCGGGTTCCCGCACTTGCAGCGCACCCGCGGTACTCCGTACGCGTCGACCAGCACCGCGGTGCCGGCCTGCAGCACCGACTGGAAGGGGTAGGCCTTGTGGTCCTTGTAGCCGTGGTTGGTGACCCGGGTGTCGTAGCGCAGCTGTACGGGCGTCAGCGACCGCAGATAGGCCGGGATGTTCTCCGGGGCCTGGCCCACGACGGCGGCGAACGCCCGGTTCTTCGCGGGGACGCTGCCCAGGTACCTGATCTGCTTCTCGATGTCGCAGCTCGCGCTTTTCTGGGTGCCGCCGTAGAGGCCGGGCATCTCGCCGGAAATATTGGCGTTGGTGCCCTTCGCTGGCTTTCTGGGGGTCTCGGACGGGGCGGGGGCGGATTCGGTCGCCGTCGACTTCGTGAGGGGGTCCCGGCCGGTCGAGCCGGCCGGTTCGGCGAAGACCTCGGTCGTGCCGGCGCCGTTCGGACGGTTGAGGACGAGGGTCAGGATGACGGCCGCGACCACGGCGGCCGCGATGATCGCGACTTTCGGCGCGGACCGCCACCAGGGGCCGCCGCCCCCGGACTCGCCACCGCCGCCACCGCCGCCGCCCCCCTTGCCGGGACCGCGGGGCGGGGGAGGCGGGCCCCCGGCCTCGGTCCGCGGCTGCGGCGTGTCCACCCGGGTCGGCTCGTGCGGAGTGTCGGCCGGGGTGTCGGACGGGGTGAGCGGACCAGCCGGCGGCCCGGTCGGGCGACTGTCGGGCGACGGTGGCGATGTCACGGGTCCCTCTTCCGGCGCGTGCGGGCCATCCGCTCAAGCGAATTGCCCTAGTTTGTCGATGTCCACACCATTGTGTGCTCGGGTTCGGCACTCTCCGCAAGCGGGGCGGTACGCGGCGTGCTTACGGTGGTGGGTGCCTGCGCCACATGCCGTGGCCGCGGCATCCGCAGCGAAAGGTCAGGAGAGAGCGTGAGCCAGTCGCGAGGCCCCGCGTCCACCGTTCCCCCCGGCCCGGTGCACACCCCTGGCGTACCGCCCGCCGTACGCGCCTGGGGCGAGGCGCTGGGCGCGGCCGTGGCGGGCCTCGCCGCCATGCTCGTGGTCGCCGCGCTCGGCCTGTGGGCGGCCGGCGCGGCGGACCTGCCCGGCGGGGCGTTCCCGTCGGTGGTCGCGGCCGCGGTCCTGAGCGCCGCCGGCGGCTCGGTCACCCTGGCCGGCGATGCCGGGATCATCGGCGAGGCACAGGCCACCCTCGACGTCGTACCGCTGTCGGTCACCCTGGCCGGTGCGCTGGTGACCGGGTCGGTCTTCCTGCTGCCGCTGCGCCACCGAGCGGTCGCCGACACCCGGGAGCTGCTCGGCCGGATCGCCCGTACGGCGGTGTGCTGGCTGGTGCTCCTGCTGCTCCTCACGCTCGCCGCCCGGCACGACTTCCAGATCTCGGTGGGCGACGACCTCGTCGACCAGATCGGTGCCGAGCTGGGCAGCACCCCCACCGTCGGCTTCGCCGCCAATGTGCCGGCGACGCTCGGCTTCGGGCTCTTGTGGGTGCTGGCGGTGCTCGTGCTGACCTTCCTCGTCTCGCGCCGGGCGCCGCTGTCCTCCCGGCTGCTGCACTTCCAGGGCTCCGTACGGCCGCCGGCCTTCGCGATGCTGCTGACGCTGCTGATCTATGTGGTGATCGGGCTGATCATCGGCATCGTCGAGCTGATCACCAAGGACCGTCCGGCCGAGATCCTCGCGGTGCTCCTCCTCGGGCTGCCCAACCTGACCTGGATGGCGCTGGGCCTGGGGACCGGAGGCGGCTGG
Source organism: Streptomyces sp. NPDC033270 (assembly GCF_055576575.1). Lineage (NCBI taxonomy): Bacteria > Bacillati > Actinomycetota > Actinomycetes > Kitasatosporales > Streptomycetaceae > Streptomyces > Streptomyces sp. NPDC033270. The sequence continues at coordinate 123,356 of NZ_JBVIRA010000011.1, forward strand.
GTGGGGCATGCCGACAAGGCCATCGGGCTGCCGATGCCGCACGCCCTGGACCAGGTGCTGCGCGCCCGGGGGCAGCGGACCCTCGACGTCGGCACGATCGCCCAGCACGACGGTCGCGCCTGGCTGCTGGTGGCGCTGGCGGCCGTGGTGCTGCTGACCGCCGCCTTCACCGCGGCGGTCCGCTCCCCGGCCCGGCTGCCGGCCTGGCGCAACGCCGTCGAGCTGGCCGTGGCACTGGCCCTGACCCTCCTCGTCGTCGGACTGCTCACCCGGATCGACGCCCACTACGGGCTCTCCCTGATCGGGGTCGGCGACCTCGGCGGCAACCTGGGCGGCGAGGTCACCGTGTATCCGCAACTCTGGCGGCTGGTGGGGGTGGGCGCCGCCTGGGGGCTGGCCACCGGTTTCCTCGGCAGCCTGCTGGCGCGGGGCGTACGGCATCCGGGCGAGGCGCCCGAGCGCTGAGGAGCCGCCGGCCGGCGGCTATCGCCTGCTGCTGTGGAACACCGGGGCCGCCCAGGCCGGAGGGCGCGGCGGGCCGGTCTCCGCGATGGCCTCCCGCAGCGCCGCCACAAAGCCCCGGCAGGTCTCGTAGCGGTCCTCGGGCGCCTTGGCCAGGGACTTGGTGAACACCGCATCGACGGCCGGCGGCAGATCCGGACGCCGGTCGGTCAAGGCCGGCGGCTGGCGGTTCTGATGCGCCCACAGCAGGGCCAGGATGTCGTCGCACCTGAACGGCGGCGACCCGGTCAGCATCTCGAAGTGCACACAGGCCAGGCTGTAGATGTCGCACCGGCCGTCCACCGGGCCGCCCGAGACCTGCTCGGGCGCCACATACTCCGGCGTGCCGACGACCTGCCCGATGGTGGTGACACCGGACAGCGACATCGACCGCTTCGTCAGCCCGAAGTCGGTCAGATAGGCGTGCTCGGGACTGTCGTAGTCGGTGCCCTGGGCGATCAGGATGTTGCCCGGCTTGACGTCCCGGTGCACCAGGCCGTGGGCGTGCGCGGCGTCCAGCGCCGAGGCCACCTGGAGGCCGATCCGGCACGTGGTCTCCCCGGAGAGCGAGCCGTCGCGATCGATCAGCGCCGCCAGATCCAGCCCCTCGACGTACCGCATCGCGATGTAGAGCAGCCCCTCGGCCTCCCCGGCGTCGAAGACCGGCACGATGTGCGGGTGCTCCAGCCGGGCGGCGATCTGCGACTCGCGCTCGAAGCGTTTACGGAAGGTGTCGTCCCGGGCCCGCTCCGGCGCCAGCAGCTTGATCGCGACGATGCGCCCGAGCCGCACGTCCTGCGCCCGGTAGACCACTCCCATCCCGCCCCGGCCGATCTCGTCCTGGAGCAGATATCCGGCGATCCGGTGCCCGCGCAGCCCGGAGGAGTCCGGGGCGGTGGAGCGCTCCCGGTTGCGGTCGGCCGACTCGCTGTTCACCGTGACTCCGGGTACTCCTGGCCGGACGCGGGCCCCGGCCGCTGCCCGGAGTCCCTCGACGACGGTCCCGCACTCACCGCGCACGTCTGCATCGACACCCCGTCGCAGTAGCACCACCGCTCGTGCCGGGCGTCGTAGAGCCAGACCGCTTCGCCGTCCACGACGACGCCCAGCCGGGTGCCGCGGGTCCGCTCGGCGAAGGACTCGTGGTCGAGCTGCCGGGCGGCCAGCTCCTCGACCAGCCGCCGGTACCTGCCCAGCTCGTCCTCCGCCGCGCCCAGCAGCGACCGCGGGTCCGCGGTCCGGGCGGCGGGCTGCGCGGCGGTCGGCGGCTCGCGCGGCACGGTCAGCAGCAGCCGGCCGTCGACCCAGGCCGACCAGCCGTTGGAGCACAGCGCCAGCGCCCAGTCGCCGCGCCGGTCGACGACCTGGACGGGCAGCAGCGGGTCGAGCGGGGAGCTGGGCAGGGTCGAGTCCGGGGCGGACCAGGTCGCCATACCCTCCGGCGGGACGACATGGCTGGGCAGGAAGTCCGGCGAGGTCACAGGCGGCTCCTCGGTGCTAGGTGCGCATGATCTCGGGCTCGTGCCGCCGCAGCAGCTTGGTCACCACGAAGCCGAGGACCAGCGAGAGCACGATCATCATGCCCATGTTGAGCAGCCAGGTCCCCGGCGTGTGCTGGAACAGCGGGTCCGAGGCGCCCTGCGGCATCAGATGGCGCAGATCGATGGTGCCCGCCATGGCGCCGAGCGCCCACCGGGACGGCACCAGCCATGCCAGCTGCTCCAGCACCGGTACGCCGTTCAGCTCCAGCAGCGCACCGCAGAACACGACCTGGACGATCGCGAGGAGGACCAGCAGCGGCATGGTGACCTCCTCCTTGCGCACCAGGGCGGACACGAACAGGCCGAGCATCATGGCGGTGAACGCCAACAGCGCCACCGCGAGGGTGATTTCGATCAGTGGCGGCAGCAACACGCCTTTGCCGCCCGGAGCGTTCAGCTTGACGCCGATCAGTGCCACCAAGGTCAGCACCACGGCCTGGACGACCGTGATCAGGCCCAGGACCAGCACCTTGGACATCAGATACGCCGAGCGGGACAGGCCGACGGCTCTCTCCCGCTGATAGATCGTCCGCTCCTTGACCAGCTCCCTGACCGCGTTGGCGGCGCCGGTCAGCACCGCCCCGACGCACAGGATCAGCAGGGCGTTGATCGCCGAATCGCCGGTGAGCGCGGACCCGGCCAGCGCGTGCGCCATCGCCCCCATCACGAACGGCAGCGCGACCATGATGATCAGGAACGTCCGGTCGGCGGTCAGGGCCGCCGCGTACCTGCGGACCAGGGTGCTCAGCTGCGCGCCCCAGCTCTGCGCCTTGTGCGCCTCCACCGGGCCCTTCGGTGCCTCGGGGGCGCGTGGGGGCTGGTGGGAGTCCATGGCGATATAGCGCCGGTGCTGCGGCGAGGCACGGTACTCGTCCGCCCAGGCCCGGGCCCGGTCGTTCTCGAAGGCCTCGAAGGCCTCCGGCCACTGCGCGTAACCGAAGTAGGGCAGCGCCTCCGAAGGGGGGCCGTAGAAGGCGATCGTCCCGCCGGGCGCCAGCACCAGCAGCCGGTCGCAGACGTCCAGGCTCAGCACGCTGTGGGTGACGACGATGACGGTGCGGCCGTCGTCCGCCAGGCCGCGCAGCATGTGCATCACCGAGCGGTCCATACCGGGATCGAGGCCGGAGGTCGGTTCGTCGAGGAAGAGCAGGGAGGGCTTCGTCAGCAGTTCCAGTGCCACGCTCACCCGCTTGCGCTGGCCGCCGGAGAGGCTGTGGATGGGCTGGTCGACCCGCTGGTCGAGGCCCAGTTCGTGGATCACCTCGTCGACCCGCGCCTGCCGCTCGGCCTTCGCGGTGTCCTCCGGGAAGCGCAGTTGCGCGGCGTAGCCGAGGGCGCGCCGCACGGTGAGCTGCAGATGCAGGATGTCGTCCTGCGGTACGAGTCCGATGCGCTGGCGCAGCTCGGCGTAGTCGCGGTAGAGGTCACGGCCGTCGTAGAGCACCGTTCCCTCGTCCGCGGGGCGCAGCCCGGTCAGCGCGTTGAGCAGCGTCGACTTGCCCGCGCCGCTGGGTCCGACCACGGCGAGCAGCGACTTCTCGCCCACCGGGAAGGACACCCGGTTCAGCAGCGTCTTGTTGCCCTTGTCCACCCGGACGCTCAGGTCCTGCACGTCCAGCGACACCTCACCGGTGTCGGTGAACTCCTGCAGCTCGTCGCCGACGAGGGCGAACGCGGTGTGGCCGATACCGACGATGTCGCCGGGGCCCATCGGGGCCCGCTGCACCGACTGGCCGTTGAGGTAGGTGCCGTTGTGGCTGCCCAGGTCGACGATCTCGAAGCCCTCGGGGCCCGCCCGCAGTTCGGCGTGCCGGCGGGAGACCGAGAGGTCGTCGATGACCAGGTCGTTGTCGGGCGAGCGGCCGATCCGGGTGGTCCGGGCGGCCGGGATCGGCCGGATGGAGGTGGGGTGGCGGAAGGTGCGGGTGCCGGCGGGGTGGGAGACGGCGGACGGCCGGTCGACCCGGCTCGGCCGCGGCACTCCGGAGAGCACCGCGCACGGCCCGTCGGCGGGGTTGCCGAACCGGATCACGCTGCCCGGCCCGACCCCGGACTCCTGGACGCGGCGTCCGTCGGCGAAGGTGCCGTTCGTGCTGCCTTCGTCCTGCACCATCCAGTGGCCGGCCTCGGCCCGCAGGACCGCGTGGTGCCAGGAGACCCTGGCGTCGTCCAGTACGACCTCGCTCTGCGGGTCCCGCCCCACGTGATAGACGCGCCCGGGGCTCATCACCTGGGTGCCGCCGTCGGACTCGACGACGAGTTCAGGCGCGGTGGACGCGTCCGGCCGCTCAGCCATACCAGGATTTTACGGCGGCCGGCCACGCCCCGCCTGTTCGCGAACCGGCGGGGCGGCACACAAAGTCCCTGCCCAAAACGGCATTTCGCGGTATGAGCGCCCCTTATGCGAGCGAATACGACCGGTTACTCGCGAGAAAGGGCGCAGGTCAACTAAGGTGAGCAATTCGATTAGCCCAACCTGTAAATTCCAAGGAAATGCCGGAGTTTGCCGGCTGATCGAAGGAAGTCCTGTCGAACCAGGACGCAAAGTGCAGAACAGGGCTACGTGGTGTCGGCAACACCGCTAAACGTCGGCTTTGTAGGACCCAGCCGGTCCGTCTGTCATCCCGGACACGACGGTGCCGGTCCCTTCTTATTCACCTACCTCTAGAAGGCAAGGCAGAGATGGCACGAGTCTCCCGACAAGACCCCCCGCAGTTCCCCGGCCAGCGGGCGCACCCCGTCGACGAGGTCCTTCCCGTCGGCAAACTCACCCTCTACGGCTTTCAGCACGTCCTCGCCTTCTACGCGGGAGCGGTGATCGTCCCGATCGTCCTCGGGAACGCCCTGGGCCTCTCCCGCGAGGAACTCGTCTATCTGATCAATGCCGACCTGCTGACCTGTGGTGTCGCCTCGATCATCCAGGCCCTCGGCGTCTGGAAGATCGGCGCCAGGCTGCCCCTGGTCCAGGGCGTGACCTTCACCGCGGTCTCGCCGATGATCGCCATCGGGCTGGGGGCGGGCGGCGGCACCGCCGGGCTGCTCGTCGTCTACGGCGCGGTGATCACGGCGGGTATAGCGACCTTCCTGTTCGCGCCCTTCTTCAGCAAGCTGGTGAAGTACTTCCCACCGATCGTCATCGGCACGATCCTCACCGTCATCGGCCTCACCCTCATCCCACAGGGCCTGCAGGACGCGGCCGGCGGCGCGCAGTTGAAGGGGCACCCCGAGTACGGCGACACCAAGAACCTGCTGTACGCGCTGGGCACCCTGGTGTTCATCCTGCTCGTCGTCCGGCTCGGGAAGTCGTACCTGAGCAGTCTCGCCGTACTGCTCGGCCTGGTCGTCGGCACCGCGGTCGCCTGGGCCCTCGGTGACGCGGACTTCAGCGCGGTGGGCAGCGCCGACTGGTTCGGCGTCAGCACGCCGTTCCATTACGGAATGCCCAAGTTCGAGGTGTTCCCGATCATCGCCATGGTCGTCGTCATGCTGATCACGATGGTGGAGACGACCGGAGACGTCTACGCCATCGGGGAGATCACGCGCAAGAAGGTCGACAACACCACCGTCGCCAACGCGCTGCGCGCCGACGGTGTCGCCACCGTCCTCGGCGGTGTCTTCAACTCCTTCCCCTATGTGGCCTTCGCCGAGAACATCGGCCTGGTGCGGATGTCGAAGGTGATGAGCCGCTTCGTGGTGGTCGCGGCCGGCGGCTTCATGATCGTCATGGGGCTGCTGCCCAAGGCGGGCAGCGTGGTGGCCGCGATCCCGCACCCGGTGCTCGGTGGTGCCGCGATCGCGATGTTCGGCATGGTCGCCGCGGTCGGCATCCAGATCCTGGGCAAGGTCGATCTGCGTGAGGAGCGCAACGCCCTGATCCTGGCGGTCAGCCTCGCCGCCGCGCTGCTGCCGGGCGCGGTCGCGCCGTTCTTCGAGCGGATGCCGGAGGACGTCCGCGCGGTCCTCAACAGCGGGATCACGCTGGGCAGCCTGTCCGCCGTCCTGCTGAACCTCTTCTTCAACGTCTTCACCGGCCGCAAGGCGATGGAGATCGACTGGGACGAGATCGAGGCCGACGAGCCGGTGGAGGCGCACCAGCCGGCCGGTGCGCACGAGCCGGCGGAGCCGTACGGCCGGCCGGGCCCGCACCACCCGCAGGGCGGCTACAGCCCGCCGGCGCCGCAGCACCCGCAGGGCGGCGGCTACCAGGCGCAGGCCCCGCACGACCCGCAGGGCCCGCCCTGGGGGACTCCCGCCCACTGAAGGCCGCCGACGGCCGCGGGCGGGGAGGGAACCGGAATCCGGTCCCTCCCCGCCCGCCTGTCGCCGCCGTCCCCGCCGGTGCCGTCAGTGTGTGGTCACGGTGTTGAAGGGCGGTGCCTCGCCCGCCTCGCCGATCAGCTCCCAGAAGTGGTCGGCGAGCCTGCGCAGATACGCCGAGCGCTCGGCCGCGACCTCCTTGAGCCGGGAGTCGTCGTTCCGCGCCACCACATGCCCCATGTAGCGCTCGGAGAACTCCGCGAACTCCGCGTGCATCGTGCGCAGCGCGTCGCTCACCCGGGTCTTGTTCAGCGTGGTGATCTCGGTGACCGCTCCGACGTGCGCCTTCCAGCGCCCGTCGATGGCCGACCGCAGATGTCCGGCCAGTTCGTCGTCCCGGCCCATCACCCCGATCAGCTTGCGCAGCGACAGCCCCAGTGCCTCCACCAGCGCCTTGGTCTGCCGGTAGTCACCGCTCCACTGCTGTGCCGACTCGGCGGCCCAGTACCGGGCCGGGTCCATGCCGATCAGCTGTGCCAGCCGTTCCACGCTCAACTGGCGGGCCATCCGGTGTTCGGCGAGCGTCCGCGGCTCGATGCCCATCAGCACGGTCGGCGGGCACCACAGGACATCGGCGAGGGCGAACAGCTGAGGCTCGGTCGGTGCCTGGGAGCCGTACTCCCAGGCCTCGATCAGCTCGGGACGGACCGGCGCGCCGCACGCCGTCATGGCCTGGGCGACCTGAGCCGTACTCAGGCCCACCCGGGCCCGCGCGGATCTGGCCTCTGCGGGAGAGAAGGGAGTGCTGTACACGTACGGGACACCTCGCTGCACCCTTCGTTCGAGGGGTGCTTGGGGGGCGGGAGGCTGGAGGAAGCTCCAGGGGCGGGCAGATTAACAGATGGTCCATACGTACGAAGCTCCAGTTCCCTTGGAGTCGAAGGTTCCGGGTCCGACGGATGGGCGGGTGCGAGAGATGTGCACTATCTGTCCTAATTCGCTCATCAACTCACTTACTGGGTATAGCCGATGCCTCGGTGCTTACCGGGCGGTAGCGCGTCACGAGATCGCCCGGACGGCGCTCTGTAATGAGAGCGTTACGTGGATGAGGGGGTGGTGTCACAGTGACCCCCGAGGCTGGCGTTGCCGACCGACCCCGTCCCGCGGAGCCGGCCGGCGGCACACCGACATCCGGTCCTCCCCCCACAATCCGATCAGGATGGGACCCCCTCATATGCGATCAGTGCTCGAACGCGCCTGCGCGTTCCCCGGCTTGGAGCCTGCCTTAGCGGCCCGCCGCCCCTTCCCCGTCCGTCCCGCGGAGAGACGGACGCCGAGAGCGACCGAGGCGTCGCGCCCGCCATGCAGCTGACGGCCACGCGGCCGGCGGCCGGCTGACGGCCGAAGGTCCGGAAAAACGCCGCATACCCGGCGACCGGACCGCTTTCGCATGTCTCCTTGCACGAAAGGACATTCCCAGGTGCTCATTTCGCACCACGGCAACTCCCAGGGCTCACCCCTGGCCCTGCTCGACGACGGGGACCGCGCCCCGCACGACTGCGCCGACCACGCCCGCGACGGCGGGCACGTACTGGTCGTCGGCGCTCCGGGACCGCGCCTGGAGCGCCTCACCCGGACCCTGCGCGCCACCGGCCACGAGGTCAGCCACGCCCCGCCCGGCGAGGTCGACCGGCGCATGGGGCAGGCGCACCCGGACGCCGTCGTCGCCCTCGACGCACACGGCGCACCCCACGAGAGCGGCCTCGCGGTGATCCGCGAGGTCCGTACCGCGTCCGCGGGGCGGGCGCTGCCGCTGCTCATGGTCACCGACACCCCGGAGCCGTCCGGCGTGGTGGACATGCTGCGCCACGGCGCCGACGACTGCATACCCGAGGCCTTCGATCCGGGGGAGCTGTCCGCCCGTATCGAGGCCAAACTCCGCCGGGTGCCCGTACCGGTCGAGAGCCTGCCGCGCGATCCGCGCACCGGGCTCTACTCCCATCCGCACTTCCTGGACGAACTCGACCGCGAACTGCAGCGCCCCGAAGCGGCCCGGCACGGCGGCGTGCTCGCCGTGGTCTCGGTGGCCGAGATGGCCGCCCTGGAAGCCCGGCTCGGGCAGCGGGTGCGCCGGGAGGTCGCCGAGCGGCTGGCCGGTCTGGCCGAGCGGCTCGGCAGCTTCTGCGACCGGCTCGGCTGGGACGACGACGGCCATCTGCTGATGCTGCTGCCCGGCGTCGACGAGGAGACCGCCCGCCGCGGACTGGAGCGGTTCGCCGCCACCGTGGCCGGCACCCGCTTCATCGTCGCCGACGAGAACGTCCGCCTCACCCCGGCCGTCGGCTGGCTGCCGCTGACCGGATGCGCCGACGGCACCGAGGCCGTCGAGCAGGCCCGGGACGCCGTACAGGAGGCGCTGCGCCACCGGGATCTGCGGCCGGTGCGGTACGCGCCCTGGATGCGCGGCGCACCGCAGCGCCACCGGCGCCCGCCGCTGAGCGCGCTGCTGCGCCCCGCCCTCTCGGCGCTCTCCCCGGTCCTGGCGCTGCTGCTCGGGGTGGCCGTGCCGTTCCTGCTCTACCAGCAGACCTATGCGCTGGGCTGGGACCTGGGCTCGGCCATGTACTGGGTGGTGGTGGCCGGGCTGGTGCTGTCCGCGCTGCTGATCGTGCTGGAGTGCCTCTTCTCGCTCGACGCCGCGGCCCGTCCCGAGCGCCCCGGAGCGCCGTACCCGCCCGCCAGCGCCGTCATCGCCGCCTATCTGCCCAATGAGGCCGCGACCATCGTCGACACGGTCGAGTCGTTCCTGAGGCTGGACTACCCCGACGAGTTGGAGATCGTGCTGGCGTACAACACGCCGCACCCGCTGCCCGTCGAGGACACCCTGCGCGAGATCGCCGCCCGCGACCCGCGGCTGGTGCTGCTGCCGGTCGCCGGCTCCACCTCCAAGGCGCAGAACATCAACGCCGCGGTCACCCGCGTCCGCGGCGAGTTCGTCGGCATCTTCGACGCCGACCACCACCCCGCCCCGACCGCCTTCAAGGACGCCTGGCACTGGCTGTCCAACGGCCACGACGTCGTCCAGGGCCACTGCGTGATACGCAACGGCGAGAGTTCCCGGGTCGCCGAGCTGGTCGCGGTGGAGTTCGAGGCGATCTACGCGGTCAGCCACCCGGGCCGCACCCGGCTCTACGGATTCGGTGTCTTCGGCGGCTCGAACGGCTTCTGGCGCACCGACCTGCTCGCCCGCACCCGGATGCACGGCTCGATGCTGACCGAGGACATCGACTCCACGCTGCGCGCACTGGGCGAGGGCGCCCGGTTCGCCGTCGACCGCACCCTGATCTCCCGCGAACTCGCGCCCACCACCCTGAAGGCCCTGTGGAACCAGCGCTCCCGCTGGGCGCAGGGGTGGCTCCAGGTCTCGCTCAAGCACCTGTGGCGCGGGCTGCGTTCGCCGGTGTTCACGGCACGTCAGAAGCTCGGACTGTTCGTCCTGCTGGGCTGGCGCGAGGTGCAGCCCTGGCTGACGCTGCAGATCCTGCCGATCCTGCTGTACTCGGCCTGGCGGGCCGGCGGCCTGCACAGGCTGGACTGGGCCGTGCCGGTGTGCGTACTGGCCGTGCTGTTCACCATGGCGGCCGGCCCCGTGCAGGCGCTCTTCGCCTGGCGGCTCGCGGTCCCCGAACTGCGCGCCCGCCGCCGGTGGTTCTGGTCGTACTTCCTCGTCTCGACGTTCTTCTACAGCCACTTCAAGAACATGGTGGCCCGACAGGCCCATCTGAAGGAGGCGTTGGGAGACCGGCAGTGGCGGGTCACGCCGCGGGCCGCCACCAAGGCGGTGGCCCGCCGATGAGCGCCGCCCCCGCCCCCGCCCGGGCGAGCGCCATCGACGGCTTCCGCGGGCTCGCCGCGCTGAGCACCGTCGTCTTCCACGTCTGGCAGCAGTACTTCCGCTACGACGCCGAGGGCGCCCACCCGCCGGTCGACGACCCGGTGCTCGGCGCGGTGCTGTCCCTCGAAGTGATCGACGTGTTCTTCGTGCTGTCCGCGTATCTGCTGACGCTGTCGTACGCGCGGGCCGCGATCGACGGGCGCTCGACCAAGCCCGCCCGGCTGTTCCTCTTCCGGCGGACGATCCGGATCCTGCCGCTGTACGTCCTGGCGGTCCTGGTCGTCTGGGCGATGCGCAACCCGACCCTGCCCGGCGACTGGCGGGACCTGGTCGAGCACCTCACCTTCACCCATGTCTTCGACCAGCAGCGGATCTTCTACACCCTGGGCCCCACCTGGTCGCTCTCGCTGGAGGTGCTGTTCTACCTCCTGCTGGTGGCGCTCGGGCCGCTCGCGGTCCGCGCCTGCCGGCCGCTGCGGCGGCGCGGCAGCCGGGTGGCGGTGTGCGCGGCGGGGTGTGGGGTGCTGTTCGCCGCGCCGCTGGCCTGGATCGCCGTCGCCCACTACGTGTTCGGTGTGCCGCACACCGACTGGGTGGTGTACTTCGGCCCGCAGGCCCGGTTCGGCGGCTTCGCGGCCGGGATGGGGCTGGCCGTGGCGGTGGTCGCGCTCGGTGACCGGGGCCGGCTCGGTCCGCGCTCCGCGCTGCCGCTGGCCGGGCTGGGGCTGGCCGGGCTGTTCGCCCTCTCCCTGGACTCCGGACCGGAGAACTTCACCTTCACCTTCTACCACCCGCTCGCCTCGCTCCTGTGGGCCGGGCTGGTCTTCGGCACCGTCCACGTACGGCGGCAGACCCGCTGGCACCGGATGTTGACGGCCCGTTGGCTCACCGCCGTCGGCCTGGTCAGCTACTCCCTCTTCATCTGGCACGAGCCGGTGATGCTCCAGCTCCACAAGGCCGGGCTGCTGCCCGCCGGCCAGGCGGGCTTCCCGCTGGCCCTGCTGATCGTCTTCGCGGTGGCGCTGCCCGCGGCGGCGGCGAGCTACTGGCTCGTCGAATACCCGGCGAGCCTGCTCGGCCGCCTCAAGGACCACCGCGGCCGGCCGCGCGAGTTCTACCCGGAGCCCGCCACCCGCTGACCGTCCTGGCATCCGTCCGACCCTTCGCCGGGGACCCGCGCCGTGCGCGCCGGGTCCCCGGCGAAGATCTTGTCGAGGTGGTAGTCGAGGGTGCGGCGTACGTCGTCCAGCGTGCGGCGGTGGTGCAGCACATCGCCGCCCAGCCCGATCGCCCCGGAGACCAGCAGATCGGCCTCGTGCCAGGCGTCGAGGCCGGGCGCGGTCCGCCCGGCGTCCTGCGCCGCCCTGATGAGGTCGGCCACCAGCCGTTCCAGGGGCTGTTCGGCGGCGAGGAACACCTCGGCCAGCGCGGGATCGGTCAGGCTCCGGGCGTAGTAGGCGGCGAACACCCGTAGCGCGGTGGCACGTTGGGCGTCCACCGGAAGGAACTCCTCCAGCACCGCGCGCAGCAGGGCGCGCGGGTCGGCGGGGTCGTGGGGGACACGGGAGCGGGCGATCCGCTCGTTCTCCTCGTGGAGCAGGTGCAGCGCGGTGACCAGGAGATGGTGCTTGCTCTCGAAGTGGTACTGCACCGCGCGCAGCGACACACCGGCCTCGGCCGCCACCTCCCGCAGGCTCGCGGCGTGCAGCCCCCGCTCGGCGGCGATCCGCCACAGCGCCTCGGCCACCTGCCGGCGCCGGCGGGCCTGGGCGCCGGTCACCGCCGGTCGCTCGGCGGCCGGAGCCGGTGTCTGCTTGCGCCGCCGGTAGGCCTTCGCCTGGCAGCCGCGCGAGCAGTAGAGCGCCGGCCGGCCGCGCCGGGGAGGGGCCAGCGCCGCACGGCACATCCGGCACACCGGCCCGGTCGCCGGCTTCTTTTCGTCACGCATCATTCCCCTTTCCCGCACCTGAAATTGTGTGACGAAAAGCGAATTCACCGGTGAATAGCCCGCCGGTCGTCACTTTCTCGATGATACGTTCGTAACGTCCTGAGGGCGCGCAATAACCGACGCGCAAGGCGGCAGGAAACCCGACGCGCAATGCGGCGCGGAACTCTACGAGGGGACTTTGGGGACACCGATGAAGTACGACATCCTGCAGGGCATCGGCGCCGTGGTGATGGTGCTCTTCGCGCAGGGCGCCATCCGGCTGCTCGTCGACCACGACAACACCGGCCTGCTGGGCCGGCTCGGTGGCGGCTTCGGCGGCGCGCTCACCGCCCATCTGGCGCTGGTCGCCGTGGGCGTGCTGCTGACCGGCTGGTCGCACACGAAGGCGAAGGCGCTCGGCCGACGCGGCTGAACCCGCCCGGCGGCCGGCCGGGCGGGTTCAGTGGTGGCGTCCGGCCGTCAGCCGACGTGGATGCGCGGGCGTCGGGCGAGATCGGGCTCGGCGCGGCGCAGGACCTCGCGGGTGACCGGAGCGACCTCGCCGTCGCCGAAGACCAGGAACCGCAGCAGATGGCTGAAGGGGTGGCCCTCGGTCCAGTTGAAGTAGGCGTGCGGCACCTGCCCGGTGTGCTCGCGCAGCTGCATCAGCACGGCGGCGATGGTGTTGGCCACTCCGGCACCCTCCACCCGCAGGATCTGCGCCCCGTACCGCTCCTCGCCCTGGACGTGCAGATTGCTGGTGAAGTCCGAGGAATCCCGGACGGTCACCTCCAGGAACAGCACGGGACGGCCGTCGGGGATATGGGTCTCCTCGCGCTGGCTGTACTCCTTCTCCTGGTACTCCGCGGCGTCCCGCTCATCGGGCTCGTTGGCGATCACCCGCAGCGGCCCGGCCGCCGTCGCGGCGTCGATCAGGCGCACCGCGGTCTCGTCGAAGTCGACCTCTGTGGCGCGCAGTTCGAAGGCGCGGTGGACGCGGGAGGCGAACGAGGTCAGCAGGATGCCGAGGATGAACAGCAGCGCGATCTTCAGGCCGTCGGGCCGCTCGATGACATTGGTGACCAGGGTGTAGCCGAACACCAGGGTGATGGCGCCGAATCCGATGGTGGCCGCCCGCAGCCGACGGTGGCGGGCGGCGACGGTGGAGGCGAAGGACGCCGAGAGCATCAGCACCAGCACACCGGTCGCATACGCCCCGCTCTGCTCGTCGACGCTGGCGTCGAAGACGACGGTGACGCCGAAGGCGATCGCCAGGAAGATCAGCACCAGCGGGCGGACCGCCTGGGTCCACTCCGGGGCCATGCCGTAGCGGGGCAGATAGCGCGGCACGAGGTTCAGCAGCCCGGCCATCGCCGAGGCGCCGGCGAACCAGAGGATGGCGATGGTGGAGATGTCGTAGACGGTGCCGAACGCCTCGCCCAGGTGCCCGTGCGCCAGATAGGCCAGGGCACGGCCGTTGGCCGAGCCGCCCGTCTCGAACTCCTTCTGCGGTATCAGCAGGGTGGTGGCCAGGCTCGACAGCAGCAGGAAGCCGCTCATGATCAGGGCCGCGGTGGTCAGCAGCCTGCGGGTGCCGCGGATCCGGCCCGCCGGCCGCACGTCGGTGTCGGTGGCCTCGCCCCGGACCTGCGGCATGACGGCCACACCGGTCTCGAAACCGGACATGCCCAGCGCCAGCTTGGGGAAGACCAGCAGCGCCACCCCCGCGATCGCCAGCGGCGAGGAGTGCTGGGCGCTCATCGCGCCCCACCAGTCGCCGACCACCACGGGGTGCGAGATGACCTGCCAGGCCGAGGTGGCCAGCACGACGACGTTGAGCACCAGGTAGGTACCGACGAGTCCGACGGCGATGCCGATCGCCTCCCGGAAGCCCTTGAGGAAGACCGCGCCCAGGGCCGCCAGCAGCACCAGCGTGATCCACAGGTTGGCGCCGTGCAGCGCTTGCGGAGCGAAGGGGTTCTCCACCACGTGCGCCGAGGCGTCCGCGGCCGACAGCGTCATGGTGATCACGAAGTCCGTGGCGGCGAACCCGAGCAGCACCAGGACCAGCAGCTTCCCCGCCCACCAGGGCAGCAGCCGCTCCAGCATGGCGATCGAGCCCTCACCGTTGGGGCTCTCCTTGGCGACCCTGCGGTAGACGGGCAGGGCGCCGAGCAGGGTCAGCGCGATCAGTACGAGGGTGGCGAACGGCGAGAGCAGTCCGGCCGCCAGCGCCGCGATGCCCGGCTGGTAGCCCAGGGTCGAGAAGTAGTCGACGCCCGTGAGGCACATGACGCGCCACCAGGAATGCCCCTTGTGCTCGGCCGGCGGGGTGCCGTGCGGCCCGGAGTGCCGGGCGGTGCGACTGCTCAGTCCGTCCAGCAGCCAGCCGCGCCACCGCTGGGCGGCGGGGACGGCAGGCGTGGGGTCCGCCTGTGTGGGGGTGGTCATGCGGATGCGTCCTGCCGTTCGTCGGTCGTGGGTTCGGGCTGCTTTCGGCAACGAGCAGCGAGTATGCAACACCGTGCGCCCGGCGATCCGGCCCGCCCCGCGCCCGGCGACATCGGCGGCGCCGGCCCCGGGCGTCAAGGCAGTGTCAGTATCCGGCCGTAGTGCGTACGTACCGCGTCAACAGACGCCACCGCGGCGCTCGGACACCGCCGGGGCGCGCAGACTGACGGCAGGGCCCAGGCCCTACGGCAGGAGGTGCTTCCCATGGCTGCGCTTCACTCCCCGACGCCGCTCCGGCGCCCGCGCATCGTGCACATCGCCGGCTTCCCGCGCGCCGCGCTGCGCCCTCCGGGCGTCGCCCACCGGGCGCCGCCCACCCGCACCCTCGCCGGCGACCTCGCCATGCCGCTCGGCGCCGTCGGCGCGGCGCTGCTGGCGACCGCCCTGCTGCTGACCGGCCAGACGCCGCACACCGCCGTGGCGCTCGCCGTCTTCACCGCGCTGACCGTGGCCGTCTCCGCGCTGGCCAGACCGCTGCTGGTGCCCGCCGTCGCCCTGGTGGGCTGGCTGTTCTACGACGGCTTCGTGCTCAACCAGCGCTCGGACCTGGCCTTCCAACAGCCCGACCGGACGAGCCTGCTGGTGCTGCTGCTCGCCGGCCTCGCGGGCGCGGGCTGCGCGGCCGCCGTTCGCGCGCTCCGCCGGCAGGCGGCGGCCGGCACCGGCCCCGGCCGCTGAGCGGAGCCGCGGCACAGGGGAGGCCGGAGGAGAGGAGGTCAGTGGCAGTGACAGCGGCACCGGTGGGGGTGGTGGTGCCGGTGCCGGGCGGCGCACCGCCCGCGGCGGGCCGCCCGCCGCGCTCTGCCCGACGCGCTCAGGAACCCCAGCCCGATCCCCAGCATCCAGGTGTCCTTGGCCATCGGCACCCCGTCCGGGGTCGGTCGCAGACTGCCCGGCTCCCGCATCCCGGGGACCCGCAGGTACAGGCCGACCAGCCCGCCGGCGAACCCGGTCAGCGCCAGCCCGGCCAGCCGGGTCGGCACGAACGGCGCGAGTAGCGCGCTCCCCACCGCGACTTCCGTGCACGCCAGCAGCCGGGTGAACCGCTCGGCCGGAATCCTCTCCAGGAACGGATACGCCGTACGGGCCATCGCGTGCAGGCCCTCGGCGGTCGCCTGGTCCGCCCGCAGCTTGGTCAGCCCGCTGTTCACGATGAACGCGCCGGTGGCCAGTCGCGGGGCGACATCACGGGCTTGGGGCAGCGGCACCATCGGGCCTCCAGATCGGGTCGTCGTCCCCTCCACCGACCCTAGGACCACCGCGGTGGATCCGCTCGGGCTGATCCACCGGAAGCGGCCCGGCCACCGGCCAGGGCCCACCTCACCTCGTGGGCACGTCGTCCCACTGGTCGAGGATGTCGTCCAACGACTCCGGGCCGGGCTCCGGTTCACCGCTGTCCAGGGTCTGCTCGGTCCAGATGACCTTGCCGCCCGGGGCGTAACGGGTGCCCCAGCGCTCGGCGAACTGCGCGACGAGGAACAGGCCTCGGCCGCCCTCGTCGGTGGTCGCGGCCCGGCGCAGATGCGGCGAGGCGCTGGTGCCGTCGGAGACCTCGCAGATCAGGGCGCGGTCGTGCAGCAGCCGCACCCGGATGGGCTGGGCGCCGTAGCGGATGGCGTTGGTGATCAGCTCGCTGAGGATCAACTCGGTGGTGAACGCGATCGCCTCCAGCCCCCAGGACTCCAGCCTGCGCAGGCAGGCGGACCGGATGGGGGCGACGGCCGCCGGGTCCGAGGGCACCTCCCATTCGGCGACCCGCGCGGGGTCCAGCAGCCGGGTACGGGCCACCAGCAGGGCGATGTCGTCGCTGGGGTGCGCGGGCAGCACGGCGTCCAGGACCGCCGTACAGGTCTGCTCCGGGGTGCGGTCCGCCCCGGAGGCCAGAGCGCTGCGCAGCAGCTCCAGTCCGGTGTCGATATCGCGGTCGCGGTCCTCGACCAGCCCGTTCGTGTACAGCACCAGCCGGGAGCCCTCGGCCAGGGTGAGTTCCGCGGTCTCCACCGGCACGCTGCCGCCCAGGCCCAGGGGCGGCGAGACCGGCACCTCGGGAAAGGTGACGGTCCCGTCGGGGCGGATCAGGGCCGGTCCCGGATGGCCCGCCCGGGCCACGGTGGCCCGGCCCCCGACCGGGTCGTAGATGGCGTACAGGCAGGTCGCGCCGGTGATCCCGGTACGGCTGCCCTCCGGGCGGACGCCGTCGCCCTCGCTGCTGACGCCCGGCCAGAAGGCCTCGTCGTCCGCCGGGTTCCCCTCGCCCGCGGCCCCGCCGGCCGCCCGCGCCTCGTCGGTGTCGATATGACCGACCAGTTCGTCCAGGTGGTTGACCAGCTCGTCGGGCGGCAGGTCGAGCGCGGAGAAGTTGTGCACCGCGGTACGCAGCCGGCCCATGGTGGCGGCGGCGTGCAGACCGTGGCCGACGACATCGCCGACGACCAGGGCGACCCGGGCGCCGGGCAGCGGAATGACGTCGAACCAGTCGCCGCCGACGCCGGCCTGCGCGGGCAGATAGCGGTGCGCCACCTCCAGGGCGGTCTGCGCGGGCAGGGCCTGCGGCAGCAGGCTGCGCTGCAGGGTGACGGCGAGGGTGTGCTCGCGGGTGTAGCGGCGGGCGTTGTCGATCGAGACCGCGGCCCGCGCGGCCAGCTCCTCGGCGAAGGACAGATCCTCCCCCGTGAAGCCGCCGGAGGCCGCGGACCGCCAGAAGTTGGCCAGTCCCAGCACCACCCCCCGCGCCTGCAGCGGGACGGCGATCACCGAGCGGATGCCGATGTCCAGGATCCGCTGGGTGGCCGTGGGATCCTGCTCCCGCCACTCGTGGGAGCTGCCCATGTCGTCGACGAGGACCGGGTGGCCGCTCTCCAGACTCGATGCCATCGGCGTGCCGGGCGGGAATCTGAGCACCTCGCCGACCTGGTAGACGGGCGAGTCCTCGGTGACGCCGCGGACCGCCATCCGCCGCAGATCGGTGCCCGACCCGCTCTCCGGCTCGTCCCCGCGCAGCACCGGCTCCAACAGCTCGACGGTGACGACGTCGGCGAACCGGGGGACCGCGACCTCGGCCAGTTCCTGGGAGGTCTGCGACACATCCAGCGTGGTGCCGATGCCCAGCCCCGCGTCGTAGATCAGTTTCAGCCGCTCCTGTGCCACCTCCGCCGCGCCGGAGACCGCCCGCAGTTCGGTGGTGTCCCGCAGCGTCACCGCGCACCCGGCCGGGCCGCCGTAGGGGGCGGTCGGCCGGACGTTGACGGCGAGCAGCCGGTCGCCCGCCAGATGCACCTCGTCGGTCACCTCCCGGCCGGAGGTCAACAGCGCGCTCAGCCGGGGCTCCAGGCCCAGGCCGGCGACCGGGAGCCGGTCCGCCACCGCGCTCTCGGGCAGGCCGAGCAGCCGCCGTGCCTCGTCGTTGGCCAGCAGCAGCCGCCCCTCACTGCTGATGATCAGCACGCCCTCCCGTACGGCGTGCAGCACCGCGTCGTGGTGGTCGTACATCCGCCGCATCTCGGCCGGGTACAGCCCGTGGGTCTGCCGCCGCAGCCGGCGGTTGATCAGCACCGCCCCGCCGGTGCCCAGCAGCAGCGCCGCGGCCGCGAAGCCGAGCAGCAGCGGCAGCTGGTCGACCACCCGCTCTTCGGTCCGCTGGATGCGGATGCCGACGGACACCAGCCCGGCGACCGAGCGGTCCCGGTCGACGACCGGGACCACGGTGTTCACCGCGGGGCCGAGGGCCGAGGAGACGGTGGCGGTGAACGCCTTGCCGCGCAGGGCCGGCTGGAAGGAGCCGCCGACGACACGCTTGCCGATCAGGCGCGGGTCCGGGTGGGTCCAGCGGATGCCGTCGGGACGGAACGCGACGATGTAGTCGACGCCGGAGCCCTTCCGGGCCGCCTCCGCCTGGGGCTGCAACACCGTGCTGGGGTCGGCGGACTTCATGGCGGCGAGGGTGCCCGGCGCGTGCGCGAAGATCTCGGCCGCGACGACCGAGCGCTGACGGGCCTCCTGCGTGAGCGCGCCCTGTGCCTGGAAGACCAGGGCCAGCACGGCCGCGACGGCCAGCAGCACCACAAGGGCGAGCTGCAACACGAACACCTGGCCGGCGACGCTGTGCGCCTCCAGCAGCGAGCGGAGGGGTTGCCGGGGGGAGGGCGACGACCGCTGTGGGGCGTCACCCTCTCGCCGGAATTTTTCCGTCATGCCCCATATTTAGCATTCTGATCCACTGAGGAGTGATCAGCTGCGTCAGCGTTGTGCGCCGCATCGGGGGCGACCTCCGGCCGATTCCCCGTGATTCCGGCTGGATTCCGTCCCTCGCGCGGCTTCCGGCGTCCCGGGTGACGCAGGCGCTGTTGAGCGATGCTTAGCGGCTCCCTATGCTCGGCAGCCATCGTTGTACCGCCCATCGATGCCCCGCGTGATACGAGCCGCAGCCCGCCAGGAGCCCGGATGAGCTTCAATCTCGCGACCGCTCTGCGTGAATCCCGCCGATCCCACCCGGACAAGCCCCTGTGCCACCTCGGGGAGCTGACCGTCAGCTACGCCCAGGCCGACCAGGCGTCCGGTCGCCTCGCGGCCACACTGCGGGCCCTGGGCCTGGGGCCCGGAGCCAGGGTCGCCGTCCAACTGCCCAACGTGCCGCAGTTCCTGTTCACCTACTTCGGCATCCTCAAGGCCGGACTGGTCATGGTCCCGCTCAACCCGCTGCTGACGGCCCCCGAGATCGCCTACCAGCTCCGCGACGCCGGCGTCGAACTCCTGGTCACCTTCGAGGAGTTCGCGGACCAGGCCGTCAAGGGCGCCGAGCTCGCCGACGGCGTCGCCACCTACGTCGTCCCGCTGCCCGGCAGCGACCGGACGATCGCCGGCACCCGCCCCTACGCGGAGCTGTACGCCGTGGACGACACCGGCGAGATCGCGCCGACCGGCTCCGACGACACCGCCGTCCTGCTCTACACCAGCGGGACCACCGGCCGCCCCAAGGGCGCCGAGCTGACCCACTTCCAGCTCTATATGAACTGCACCGTCACCGGAGAGGTGTTCGGCTACCGCCCCGACGACGTCGCCCTCGCCGTCCTGCCGCTCTTCCATGTCTTCGGCCTCTCCGGCGTCCTCAACATGGCCGTACGCCATGGGGGGACCCTCGCCCTCGTACCGCGCTTCGAGTCCGCAGCGGTCCTCGACGCCCTCGAACGGCACCGCTGCACGATCTTCGCCGGCGTCCCCACCATGTACACCGCCCTGCTGCAGGCCGACATCGCCGGCCGGGACCTCGGCGCGCTGCGGGTCGGCGTCTGCGGCGGCGCGCCGCTGCCCGGCGAGGTCCTCCGCGCCTTCGAGGAGAAGTTCGCCGGCGTGGCCGTCCTGGAGGGCTACGGCCTGTCGGAGACGGCCAGCACCACGACCTTCAACATCAGCGCCGAGCAGCGCAGGGTGCTCTCCATCGGCAAGCCGATCTGGGGCGTGGAGGTCCGCATCGTCGACGACACCGGTGCCGTCCTGCCACCGGGCCCCGACCACGTCGGCGAGATCCTCGTCCGCGGCCACAACGTCATGAAGGGCTACCACGGGCGGCCCGAGGAGACCGCCGAGGCGCTGCGCGGCGGCTGGCTGCACACCGGAGACCTCGGCCACCAGGACCACGACGGCTACTTCTTCGTCGTCGACCGCAAGAAGGACCTGGTCATCCGCGGTGGCTACAACGTCTACCCGCGCGAGGTCGAGGAGGTCCTGCACACCCATCCCGCCGTCGCCGAGGCCGCGGTCGTCGGCCGCCCCGACGACCGGCTCGGCGAGGAGGTCGTCGCCGTCGTCAGCCTCGCCCCCGGCGCGCGGGCCACCCCCGAGGACCTCACCGCGCACTGCCGGCAGCAGCTGGCCGCCTACAAGTACCCGCGCGAGATCCGGATCGTCGACGAGCTGCCCAAGGGGCCCACGGGCAAGATCCTCAAGAAGGAGCTGCGCGCCCGCCCGTCGGCCCCCTGACGCGGCGGCAGCCCCGAAGCGGGCCGCCCGCGCCTCACGCCGCCCGGCGCCTCAGGCCGCCTGTGCCGGGCCGAGCTGGCGGTCGATGCGGCCGATCAGTTCGGCGCGGCGCAGGCGCAGTTCGGCCGGGGCGCAGGTGAGGGCGATGCGGTGCGCCTCGACCAGCGGGCCGAGTTCCGGGGGCGGCTCGACCACACCGGCGAAGAGCGGCGCCATCCAGGCCGCCGTCGGCGCCTGCACCGGCCCGTCGCCCGGGAGGGCCGGGGTGGGCGGCGTCGGACCGGCCTGGCCGTGCAGCATACGGGCGGTGAGGATGGCCGCCTCCCAGACGCGCATGCTCTCCAGCCGGACATGGGAGGCCAGTTCGTCCCGCAGCGCGCACAGGTCGCTCCAGGCCTGCTCGTGCTCGCGCAGGGCCTGGCCGGTCCGCCCCACCAGCCAGGCGTACGTCATCCGGGTGCGCAGCAGACCGCGGCGGGCCTCGGCGGCGCTGTCCGCGTACGGGTTGTGCGCGACGACCTTCATGGCGACGGCGGTGATCGCGAGCACCAGCATCAGCACCGCGACCCAGCCGGGCGCGTACCGGGCGCCCTCGATCGCTCCCTCCTCCACTCCGGTGTCGCGGGCCCGCAGCACCGCCCACACGGTGACGGTGAACAGCACGGCGGCCAGGTAGAGGGCGGGCAGGGTGAGCGAGCCGAGCAGCGCGAGCACGGGGCGGCGCTCGCGGAGCGCGTGCAGCCCTTCGCGTATCCGGTGCAGCGGGGCCGCGATGGCGTGCCCGGACAGCATCAGGGCCAGGGCCAGCACGACACCCGGCAGGAAGGAGACCGTCTGTTCGAGCAGCGAGACGTCCTCCTCGCTGACGGTGAGGTACTGGAAGACCCGCATGAAGTACCAGGCGTCGAACACGGCCATGGCACCGATGACCGGCCAGCGCAGCACCCGGATCCACATCTCGCGGCGGCGCCGGTCGTGGGCCCCGTCCGCCACATGGCGGGCCTCGACCGCCTCGTGGGCCGTCCGGGCCGTGCGGAGGGAGGCGGCGGCCTCGAAGCGGGCCAGGGAGTGGATCGTCTCCTCGGTTCTGGCGTGGGCGTCGATGGTGCGGGCACGTGCGGCGGCGAGTTGCTCGCGGTTGTGGCCGACGAGTTCGGCGACCTCGCGGGCCGCGCGCAGCAGCATCCGCATCTCACCGTTGTCCAGGTGCTCGGGCTCCCGTTCGGGGCCCTGTTCGGCGCCCTTCACCAGGTGCCGGATGTCGCATCCGCACCCGTGGTGACAGGGGATGCCTCGGTGTTTGTGGGACATGGACGAGTCCTTTGCTTCAGAGCCGGGTTTGCGTCGGGGAGTCGGGTGGCGGCCCGGGGCCGGTCAGCGGCGCACCGTCACGGCGACCTCCACTCGGCGGTTGCAGGCCATGGCCGCGTAGTCCGGTACGCCGTCGCGGTATTCGGGTGTGCAGCTGGGCCGGTCGTCCGAGTAGCCGCGCGCCGACGCGACGGCGATCCGGCGCTGGACGAGCGCGGACCGGACGGCCTTGGCGCGGGCCAGGGAGAGCTGCCGGCCGTGCTGTTCGCTGCCGCGCGAGTCGGTGTGTCCGGAGACGGCGACGGACAGCGGGTGCAGCTCCCGCACCCGGCGTGCGACGTCGTCGAGCGTGCTGCGGGCCGCCGCGGACAGCTCCGCGCTGTCGGTCGCGAACAGGACGGAGCCGGGGAGGGTGAGGGTGGTGACCCGGCCGGCCGGCCGCTCCGAGACGGCGGGGAAACTCACCTCGGGTTCGGCCTTGCCGGCCTTCTTCCCGGCCCCGGTGCGCTTTCCCGCCGCGTGGGACCGGGCGGTGGCGGCCACCTTGCACCGTGCGGCCCCCGAGGCCTCGCACAGCCGGGTCCACAGCGAGGCGAGCCAGGCGGTCTGCGGCGACGACGGGGCCTGGCCCCGGGCCGTGCGGCCGACGCCGACCAGGCTCACCTCGGCGCCCTTCAGGTCGGGCAGTTCGCCCGCCGTGCGGCAGCGCCGCACGAGGGCCTCGATCTCCGGCACGCCGTCGAATCCGGCGGAGCGCAGGTCGGCGCAGCCGGTGTTCGCCAGGCCGTCGGTCGCCATGACGATCCGGCGGCGGCCACCACCCGGGGCGAGCTGGTCGGCGGCCGCGGCGAGGGCACCGAGCACGTCGGTGCGATCGGCGCTCGGCTCCGTGGCGGACAGCTGCCGCAGCCGCTTCTTCAGGCAGCCTCGCCGGGCGTCGCGCCGGTCCTCCTTGAGCGTCTCGTTGCCCTTCGCCGGTGTGACGGACACCCGGTCCACCTGCCAGTCCACGGTGGCCCGGGTGCCGTCGAAGCCGGCGACGGACAGCAGCCCGCCCTCCAGCTCCGGCAGTGCGAGCCCCGGGGCGGCCAGCAGGGTGGCCGCCCAGTCCGGTACCCGGGCCGTCGCCGCGGTGGCCCGGTCGGGCCGGGTGGAGGAGCTGCGGTCCACGAGCACGACGGTCTGCTTGCGGGCGCTGCCCGCGTCGTCGGAGACACCGGCCAGCCAGTTACAGGGCTGTGCCGTGGGCATGTCGAAGGCGCCGCAGCCGCTGCCCGCCATGACGGCGGTCAGGGTCAGGGTCAGGGCGACGAAGCGGCGGGGAGATATGCGTGTCAGGGGCATTGCTGGGCTCTCCAAAAGTGAGCGGAATCCGCATTTATGACTGTTGTCGGGCCACGTCAGGGGAGTTACTGGGAGCCTTCGACCACCCGGCGCCAGGAGGTTTCCGTGTCCAGCTCCGTTCCCCCAGCCCCCCGCACCGCCGGAGGTTCCGGCGAGGACGAGGGCGGCGCCGCCGGCCTCCGGTCGGGGCTGGCCGTCTACACCTCGCTCCAGGCGTCGGCCCAGTTCGCCGACACGAAGGTCGGCATACTCGGGGCCGTCCAGGTGGCGCTGGCGGCCACCGCGATCCCACAGGGCGGCGTGGTGCGGGAGGCCTGGGGACGCGGCGGCCCCGGAGCCTGGGTGGCGGTCGCCCTGCTCGTACTGCATGTGGCCGCGTTCCTGCCGGCCGTGTACTGCGTCGTCCAGGCGCTCCGCCCCCGGCTGGGGCCGCCGCCCGCCCCGAACAGGTTCAGCCTGCCGCTGCTGGCCGCCGCCGACGGCAGCCCCCCGCCGCCGGACGAGGACAGCGAGCGGGCGGAGATCTGGCAGCTGATCCCGGTGCTGGCCCGGGTGGTGATGGCCAAGCACCGGTACATCGCCCGGGGGGTGGTCTGGACGGGGCTGATGGCCGTGGTCGCCGGGCTCTCCTTCCTCGCCGGTCCGCTGCTGGCCTGAGCCGCCCCGCGGCCGCTCAGGTCCGGGCCGGCCGCGGCAGCGGCTCGGCCGGCCCCTCGCCGGAGCCGTCCTCGCCCGGCAGGGCCAGCCCGAAGACCCGCATCGCCTGGCCGAGTTGCTGCTCGTTCTTCGCGACGAACTCGAACAGATCGCGCGCCTCGTACTCCTTGTGCTGCCGACCCAGGAGCTTGACGTACCGGTCGAACTGCTCCTGGCGCAGCCGGAACATGCTGCCGACCTCGGTGGCGGCCTTGTCCGGCTGCTCCGCCAGCAGCACCGCCCAGGGCGTGAGCCAGGAACTGGTCTCGTCGTCGTGCCGCACCCCGGCCAGACCGCCGGCCAGGAACTCCCGCCACTGCTCCGCGACCTCGCCCAGCAGCCGCACCTGAAGCGCGGACTTGGCGTAGCGGTGCTCGATCTCCTGCATCTCCAGTGCCGCCCTGCGCTGCTGCTCCAGCACCTCGGGCGCGGGCTTGAGAATCGCCGTGGTGCGGCACGTGACCAGCCCGTTCTCGAAGCACTCACCCTCGCGCAGGGCGTCGTTGACGGCGCGCTCCGCCTCCTCCACACGAAACGGCGCGTACCGGCCGGCGATGTCCCGGACCCGCTCGGTGAGCAGCTGCGGCATGGTCGCGCGGTAGCCGTCGATGGCGCGGCTGAGCGTGCCCTGGTCCAGTCGTCCCTCGGCGCACCAGTCGCAGCGGATCTCGACCTGGAAGTCGAACCCCCCGCCGCGGGCCGGGGTTTCGAACGACACGGTGGATTCCTGGTGCGCCGCCTGCAGCTCCGGGACGGTCACCTCCGCGGATTCGAAGAGCGGGGCGGCGGCCTGCGGCCCGCGCCCGAGGAGGGCGCGCAGCCAGGTGAGCGGGCCGCGACGCGAGGTGCTGGTCATATCGACCACCTTTCGGTGACAAGGGAAGTGATGTGCGCGGCCGCGTCGACACCGACGCCCTGGTGCTCCCACAGCCGCAGGTAGAACAGGAACCGCTCGCGCAGGCGGTCCGAGGGCTCGCCGGTGTCGGGCGGCAGCTCGGCGACGAACTCCGCCAGCGCGGTGTCCAGCCCCGGCTCGTCCGCGGTCCGCTCCACCCACAGCCGCAGGGTGTCCCAGCCCCGCCGCCAGATGGCGAGGTCGCGGCTGAGCAGCACGTTCCGGGTCAGCCGCAGCAGATGCCCGCGCGGGAGGGGCTCCTTGAGGAAGCCGGTGACCGCCAGCTCGCCGCGGAACCGGCTGAGCTGCTGAAGACACATGGCGGCGTCGTCGCGCAGCCGGTAGTGCGGTGAGAGCGACCAGTCCGCCAGCCGCTCCAGGGTCTGGGTCCGCGACCCCGCGGCGTAGATCTCGTGGATGGCGGCTCGTACGCTCCGCTGCTGCGTCTGGGCGATCTTCTCCAGGTTGCCCAGCGCCTCGGCGGGGAACAGCACGCCGATCTGGGTGCCGTACGCCGCCTCGGCGCACGCCTGGTAGTCGCGCCTGCCGGACCAGTTCCGCAGCAGCCGCCGCACCCGGGGCGCGAGCACGTCCTCGTTCGCCGCCCGTTCCAGTGCCCACGCCGCGGCGAACCGCCGCCGGGCGGCGTGCTCCCCCTTGTCGGTCGCCCAGCGGACGAGCGGCTCCTCCTGGATGTAGGTCCAGTCGAAGGTGGCCAGCAGGCCGACGGTCTGGGCCGCCGCGACCCGGATGTCCTCCTCGCCCCGGATCACCAGGCCGTCCAGCCACTCCAGCAGCGGCCGGCGGGCCCCGCTGTGGTCGTGCCACAGCACCTCCAGCACGGCCTCGCCGAGACCGCGCTGACTGACCCGCACCCGGCACTCCGGATGCCGGGCCCCGACGGGGTTGCCCTCACGGTCGGTGAACTCCACGTCGGAGTCGTCCAGCCAGTCCTTCAGGCTCTCCTGGAAGAGCGGCATCTCCGGTACGGAGGACGGCGAGCGCACGCCGTGCAGCAGTTCCGCCAGCCGATGGGACTCCCGGCTGACCCGGCTCAGCGGCGTCCCGTCGAGGACCACACAGGCCAGCAGGAACGCCCGGGACCACAGGGAGACCGGCACCTTGCCCGCACCACCGTCCCCGGACGGCGCCGGCGGACGGAGCAGTCGCTCCGCCCTGGCGCGCAGCCGGGCGTTCAGCCCCTGGACGATCTGGTCGGTGTCGTGGCCGTCCCGCTCGCCCTGCGCCAACTGGCGGGCCAGGCGCGCGATCTCCGCCATGGACGTGCGTCCGCGCAACTCCTCGACCAGGGCCTCGTGCTCCAGGAGCTTCCGGCAGCCCTCCGGCCGGTCGTCGAGCAGGACCGTCAGATGCCGCGTCAGCACCTCCAGCCGCAGGTCCTCCGTGTTCGGGTGCTCGACGACATGGTCGTCCAGCCCGTCGACCGGCACCTGGTCGTCGACGATGATCACCAGCGGGGAGCGCCGGTAGGTCTCCGCGCGCAGGCGGTTGAGGAGCTGTCCGCGCAGCGCGGACGCCCAGGGCCTGCCGTCGCCCTCGACGACATGGCCCCGGCCCGGCTGGAGCCCGCCGGGCCGGAGGTCCTTGTTCAGCAGCCGCTTGAGGTCGGCCTCCGGGTCCAGGTAGACGACGTCGGCGTCCATCACCTCCTGCGCGGTCAGCAGCGCCGTGGTGTAGCGCCCGGAACCGGGCGCCCCGCGCAGCACCGCGACACCGTGGAGCGTCAGCAGCTTGCGCAGCTCGCCGTGCGAGCGGGGCTCCACATACAGCTCCCGCAGCCGGTCGAGGTCGGCGCCCGGGACCCGTCCGTCGAACGGGACGTCCTGCGGAGCGGTGCCGTAGTAGTGCTTGTTGATCGTCCCGGCGGCGTCCCCGGCGCCGAAGCCGGCGACCCCGCCCGACATGAACGGCGCGCGCAGGCCCTGCCGGCGCAGCCGGCGGATGTGGTCGGCCTGCTCGGCGAGCTCCTCCTCGGTCTGGTCCTGCGGCTGCCGGCTCTCCTCGTCGTCGAAGTCGCCGGCCGGATCCGCGGACCCGTCGTCCACCAGCTCGTCCATGGGCTCGTCGGCGGAGCCAGTGGTGTCGTCCACCGCCTGACGCTCCATCACCTGTAGTACTTCTTCTCGATGGTGTTGGCCGCGTCACCGCTTCCGAAGTGGACGACGCCGCCGTCGATCCGCTCCACGAGATTGGTGGGCGCGGGCCCGGTACCGCTCGTCGCACCGTCCGGTTCCGGGTCGCCGACCAGCGGCCGCACCTCCTCGGGGCCGTGCTCCGGTACGTGGATCCAGCCGTAGCCGTTGAACTCCTTCTGCCGGATGTGCGCGCTGACGTACCGCTGCGGGTCCAGGCCCTGCCCCCGCAGCCGCACGACGTCCTGGTAGAGCCGGTCGGAGACGATGACCACGAGGTCGGTCGAGTCCATGACCTCCAGCACCCGCTTCAGCTGGGGCGCGTTCAGATACCGGGCCACGGCTATCGGGGCGGGGCCGGAGTACCCGAGTGCGGCGGTACGGGCCACGCCGATGTCGATCGCCAGCCGGAGCCGCATCCGGTCCCCTTCGGCGCGGTTGGCGTTGCGCTCGCCCAGCTGGACGGCCAGGTGCCGGACGAAGTCGCCCAGCACCACCGCCTCCGGGGTGTCCGGAGGCAGCACGGCGAACTCCTGGTCCCCCTGAGGCTGGCGGGACCAGGTCGTACGGTCGAGGCCACTGAGCACGGCCGACTCCTCCAGCACCCGGACCAGGTCGGCCTGAATGACTTCCTGGCTCGGAGTGTCGAGACGGCTGTACTTCTCCACATCGGCCGCCATGCACAGATGGCGGGTGATGATCTCCTGTGCGTGCGGCTGCGGTTGGGACTGGGCCGGGGGCTGCGATGTCATGGGCTTTCGCCACCTGTCTGCCGTAGTTGACCGAGGTCGGGCGTCAACTGTGCGGCCGGAGGCGGGAAACACCGAGTGGGTCGTAGAAATACGGTTTTCGGCCGTAGTGGCGGGTGTTACGCAACGGCCGGGCCCATCCGGGCGACCTCCCGCAGCCGACTCAGGTCGAGCACGGTGGTACGCCGGTACCCCGTGGTGATCAGGCCGTCCTTGCGCAGGTCGGCGAGCGCCTTGTGGATCGTGACCTCCGCGGAACCGGTGAGCGCGGCCAGCTCCGGCTGGGTGAGGTCCACGCCGATGACCAGCCCACGCGGCACCGGATGGCCGTAGGAACCCGCCAGCTCCGCGAGCACCCGGGCGAGCCGGACCTTGACCGGATAGCCGCCGAACTCGATGCGCCGGCGGTTCGCCCAGCGCAGCCGCTGGGCGACGATCCCCGCGATGGTCAGCGCCGCATCGGGATGGGTACCGAGGAAGAACCGCAGGTCGGACTCGCGGACGATGCTGGCGACCACCTCTCCGCAGGCGGTGACCGTGGCCGACCTCGGGGCGTCGTCCATGGCCGCCATCTCGCCGACGATGTCGCCGCCCACACGGATGGCCAGCAGCGCCTCATGGCCGTTGTCCAGGCGCGCGGTGACCTTCACGAAGCCGGAGCGCAGCAGCACGACATGGTGGGAGCGGTCGCCCTCGCGTATCAGGATCTCCTGCGGCAGATAACGGCAGCGGGTACCGAGCCGGAGCAGCTCGGCGCGCACGGCTTCCGACATACCGCCGAGAAAGCTGCGGACGGGCCACTCCTCCCGACCCTGGGTTTCGGACTGTGTGGTCAAGGGCGTTCCTCTTCTCCTCAGCTGCCGCCGTGATTCGTCCGATCCGTACGAATCATGGGACACAGAAGAGCAGTTGGGAGCCCACCAGGGCAGAGAGTGCGCAGGGCCGACTTGATGCGCTGGGCGCACGCTGGGGCGCACAGCGGATCACGAAGGCGCCGGTCGCCGACTCACCCCGGGCCGCGGCTGGCGGAACACCCGGCTTCAGCCGATCGCATCGCGCAGCAGCCTCGCCGCCACCGACGCGCGGCAGCCCGTGCCCGGACCGCCTCGACGGCCACCCGGGCGACGTCCTCCGCATAGCGCAGGGGCATGCTGCCAAATTCCACGTACACCGGGGATGTGCCGGCATCCAGGGTGAAAAATTCGTACTGCTGCTTTCAGACTGCTGGGTTCTCGGGATGACTCAGGTCGAGCCCGAACCCTCCAGATACTCGCATCCGTCTTCGTCGGCTCGCAGCTCATCGCCTGCCCCCAGCGGATTTGCGGCGAGCGAGCGGAGGATGCTTCGAGCCTCCTGGTCCCTGCCCAGTAGGACAAGTGCACGGGCATAGGTGTCCACAGCGCCGCGGAAGTCTGCCATGAAGGACTCCGACTGCCGAGCCAGCGCGCGGTATACCGTCACCGACTCCTGAATCGTCTCTACAGCGTCGGGGAGATCCCGCTGCTGAGCTACGCACATCCATGCCACGGTCCAGAGCGCTTTCGCGAGTTCCTGGCGCTGTTCCGATCCTCCGGTCGCGGCCAGTTGACGTCTGAGGTCAATGGCTTGCTTCCAGGTGTTCATTGCTGCGTCGAATTGTCCGCAGGATGCCAGCTGAAGCCCAAGCTTCGAGAGACCTTCGGACAGTTCGACCTCGTGCTCTCCCGGGTGCAGGGATACGAGCCTGTTCCTGATGGCGACAGCTTTTGAGGTAGCTGCCAGAGCACGTTCGTTGAGGCCGATGTGCGAGAGATGGCTCCCCAAGTTAATCTGGGCCCTGGCATGTTCTGCTTCGAACGTCAGAGGGTTGTGCGCAGCGAGTCGCGCGTAAATTTCCGCAGCCTCCTCTGCGGCATCGCACGCTTCAGGGAATTTGGATACGTGCGACAGGCGAACGCTCAGATTGACGAGCGACATCGCCAGCTCGGGTTCATGCGCGTAAGCTCTTGTTGCCGCCAGTCGACGTCGGATATTCACTGCTTGCGAAGCAGCCTCCACTGCTTCCCTCCGCTGTCCGGATCTTGAGAGGAGAACGGCCAGGCTGGAGAGCGAAGCGGCATGGTAGGGCTCATGCTCCGTCGGATTGTGCAGTACCAGCTTGCGGCGAATGGCGACTGACTCGTGGACAACGACGAGTGCCTCTTCCCAACGCCCCACCTGGGCCAGGTCAGCGCCGTAGTTCAACAAGGCGGATGCCAGTCCGCTGCGGTGCCGATCCGGATCCGTGTCTGCCAGCTTCCGGAAGATTCCGACGGCCTGCTCGGTCGTGACGAGGGCATCCTGATACTGGCCGTTACGTGCGAGGTAAACCCCCACATCGCATAGCGTGGAGGCGAACGAGGACTCCTGCGCGGTCGGATTGCCTCCGTCGAGCTGCATCCTGATCTGCATTGAACGCCGGCCGGAAAGGAGGGCCTGCTTATGCAGACCCGCTAGTGACTGCCGCTGGGCGAGTGTCTCGAAGAGGCGCGCGTGCTGATGAGGGTCATCGGTCATGGCGACGCGGTGGTCGGTCAGGCGCTGGGTCAAGGTGGCAATGCCCGCATTGAGATCGGCATGACTGTCGGACGGTAAGCAGGTCTCGACAGCTTCCAGGACGGAGACGTCCAAGTGCGTGATTTCGCTCAAAGTGGCCAGCGCCGCGCCACCGCCTTTGAGCGCCAGTGCGGGATCTGCCATCAGTAGAGGTGTCAGCTGCTTCTCCGCCACGTGTGGCCAACGCGCCGCAGCGGCCACCAACGTCGTCATGGCCGTACGCTGCCAGGAGGAATCCATCGTCAGCAGCCGCTGCGGGGCGAGCTCGGCCCATGGGTCCGGCTCGTAGGACTCGATGCCATGTCCGAAGACCGTCAGGGCCAGGAAATCCTCCGCCAGACGGTCGGGGTAGAGGGGCTCCATCACAGTGGAGCCGCCCATCGGTGGATAGGCGATGGCGTGGTCCTTGAGGATCTGGTCCCCAGGTTCGGCGGACGCCACGCCAATGCGCTGAAGAGCAGCGAGGCCATCGTCGTAGTGGAGGGCGTTGGTGAGGGCTGCGGTATAAACGGTCTGCTTGAAGGTGTCCGGTGTGATGCGCACGCGCCCGTTGTGGTGGAGGGCGCGCCAGTGGGCGTCTTCCCGGGCCAAGAGGTACGCCGATACCCCGGCGGTTCCATTGGGCGCTGCCTCGTTGCGGCGATGAGCGTCCACGGCAGCCAGAGCGGCCATGTGGATGGCAAGCACCTGACGATAGTCGGGATCGCGGTTCATCTCTTGTGGGGCCGCGACAGCGTGTGCACCCTGCACGTCGAGAGCGCCAGCGAAGCGGACCCGTGCGGCGTTGAACAGCTCTGCCGGTGAGTGCAACTCATTGGCGAGGGCGGGAAGGAACAGGTCCTGCGTGTTCAAGTCATGTGCATCCAGGCGGTAGACGAGGTTTTGCCACCATGTACCCCGAGGCCTAGCGACGAGCAGTACCCGAGCCCGTCCGCGCTGTCGTACCGCGTCTACGAGCAGTTCCAGGAGGTCCGATACGGGCCAGCGCTCTGCGTAGTCGACAATCATCAACGTCGCGGAATCCAAGGCTTCGCCGCCACTGGACGAGGGGACAGGGTCGGTCGCGTGGCGTGGCTGAAGCACCTTCCAACCACCCGCATGACTGATCTCGGCGAACTGAGCCGCCAGACGCGACTTGCCCTGTCCGCCCGGACCGTGCAGGAGCATGACGGAGACGTCATCCGCTGTGTCCCGCCACTCGGCCATGGCTGCCAATTCCTTCCGGCGGCCCATGAAGTCGACTAGTGCGTAGCGTGCGTGCAGCAGTCGGGCGGGCTGCCGGCGGGCACGCTCGGTGCTGATCCGGGGGTGCGACAGGGGAAACCGTTCGATGCTGTAGAGCGGCCGACTGTGATTGACGACGATGTCCCCATTGACGTCACGCACCTGGAGAACCGGGCCGTAGATCGTTGCGCCTTCGATCCACTGCCGATGCACCGTCATACTCGCCTCGCCTTGAGTCATGCCAACCGATCTGCGTTCCGGCATCCCGCTTGTGCCGTCGGTGGCATCATCCCGCGACCTGTACACCATCGCTCGAAGAAGGGACAATCGACCACGTTGCCTTCTGGACTCGCCGACGGTCAGGCAGCACCGGCAGGAACTGATCGCGACGGATCGGCAAGGGGCTGCCCAGCAGGGCTAACGCAAGATTCCGACCGGCTGGGGTTGGACGCCCATGGTCCAGAATGGTCGCGCTCCTCGCATTCTTCCCTCATGTCGGCCGCAGGGTTACGGCGAACTGGGGGAGGGCGACCAGCAGCAGAACGGTTCCCGTTTCGATCCAGCGGTATTTGGCGCGAATGATCTCGCTGGTTCTTCCCAGGGAAGACAGTAAGGGGCCTGTCGGATTGTGTCCGACCTGCTCGAAGGCACGGCTCAGCCGCTCGCCGCCCAGTTCCGGCGTGATGTGCTCGAAGTACCCGGGAGCGACCATTCCCTGGCGACGCCCTCCGCGGCGGCGTGGAACGATGGCGCATACGAAGCAAACGATGGCCAGCAGCGCGCTGATGACGGCGGTCCACCACAATAGGTGCACTCCCCAAGTGCTGGGTGTCTGAACGGCGTCGCCACTCCTGGTCACCGTGATGAAGACGCCGAGGACCGCTCCTGTGAAGCCAAGGAGCACGGCCGCTTTGGTGTCCGCTCGCGTGAGTTCCACGCCGTTGGCGGCCATGAAGCGCTCCATCGCCGCTACGGTTTCCCGGCTTGGGCCAGGGGGAAAGCAAGCCACCGGATGGCGCCGGCGCAGTGTCCTGTGCAGTTGACGATGGCGAGGACCCGGAGACGGGCGCGGGGGTCTGGCAGCGATGCCTCGTGGCTCTCCCCACACCGGGCCCCGGCCGGCGGCTGTCCGCATCACACCGGTTGCCCTTTCGCCGTGCCTCGTGCCCAGCCATTGGCCTGCGAGTGGGCCCGTTCTCCGTCCGCGCCTGATCCCTGCCGACCAGGTGTGTGCCGCCCCAGCGCAACGAGCCGGTCACGCAACAATGCGGAGAGTTCCTGCTGCTCCTGTGCTGTCAACTTGCCCAGCAGGCCGGCCACCTCGTCCTGCCAGTTGGTCTCCCCCCGTATCAGGCTGGAGTGGTTCACCGCCCAATCAAGCACCTGGCTGACCTGATCCGGGTGTCTGGCCAGCCAGAGCGCCGCAAGTGACACCGGACCGTCCCGGACGGCCCGTGTGCAGAACGCGTACTCTTCGCGGCTCTTGTCAGTCCAGGCATACGGCAGTCCCGCGTCACCGGGCTCGCCCAAGCGCAGTTCGCCATCATCTTCCCGAGCGGAGATGTCCGTGACGCGGTAAGCCAGGCCGCAGCCCTGCAGCTCGTGCTGCACGGCCAGGTCCTGCATCATCTCGGGCGCACCGAGGCCGCTCCCGTCGGTGCCGTACTGCTCCTTGAGGTGACGTAGACGCCGGTCGAGGTCCTTCCGCACGGCGAGCCAGCCGTGCGTGGTGCGCGATCGCACGACCTGGACCGGATCGTGCACCCACCACAGCACTTGCACGTCCACCGACTCGGTGCCGTAGTGCGTCGGCAGGGCGACGGCCCGGGTCCCCGGATGTTCATCGAGTTGGACGAGGAACGCGCTGTCGTACCCACGCAGCCTCGTGCGGAAGGCCGCCACTCTCTTTGCCGTCTGGTCCGTCTCGAAGGCTGGTGCTCCGCGCAGCGGGGTGGGGGGGGGGGGGGGGGGGAGGGGGGGGTGGTAGGCGCTCGGGTTCCTCAGTACCAGGGCACGGTCCAGTCGACCCG
>NZ_JBVIRA010000011.1:156949-240268 GCF_055576575.1 Streptomyces sp. NPDC033270
TCTCTTCTCCTTCCTCTCCTTTTTTCCCCCCCCCTCCCCCCCCCCTCCCCCCCCCCCCCCCCCCCCCCCCCCCCCCCCCCCCCCCCACCACCAGGTGGTAGCCGCCGCTCGGGTCCCGCAGCACCAGGGCACGGTCCAGTCGACCCGACCAGCGCTGCTTCAGGATCTCTCGCCAAGGCGCGTGCGCAGCATGGGCATAGACAGGCTTGTTGCTGTCAGTGTTCATCTCTTCCTCCATGCGGGGATGTGGCGCTGGACTGTCGCGACTCGCCCTTCCGCCAGGCGTCCAACGCGTGGCGGGCGATGTGCCGTCCGGCGAGTTCGGGGGTGTCGTCCCGGTCCATTACGACGAAGAGACGCAGGACACCGTGTCGCATCTCCTGCGCGAGTGCGGTGAGCAATGTCTCCACGGCCGTACGCTGCCGCTCGTCCCAGGCGGCCAGGCGGCACCAGCTGATCAGTGCGCTGCACGTGGCATCGAACAGCCCGTCGTCGTTCAGCGCCCGGTGGACGAGGTCGATGAACTTCTCGGTGAACCCTCCTACGGTGAGCAGCTGTTCCTGGAACCATGTGGGCTCCCGTAGCAGATACGGAAAGGCCCAGAGCGACAGCTGCGCTTCGGGTCCCTCACGATCGGACCATGTGGCGAGGTGGCGGAAGACTGTCTGCTGACTGCCTGCTGCGAAGAGTTCGCGCAGAGCACGGCGGACGGCCGTACCGACGGTGTACTCGTTACCCTCAAGTCCCCGGTAGGCACTTTGCAGCAGTCGCAGCGCCAAATCGGGCCGGGAAGCTCCGAAGTCCGTCCCGCAGGCATACGCAACCGTGGAGCGCAGTCGCCAGCTGGCCCTCGTACTCCAATCGCTGAGGTGATGCTTGACCTCGCTCGCCAGGACCGGATCCTGCGCCGCCATGCCCAGTGCGTACGCGGCGGTTGTGCGGCTGGTCACACGATCGGAGTCGGCCAGCTTGCGGATATGCCGGAATGCCCGGCGGCCGCCGCCCCACCCCGCAGCCATGCCCATGGCCCGGCCCACGGGCTCTGCCAACTCGCGGTCGTTCACTGGAAGGTTGTTCATCCAGTCCGTCAGCAGACCGGACAACTGGCCGTACTGCCGCCAGACATGCCGCAGCACGGCCTCCCCCTGCCGGTGCCGGGTGAACCTCACCGGTTCCACCGCGTAGGTGTAGCCGGAGCCCGCCCTCACCTCCTTAGGCGCACACTGCGCCCGCACCATCCGTAGCAGGTCGTCCAGCGACCGCCGGAAGACGAACTGTGGATTGGGCCGCGGACCGCCCTGGCGACGTGATGGACCGTGACTGCTCTCGCGATCGTCGCTCTCCGGCAGCACGGAATCCAGGCGCCCCTCCGCGAGTAGGAGGAGCCGTTCCGCTTCTTCCCTGACAATCCTGTGGTCCAGCCCCTCGAAGACGCAGGTCGCCAGGAGGAAGGCGAGTCCGTCAGGGTCGTCACGGAGCTTCTTGATCAGGTCCGGTGCCTCGCCCTCCGCGAGGAAACTCAGGCGTTCTCGAAGGTCGGCGAAGCCCGGCCCATCGTCCTCTGCTCTGCTCACCGTGGTGACCAGTTCGGCAACCTGCGCCGGGACCAACTCAGAAGTCAGCAACTCGTCCAGCAGGCCCGGCTCCAGCTGGGCCAGCAGCCGGTCACGCTCTGTCGGACTCGGTACGGCAGACTCGAAACGAGAGTGGAAGACGGCGCGGGGCGGCGGGGGCACACACCGCACAGGGGACACATGGAGGTCACGCGACAGGCTGCGCACAAGCTCTGGTTCGTCGGGCAGCACGATCACCATGCGGGCGCCGGAGTCGCTCAACAGGCGGCGCAGGTTGGCGATCACCGCAGGCCCAAGAGGGTGCTTGGGCAGCAGACCGTATACGAGATAGCCGCGGGTTCCGGCGTGGGTCGGGCGCCAAGACGACAGGTCCACATCGCTGTCGAGCGCTCGCAGATTCATGCTGTCGCTGCTACTAGGGCACAACAGGTTCAGTGCCGCCGTTCGGCGTCCGGTACCGGGCTCTCCGACGAGGAACAGGACGCCGGTGCCGAGTTCCGCCAGCGCGCTGGGGAACCAGTCGGGTTCCGCGAATCCCGCCTGGGCGTTCAGGATTTCCAGTGCGGAGATGGGCCCCTCGTGCGCCTCCACGCGCCGCCCGCCAGGGCCGGTCACCCCACCGACGTTCTCCACGTGTTGATTGCCGTGCACGGAACCGGCATTGATGTTCGCGCCCGGGGCGTAGATGGCGTAGCGCCGTGCCGTGGTCACGCGGGTGCCGGTCGGGTCGGCGAATCCGTCTTCGAAGTCCTCGTAGTCGAGGTCGCTCTCTTCCACGGGCGCAGTCGGGCCCTTGGGACCATCTCGGAGGGAGGGCTCACTCTGAGCATTGGCCGCATCGGGCGAGCGCTCCTGGGCGCTCACCGATGGCCTTCGTTCTTGTCGCCCTGGACCGTGTCCCCCTGGTTGCCGTGGACCGTGCCTGCCTTATTGCCGCCGACGTAATCGCCGCCGACGTCGATGTTGCTGACACTCTGACCGCCGTGCACGGTGCCGGTATTCAGGTTCCCCCCGTCAGCCCGGTTCGTCATCGATCGGTATACCGCCGTGCGCCGGGCCGTTCGACGGTCACCGCCGTCATCTTCACGCCGAGCCTCCTGGTCCTCCACCACCCGGTCCCCCAGGATGCGGCGGTCGTAGAGATTGCCTGAGGGGGCTGGCACGTACAACCAGGCCCGCTGATCGAATCGCTTGCCCTCGACGGTCGCTGGCACCTCGATGAAGTGGTCGGGGTGCCGCCCGGTGTATCCGCTCGCCACCGCGTCCTGGTAGCAGCGGTCGGAGAGGATGGCGGCGACTTGGGTGATGTTCTCGTTGGAGGCGGCCAGCATGGCCTTGACCGGGCGGGAGTCGAGCAGCCGGTGGGTGTCGTTGCGCGGTGTTCCGTTGCCGTCGAACTCACCTCCCGAGTCGGGCAGCGGCCCGATATGGAGGCTGACCCGGAGCCGGATACGCACCGCCCCCGTCGAGTGCACGGTGAATTCGGCGAGCACGTCCTGGAGAGTGTGGAGCCATGGATGGATCACGAACGGCATCCACGCCGGATCGAAGCCAAAAACGTACCCGTCGCCCGTGGACGCGGGGAACCTCTGATCCTTCCAGACGTCCGCGATTCCAGCGCGCTCGAACGCCCGCTGGAGCAGTTGCGGGATGGCCTGGCTGATCGCTCCATGCTCGATGGCGGGATAGCCGGTGAAGTCCTTGGCGTCGACGGCCACGATCCCTCGGTAGGGCGGAAGGCGGCGGCTCCGGGTGTGGGGCATGACACTGGCTTCGGGCAGAGGCTGGCGGAACTGCGACATCAGGACTCCTTGGCTTTCCCCTACGGACTGTGTGCATCCGAGCTTCGCGGGGATGCGTATCGAGGTGTGCCCACTCAGTGCGGAAAGACAGTGACGGGCATCACAGGAGGTGCGTGGTCCCCGTTGACCAGACGTTGTGGCCTCAGTTGTGGAGACCCGCGGCCGCCTGCCGCAGAGCGGGCAGATCATCGATGAAGATGCGCTTGCGCCCTGTATGAACGTGGAGGGGCTCGAGTTCGGAGAGGCACGCGGTGACCGTGTTGCGCGACACTCGCAGGTGCTGGGCGAGTTCGCCCCGAGTCACGGCAAGCTCCAGACGCCGCCCCCGCGGGATGGCGGAATGCCCGGAGATATCAGCCAGGTTCACCAAGGACGCCGTCAGGCGCGTGAGGACGTCACCACCACCGCGATCGCGGTCCGACTCCCTCAGCCTGCCAAGGGCGTAACGCACCAGCACGGGAAACAGGTCACGGTCAGTGGCGAGCCGCAGGAATTGCGTCTTGCTCAGGACGGCGACCGAGCAGTGCGAGATCGCCTGGACGCTTGCCGAACGCACCTCGTCGTCCAACACCGCCACTTCACCAAGCAGTTCGCCGGGACCGCGAAACGCTAGCAGGGTGAGATCTCCGCTCCGCTCTCGCCGGATCACCTTGGCGACCCCACTACGCAGCGCGAGCACATGAGTGCCGGGCTCACCCTGCCGTAGCAATGTGCCACCGGCGGGATGCCGACGCTCGAATGACTGCTCCAGCATGTCTGTCCAGACTGCGTCACCCACGAGGCGACGCAGCGTCCGAGCTAACGGATCCGGCGCTCCGCCTACGCGATCGTTCATGCGATGACCTTAGAAGAGGGCGACTCCATCTGCCCAGCATGCGGCCGGGATGAGGCCGACGAAGGAAGGCTGTGCAAGGGGCGTGGGGAAAAGGGTTGGCGCCGCTGCCGGCCGCTGCTCTAGGCTCGGAGACGTTCTTGACGGCGGCCCGAAGCTGCCGTTGTTCGGCCGTTGAGGAATCCCGGAGGTGAGTACTGATGACTGTCATTGCGGTGGGCGCTGCCCGCATTCAGAAGACCATCACTCTCATCCCCGCGGTCTCCGGCTGACTTCACGTCACCTCACTGCATTTTCCGTGCGTTGCGCGCTGTGCGTGGTGTGCTGTGCACGGAGCCGGGGCCGCTTCCTCTCGAAGGGTCATCCCGTTGTTCGAGTTCAACCTTTCCGCTGCGCACCCGCTGACCGGCTACGGCTGGGACGAGGGGTTCGCGGAGAGCTTCACCCCCTTCGCCGGGCAGGGGTTCGTGCCCGGCCGGATCGTCCGCGTGGACCGCGGGCGGGTGGACGCCGTCGTGGCCGAGGGGGCCGGCGTCCGTACCGTGCTCGCCGACACCGCGCTGGTGGCGACCAGTGATCCCCTGCGGGTGCCGTGCACCGGCGACTGGGCCGTCATCGACCTGGAGAACGGCCGGGTGGGCGACCATGTCGACGGTGTGGTGCGGGCGTTGCTGCCGCGGCGTACGTCGTTTGTGCGGTCTGCCTCGTCCAAGCGTTCCGACGGGCAGATCCTGGCCGCGAACGTCGATCACGCGGTGATCGCGGTGTCGCTGGCCGATGCGCTGGATCTCGGGCGTATCGAACGGTTCGTCTCACTGGCCTGGGAGAGCGGTGCCGAGCCGCTCGTGGCGCTGACCAAGGCGGATCTGGCCGGGGAGCCGGACGGACTGGCGCACCTCGTGGCGGATGCCGAGTCGGTGGCGCCCGGTGTGCAGGTGCTGGCGGTCAGTTCGGCGACAGGGGAGGGGCTGGACGTGCTGTCCGCCGTGCTCTCCGGGGGGACGTCCGTGCTGCTGGGGCAGTCCGGCGCGGGCAAGTCCACGCTGGCCAACGGCCTGGTCGGCGAGGACGTGCAGGTCGTCCAGGCGATCCGCGACCGGGACGGCAAGGGGCGGCACACCACGACCACCCGGGATCTGCATGCGCTGCCCGGCGGCGGGGTGCTGATCGATACGCCCGGTCTGCGCGGCGTCGGGATGTGGGACGCGCAAGGTGGGCTCGCCCGGACCTTCGCGGACGTCGAGGAGCTGGCCCAGGAGTGCCGCTTCCAGGACTGCGCCCATCAGGCCGAGCCCGGCTGCGCCGTACAAGAGGCGGTGGAGCACGGGGAGTTGCCCGTCCGGCGGCTGGAGAGTTACCGGAAGCTGCTGCGCGAGAACCAGCGCATCGTGGCGAAGACGGACGCCCGGCTGCGCGCCGAGATCCGGCGGGACTGGAAGCAGAAGCAGGCGCTGGGGCGGCACATGGGCGAGCGGAAGCGGGGAGCGCGGAGGTGAGGTGAGGTGAGGTGAGCGGCCTCCCGCTGTCGCCTTCGGGGGGCCGGCCGGTGGGGCCGGTCGGTGGGGCCGGCCGCCCCCCGAACGCCATGTCCGATTCCCGCCAGTCATGGCGCCCGGCGCGGCGGACACTGGGGGTGTGATGGACGATGAGGCCAGGTACGAAGCGGTGTCCAGTCGGGACGGGCGGTTCGACGGGGAGTTCTTCTTCGCGGTGGTGACGACCGGTATCTACTGCCGGCCGAGTTGCCCGGCGGTCACGCCCAAACGGGTGAACGTGCGGTTCCTCCCGTCGGCCGCCGCCGCGCAGGCGGCGGGGTTCCGGGCCTGCCGCAGGTGCCGGCCGGACGCCGTGCCCGGTTCGGCGGAGTGGAACGTGCGGGCCGATCTGGTGGGCCGGGCCATGCGGTTCATCGGGGACGGCGTGGTCGACCGGGAGGGCGTCGGAGGGCTTGCCCGGCGGCTGGGCTACAGCCCGCGTCAGGTGCAGCGGCAGCTGACGGCCGAGCTCGGCGCCGGACCGGTGGCGCTGGCCCGGGCCCGCCGGGCGTACACCGCGCGGGTGCTGCTGCAGACCACCCGGCTGCCGGTCACCGAGCTGGCGTTCGCGGCCGGATTCGCCAGCATCCGCCAGTTCAACGACACGATGCGGGAGATCTACGCGGGGACGCCGAGCGAGCTGCGGGCCGCGGTCGGGCGCGGGCGCGGCAGCGGCGGGGCAGGTGCCGGGGCAGGCGCCGGGGTCGGAGCAGAGCCCGGGAGCCCGGCGGCGCTCGGCGGCATTCCGCTGCGACTCGCCCACCGCGGGCCGTACGCGGCGGCCGAGGTCTTCGACTTCCTGCAGGTACGGGCGGTACCGGGGGTCGAGGAGATCCGCGGCGGCCGCGGCTCGCGCACGTACCGCCGCACGCTGCGGCTCGACTACGGCAGCGCGATCGCCGAGGTCGACGAGCCCGCCGGGCCGCGCGGGCGGCGCCGGCCGCCGGCCGGCCTGGTGTGCCCGGCCGCGCGGGGGACGGACGGGGGGTGGCTGGAGTGCCGGCTGCGGCTGACCGACCTGCGGGACCTGCCGACGGCCGTCCAGCGGATGCGCCGGCTGTTCGACCTGGACGCCGATCCGTACGCCGTCGCCGAGCGGCTCGGCCCCGATCCGCTGCTCGGGCCGCTGGTGACCGCGCGCCCGGGGCTGCGTGCGCCCGGTGCCGCGGACCCCGAGGAGCTGGCCGTACGGATCGTGCTCGGCGGTCCGCCGACGCGCGCCGCCGCTCTGGTGCGGGCGTACGGAAAGCCGCTGGACGCCGCGGACGGCGGCCTGACCCACCTCTTCCCGACGCCCGCGGAGCTGACGGGCGGGGAGGTCGCGGAGCCGGTGCGGACACTGTGCGCGGCGCTCGCCGACGGGGTGGTCGTGCTGGACGCGGGCGCCGACCGGGACGCGGCCGAGCGGACACTGGCCGCACTGCCCGCGGTCGGCCCGCGCGCGGCCGCGTACATCAGGATGCGGGCCCTGGGGGACCCGGACGTGGGGACCGGGGCGGCGCGGGAGCGGATGGGTGCGGAGGCGGCCGCGGCGTGGCGGCCCTGGGGGGCGTACGCCCTGCACCATCTGTGGAGCGCCGAGCTGCTCCCGGTGGGTGAGCTGCCCGGGGGCGGAGCACCAGGGGGCGCGCAGCCGGACGCGGTGCCCGAGCCGGCCGGGTACGCCGCCGCCGTCCGGGCCGGGTGACCCCTCGCCACCGGTCGTGCAGTGGCCTCGGCGGCCGTCCCTCAGCCCGTGACCACCGCCCCGGTCCACGCCCCGACCACCAGCAGACAGGCGAACAACTCGATCAGTACGCTCAGCCCGATGGCGCGCATGGCCGTACGCGTCGAGGCCCAGGCGTCGCCGTGGCCGCCGAGCCGGACCCGTTCCAGCAGGTAGAGGCCGCCGATCGCGCCCAGCGGACCGCCGATGACCGGGACCACGAAGAAGCCCACGATGCCGGCGGTGCCGGCCAGGAACAGCGTGCGGTACGGCGCGCCCGCGGCCCGCAGATCGCGGGCCGGCAGCAGCCATTTCACCGCCTGGTTGAGGAGCAGGAGGACGGTGGCGCCGAACAGCACCGTCCAGGCCGCGGTGGTCGTCTCGGTCAGCGCCCACCACAGCACACCGGCCCACACGATCAGCGGCCCCGGGATGCCGGGTACCAGCACACCGAACAGTCCGAGCAGCATGACCGCCCCCACCGCGACCAGCTGCCAGGCACTCATGCGCCGACCGCACCCCCCGTGACGTGCCGTACGTGGCGCTCTTCCATGGCCCAAGCCTGCCGGATGCGGCCCCGAAGCGCTTGCCGGGGGTGCGCACGCCGATGCGCGCCCTGTTTCGGCGACCACCGCCCAGGAACAATACGGCCCATGAATCAGCAGGGGGCACGACGCGGCCAAGAGGACGACTGGTGGCGGCAGTTGTACGGAGAGGGAGGCGGGGAGGGCGCGGCCGGCGAGGCCCCGGGGCGCGGCGCCGTGGGCGACGCGGGTCCGGCCGACGCCTCGGACACCCTCGACGACCGGGTGGAGTCGGCGCTGCGGGCGGTCGGGGCACCGGGGCGGGCGGTCCCGCCCGCGCGGTCCGAACCGCCCGCGAGGACGCTCCCGCCGCCGCCCGAACCCTCCGCGCCGATCCCGCTCCGGGCCACCGGCCCGGGATCGCGCCCACCCGCCCCCACTTGGGGCGTGCCGTCGTCGCCCGCCGCCGAGCCGGTCGCGCTGCCCGCGGCCGACCCCGGCGCGCTCGACGAACTGGTGCCCGACACGGTGCTGGACGGCGCCCGATACGGCTCGCTGACCCTGCGTGCCGCCTCGCAGCGCGGCGCCTCCGCCCGCTACCGCGGTGAGGCACGCCGCGACGCGCTGCTCACCGCCCGCTTCGGCACCGGCCGGCACACCCTGATCCTGGTGGCCGTCGCCACCGGTTCGCCGGCCGTCGAAGGCGCCCACCGTGCCGCACACGACGCCTGCGCCTGGATCGGCGGCGCGGTCGGTCGCAGTTGCACCCGACTGGCCCAGGACATCCGTACGGACCATCGCGGCGCTCTCGTCTCCGGCCTGCAGCGGCTCACCGACCGTACCTACGGCAAGCTGCGCGCCCGGGCGTTGGACCTGGGCTCCGCGCCGGAGAACTACACGGCGGCCCTGCGGTGCCTCCTGCTGCCCGCCGACCCGGAGTGCCGTACCCGGGTGTTCTTCGGCGCCGGCGCGGGCGGACTGTTCCGGCTGCGCGACGGCGCCTGGCAGGACCTGGAGCCGGCCGCGACCGACCGGCCGGATCCCTTCCGCTTCCGGGCGGAGTTCGGCCGTCCGGGGGACACCCTGCTGCTGTGCAGCGCCGGCCTGGCGGAACCCCTCCAGCAGGAGCCCGACCTCGCCGCCCGCCTGGCGGCCCAGTGGTCCGCCCCCGAGCCCCCGGGCCTGGTCCCCTTCCTCACCACCACCGCACAACTGCGCGCCAGGGGCCATACGAAGGACCGGACGGCGGTCGGGGTCTGGGAGTCGTAGGGCCCTCGGCACGGACCCTCCCGGAGGCGCATCCGGGCCCCGCGTGGGTTCATGGGAGGGACCCGGGAGCCGAGCCCCGACCCCGCACCCCGCCGAAGGAGCGAGCGCGACATGGCGAAGCAGACCGTGGCCGAGCAGTTCGTGGACATCCTGTCGCGGGCGGGGGTGCGGCGGCTCTACGGGGTCGTCGGCGACAGCCTGAACCCGGTG
This sequence comes from Streptomyces sp. NPDC033270, assembly GCF_055576575.1. Lineage (NCBI taxonomy): Bacteria > Bacillati > Actinomycetota > Actinomycetes > Kitasatosporales > Streptomycetaceae > Streptomyces > Streptomyces sp. NPDC033270. Next base: position 166,401 of record NZ_JBVIRA010000011.1, read on the forward strand.
GTGGACGCCGTCCGCCGACACTCCGCGATCGACTGGATCCAGGTCCGGCACGAGGAGGTCGCGGCGTTCGCCGCCGGCGCGGAGGCGCAGCTCACCGGCACGCTCGCGGCCTGCGCGGGTTCCTGCGGCCCGGGCAATCTCCACCTGATCAACGGCCTCTTCGACGCGCACCGCTCCATGGCCCCGGTCCTCGCCCTGGCCTCGCACATCCCCTCCAGCGAGATCGGCACGAGCTTCTTCCAGGAGACCCACCCCGACCGGCTGTTCACCGAGTGCAGCCACTACAGCGAACTGATCTCCAACCCCCAGCAGATGCCGCGGGTGCTGCAGACCGCGATCCAGCACGCCATCGGGCAAAGCGGCGTCGCGGTGGTCTCCCTCCCCGGCGACATCGCCGCCGAGCAGGCCCCCGAGCGCGCCATCGAGCACGCCCTGGTCACCGCGCGCCCCTCGGTACGTCCCGGAGACGCCGAGATCGACAGGCTGGCCCGCCTGATCGACGAGGCGGGCAAGGTCACGCTGTTCTGCGGCAGCGGCACGGCGGGGGCGCACTCCGAGGTGATGGAGTTCGCCGAGCGGGTGAAGTCCCCGGTCGGGCACGCGCTGCGCGGCAAGGAATGGATCCAGTACGACAACCCCTACGACGTCGGCATGAGCGGGCTGCTGGGCTACGGCGCGGCCTACGAGGCCACCCACGGATGCGATCTGCTGCTCCTGCTCGGCACGGACTTCCCGTACAACGCCTTCCTGCCCGACGACGTCAAGATCGTCCAGGTCGATGTCCGGCCCGAACACCTGGGCCGCCGCTCCCAGCTCGACCTCGCCGTGTGGGGCGATGTCCGCGAGACGCTGCGGTGTCTGGTCCCCAAGGTCCGGCTGAAGACCGACCGCACGTTCCTGGACCGGATGCTGAAGAAGCACGCGGACGCGCTGGAGGGCGTGGTCAAGGCCTACACCCGCAAGGTGGACAAGCGCACCCCGATCCACCCCGAGTTCGTCGCCGCCGTCCTGGACGAGGAGGCCGCCGACGACGCGGTCTTCACCGTCGACACGGGCATGTGCAACGTCTGGGCGGCCCGCTACCTCACCCCCAACGGGCGCCGCCGGGTGATCGGCTCGTTCAGCCACGGCTCGATGGCCAACGCCCTGCCGCAGGCGATCGGCGCCCAGTTCCTCGACCGCGGGCGGCAGGTCGTCTCGATGTCCGGCGACGGCGGATTCGCCATGCTGATGGGCGACTTCCTCACCCTGGTCCAGTACGACCTGCCGGTGAAGGTGGTGCTGTTCAACAACTCCGCACTGGCCATGGTGGAGTTGGAGATGCTGGTCTCCGGCCTGCCGTCGTACGGCACGACCAACCGCAACCCCGACTTCGCGGCCATCGCCCGCGCGGCCGGCGCGCACGGCGTGCGGGTGGAGAAGCCCAAGCAGCTGCGCGGTGCGCTGCGCGAGGCCTTCGCGCACAAGGGGCCGGCGCTGGTCGACGTCGTCACCGATCCGCACGCGCTGTCCATCCCCCCGAAGATCAGCGCGGAGATGGTGTCCGGCTTCGCGCTGTCGGCCGGGAAGATGGTGCTGGACGGCGGGGTCGGCCGGATGCTGCAGATGGCCCGTTCCAACCTGCGCAACATCCCCCGGATGTAGGGCGTTTCCCCAGGTCAGTCGTGGGTCGGCGGGTGGGGGCGGAGCCGTAGCGTCAGGATCTGGAAGGGGCGCAGGGCGAGCGTCACATCCGAGGTCGGTCCCTCCTCCTCGTCGTGCAGGGGGCGCTCCAACAGGTCGGTCACGGTGACGCGTGCGAGCGGGAAGCCGGGGGAGAGCGTGCCGGTGGCGCGGCCGCCGCGGGACTCGTACAGCCGCACCACGACATCCCCGCTGCGGTCCTCGGCGAGCTTGACCGACTCGACGGTGATCGCCGGGTGGTCGACGCGGATCAGCGGCGGGACGGGCGGTGCGGTGGTGGCGGTGCGGAGCGGCAGGTTGAGGGCCAGGCCCTCGGCGACCGCCTCGCCGGGCCCGGCGCCCGGCAGCAGCGCGTAGGCGAAGCGATGGTGGCCCTGGTCGGTCTCGGGGTCGGGGCTGCGCGGTGCGCGCAGCAGGGTCAGCCGGACGGTGGTGCCCAGGCCGTCCGGGTGCGGGGTGCGGGTGACGTCGTGGCCGTATGTCGAGTCGTTGAGCAGGGCGATGCCGTAGCCGGGCTCGGCGACGGACAGCCAGCGGTGGGCGCAGATCTCGAAGCGGGCGGCGTCCCAGCTGGTGTTGGTGTGGGTGGGGCGGTGGACATGCCCGAACTGGATCTCGGCGGTGGACCGTTCGGCGTGCACGTCGAGGGGGAACGCGGCCTTGAGGACCTTCTCCGACTCGTGCCAGTCGATGTCGGTGCGGATGTCCAGACGGCGCGAGCCGGCCCGCAGGGTCAGGTCCTGGACGATGCGGGACGCGCCGAACGCCCTGGTCACCCGGACCGTGGCGGACAGCGGCCCGCACGGCTGCAGCTCGACGGACTCGGCGTCGGTCAGATCGGTGTGCCGGTTGCGGTAGTGCCGGTCCAGGTCCCAGGCGTCGTACTGGTTGGGGTGGTCGGGGTGCAGCTGCAGCAGATTGCCGCGCGTGCCGGGCGTCAGGATCTCCCGCCCGGCGTGCAGATCGCGTACGGAGACCAGCAGGCCGTCGGTGTCGACGCGGACGCGGAGGAAGCCGTTGTCGAGGGTGAGGGTGCCGTGGGTGTCGGTGCTCGTCCGTACGGGAGGGGGCGGCGGGGCGGGGGAGTCGGGGCCGGGCGGGCGCAGGGCAGCGGATCCGAGCGCGGGTACGTGCACCGCGACGGCGGTGGGCCCGCCCGGCTCCGGGCCCGCTGCCCGGGCCGGCAGTTCGACGATCTCGTCCCGGTCGTAGGGCGAGGCGTTGAACACCGTCGGCGGCCAGGTCGCCTCCTCGGGCCCGCCCAGCGCCCCGATCGCGGCCTCGGTGATCGCGGTCAGCTCCGCCTCGACCGCCGCGTAGGTCTCGCGGGCCTCGCGGTGCACCCAGGCGATGGACGAGCCCGGCAGGATGTCGTGGAACTGGTGCAGCAGAACGGTCTTCCAGAGGCGGTCGAGGGCGTCGTACGGGTACGGGTGGCCCGCGCGCACCGCCGCCGTCGCCGCCCACAACTCGGCCTCCCGCAGCAGGTGTTCGCACCGCCGGTTGCCCTGCTTGGTCTTCGCCTGGGAGGTGTACGTACCGCGGTGGAACTCCAGATACAGCTCGCCCGACCAGACCGGTGCTGCCGCCCCGTACTCCTCGTGGGCGGACGCGAAGAACCGGGCCGGCGCCTCGATCTCGACGCGGGGCGAGCCCTCCAGGGAGCGCAGCCGGCGGGCCCGCTCCAGCATCTCGCGGGTCGGGCCGCCGCCGCCGTCGCCCCAGCCGAAGGGGACCAGGGACCGGGTGGCGCGGCCCTTGTCGGCGAAGTTCCGTTCGGCGTGGGCGAGTTCACGGGCGTGGAACTGGGCGTTGTAGGTGTCGACCGGCGGGAAGTGGGTGAAGACGCGGGTGCCGTCGATGCCCTCCCACCAGAAGGTGTGGTGCGGCATCCGGTCGGTCTGGTTCCACGACAGCTTCTGGGTGAGGAACCACTTCGCGCCGGCCAGCCGGGCCAGCTGGGGGAAGGCGGCGGTGTAGCCGAAGGAGTCCGGCAGCCAGATCTCCTCGGTCTCCACCCCCAGCTCCTCCAGGAAGAAGCGTTTGCCGTGGACGAGCTGCCGGGCCAGCGCCTCGCCGCCGGGCATGTTGGCGTCGGACTCCACCCACATCGAACCGACCGGCACCCAGTTGCCGGCGCGGACGGCCGCTTTGATGCGTTCCCAGATGTGCGGCTGGTGGTCCCGAACCCAGGCGTACTGCTGCGCCTGGGAGCAGGAGAACCGCAACTCCGGGTACTCATCGGCGAGTTGGGTGACATTGGCGAAGGTGCGGGATGCCTTGCGCACGGTCTCGCGCAGCGGCCAGAGCCAGGCGGAGTCGATGTGGGCGTGCCCGGTGGCCGACACCCGGTGGGCGCTGGCGGCGGCCGGCCGGCTCAGTACGTCGCCGAGCGCGGCCCGGCCCGCGGCCGCGGTGCCGCCGACATCGTGCAGATCCAGCGCGTCCAGCATGTCCTCCAGGGCCCGCAGGATCTCGTGCCGGCGCGGTCGGTCGGGGGGCAGCTCGTGCATCAGCTCCGACAGCACCTCGATGTCGAGCAGCAGATGCCAGACGCCTTCGTCGAGTACCGCGAGATCGGCCGAGGCGAAGCGGTACAGCGGGCGGTCGGGGGCGGTGCGCACGTCGCCGAGGTCGGTGGGGCGAAAGTCGCGCAGCACCGCCGGGTTCGCGGCGGCCTCCAGCAGCAGCCGCACCTCCTCGCCGCCGCGGGCCGGGGAGCCGACGGGGACATGGCGGTTGCGCGGATGGATGCCCTTGAGGGGCACCCCCTCGGAGTCGTACACCAGGCCCTCCGCCTGGAAGCCCGGCCCGTCGCCGCTGAAGCCGGGGTCGATGACGGCCTCCACCCGGCGCCCCGCCCAGTCGTCCGGCACCTCGCCCGCCAGCCGGAACCAGCTCGTCGACCACGGCGGTCCCCACGCTTCGCCGACCGCGAACGGCTCGTACCCGGCCCGCAACGCCTCCTCCACCGGCACAGTTCCCCAAGCTCTCGAATCCGCTCGAGCAGGGGAGACCCCAACTCCCGGCGCGTGCCATACGGCGAGCCGCAGCGGCAGCCGCGCGGCGTACTGCGCGGGCCGGATGAACTGCCCCAGCGCCCGCTCCAGGCGCCCCTCCACCAGCAGGCGGTCGTCGTGCACAGCGGCTCCTCACGCTCGTCGTGGACGCATCCGGGCCCGGCCGGACCGACGGCAGGCTCAGCTCAGGCATACCCACCGGAACCCGGCCCGCCGCACCCGGCGCCCGGGTACCGCGAGCGGGCGCGAGGGCGGAAGCATGGCGACTGATCCGATGGGCATGCTGACCGTGAGGCTGTTCGAGACCGGGCGCCGATGTTCGTTGGGGGCGGGGGAGAGAATGCGTCAGCCTGTGCGGCGCGAGGAACGGGACAGACAGCAGGGGACGACCGAGGGGGGCCGGAACGGGGGAGTCGCCGCGCGAGCGCCGGGTGTGTTGGAGCGCAAGGTGCGGCATGCGGACCTGCGCGCGGTCGGCGAGGTGCGCCGGGAGTTGCGGCAGTTATTGAGCCGCTGGGCCGGCGGTGGCGAGCTCACGGAGGTGGCGACGCTGCTCACCAGCGAATTGGTCACCAATGCCCTGGTGCACGCGGAGGGCGGAGCGGTCGTCACGGCCCGGATCGGCGACCGGCTGCGGGTGGAGGTGCGGGACTGTGCGTCCGGGCGCCCCGAGGTACGCGCCGCGACGGCGGACGGTACGTCCGGCCGGGGGCTGATGCTGGTGCGCTCCTTGGCGGACGCCTGGGGGATACGCACCGAGGGGCTGGGCAAGTGCGTGTGGTTCGAGCTGGGCGGCGGACCGGCCTGACCCGAATGCGGGGGTGTCGGTCGGCGCGGTCCGCCACCGGTCAGCCGAACTGCCGTTCGATCTCGGCGAGTTTCTCCTCGAGGGAGTCCAGGCGGGGCAGCGTCTGGGTGTCGTCCTCGGCGGTGAGGTCCACGGCTCGCGGGCCGGCCGAGCCGTCGACGCCATCGGCGTCAGCGCCCGATACCGCCTTGAGGGCCGGGCGGGAGCGCACGGGCAGTTCTACGGTGGGAAGTGACGGCGAGTCACCGGCTATGGCGGAGTCCGGGCCGGCGACCTCCGCGGGGGCCGCCGACGCGGACGTCACTGCCAGTTGGCGGCCGCCGCCCCGGCCGATGCTCCAGGAGCGGTGCCGGTGCTGCCGGTTGATGGCCTTGATGCGGGCCCGGTCGATCTTGCCCTGCTCGCGTCTGCGCAGCCGGCTGAGGTGCTTCTCGCGTCGGTCCTCACGGACCTCCTCGACCGCCTCGTCCAGCGACCGCACGCCTTCCAGCAGCATCAGCGACCAGGCCGCGAAGGTCTCGCGGGGCGCGCGCAGCCAGCGTACGACCCGGATCTGCGGCAGCGGACGGGGCACCAGGCCCTGCTCGCGCAGCGCGGCTCGCCGGGTCTGTTTGAGCGCCCGGTCGAAGAGGACCGCGGCGGACAGCGACATGCCGGCGAAGAACTGCGGGGCGCCCGCGTGGTCCAGGCCGCGCGGCGCGTGCACCCAGTTGAACCAGGCCGCGGCGCCCGCGAACGTCCACACCAACAGGCGCGAGCCGAGCGCGGCGTCGCCGTGACTGGCCTCCCGTACGGCCAGGACGGAGCAGAACATCGCCGCACCGTCGAGCCCGAAGGGCACCAGATACTCCCAGCCCCCGGAGAGGCTGAGGTTTTGCACACCGAAGCCGACCAGCCCGTGGAAGGACAGCGCGGCGGCGACCGCGGCACAGCAGAACAGCAGCAGATAGGAGGCGGAGGCGAAGACGGCCTCCTTGCGGCGGCGGCGCTCCTCGCTGCGCTCCCAGGAGTCGTCGCCGGCCTGGGCGGCGGCGCGCCTGCCGCGTACCACCAGGGCCGCGGCGGCCATGACGGCGCCGAGCGCCAGCGCGCCGGGAACCATCCAGTCCAGCGATATGTCCGTGTTTCTCATGTGGGGATCCCTTGCCTCGGGGTAGGCGATTTCGCGCGACATCCTGGCGGAGTCGGCCCCTCGTACAGGGGGTTTCGGAGCAAGAGAACGCCAAGGAGGTCCAGGGACCGGCGGATCGTGTGTGTCTCGTCGAACTCCCTTGTGGGAGTGGCGAGTCGAGTTCGAATTCGGTGCCCCGAAAGGGGGGTGTGGGGGTCAGCTGGTTGCCGTGAGGCGCGTGATGCGATCCGCGTCGCAGGTACGCGGACAGGTGACGCAGGTGTCCTCGGGGCGCAGTGTGTAGAACATGCAGCAGCTGGCGCGGTCACGGGTCGGCAGCGCCTCGCCGTTCGGGCCGGTCAGCGTGCGGAACCCGGCGGCGCCCACGTACGGGGCGGTGGCGCCCGGCAGCAGCAGCTCCAGTTCGGCCACCGCCCGCGACTCCTCGCCCAGCAGGTGCCCCAGGTACCAGAGCCCCTCGACGATCTCGTCGGACGCCATGCCCCACAGCGCCCGCGGCCCGCGCCCCATCCGGGAGCGGAAACCCTCCAGTACGGGTTCGAGGTGCCCGGCCACCGCGGCCCGCACCTGCGCGCGCAGCGCTTCCTCGTCCGCGACGACCCGGGCACCGGGCAGCGCCGCCGCGGGATCGTCCGGAAGGCACCCGAAGGAGCCGATGCGCACCGCCATCCGGCCCAGCTCGCGCTGGAAGGAGACGTCCTGTACGGGGAGCACCGGGACCCGGCGGTGCAGGAACCAGGGGACGGTGATCAGCAGGCACGCCGGCCAGGCGTAGCGGTGCAGCGCGAAGCTGGCGATCACGTCGTTCCGGGCGCGCTGTCCGTAGTCCCGCTGGATCTGGGCGTCGTCCCAGGCGAGGAAGGTGTCGAGGACCTCACCGCCGGCCGCGAGCCCGGCCGCGCTCACCCAGCCGTCGCCGGTGGGCGGGGCGGACTCCCAGGCGGTCACCTGCAGACCGGGGAAGACCTCGAAGAGCCGGGCGTAGGCAGCGGCGACGGGGTGGGCGGCGAGCGGGGCGGCGAGGGCTGAAGTCATGCGGGAGACCACCGAATCGCGATCGTTAGCAGGTAAGCCTTACCTTATCCGAAGACTTTACCCGCGCCCGCGGAAAGCCAGTCCTGCCCGCCCGGACGGCGCCCGGATTTGAACTGCGGCCGAGGCCGCCTATGGTGCTGGGAACGTCAGGAGGGACCGTCATGGAGCAGGGCACAGCGGAACAGCAGCCGCGCGCACGGGCCTGGGTGCCCGCGCAGCCCGGCCCCGCCGCGCCCCGGCGGCACTCCGTCCGCGGCCAGGTGCTGGCCGCGCTGCGCCAGGCGCTGGCCGGCGGGGAGCTGAACCCCGGCGAGGTCTACTCCGCGCCCGCTCTCGCCGAGCGCTACGGCGTCTCCGCGACCCCGGTCCGCGAGGCGATGCAGCAGCTGGCCGGCGAGGGCGCCGTCGAGGTGGTGCCCAACCGCGGCTTCCGGGTCGCCGAGCGCAGCGCCCGCGACCTCGCCGAGCTGGCCGAGGTCCGCGCCATGCTGGAGGTGCCCGCGATCGTCCGGCTGGCCCGGGCGCTGCCCCCGGAGCGCTGGGAGGAGCTGCGCCCGCTCGCCGCCGCGGGTGTCGCGGCCGCCGCCCGCGGGGACCGGGCGGGCTACGCCGAGGCCGACCACTCCTTCCACCACGCGGTGATCTCGCTCACCGGAAACCGCCGGCTCACCGAGGTCACCGGTGATCTGCTGCGGCGCACCCACTGGGCGGGGCCCGGCGGGCTGCGGCGGCGCACGGCCGAGCTGCTGGCCGACGCCTCCGAGCACACGGCGCTGCTCGACGCCCTGATCGCGCAGGAGTACGCGGTGGCTGAACGGATCGCCCGCGAGCACGTCTCGGCGGCGCGCCACCCGCACTGAAGCAGCCCGCAGGCCACCCGCACCGCAGCCGGCGGCCCGCCCCGGCGCCACAGCACGCAGACCACCCGCACGGCGTGACGCGTACGGGTGGCCACGAGGCCCGGCGGCCGCGGCTCAGCGCGGCAGCAGCTCCGCCAGAGGGGTCGCCGCCACTTCGGCGGCGGGCCGGGACAGGTACAGGTCGGCGTGGTAGTAGCCGTCGGATTCCTTGCCCGCGATGGACAGACCGCGCCCGGCGAGCGCCTCGAACGCCGCCCGGCGCTCCTCGCCGTCCGCGAACCGCCGCTGGCGGAACGTGCGCGTGGTGAGTTTCTCCGTCACCAGACCGGCGCGGGCCAGCAGCGCGGAGACCGGCCGGTAGGACACCTCGCGCAGGACGAACGCGGCGACCCAGGGCGGCGAGCTCATGCAGTCGAAGAGCCGCCCGAAGGTGCGGGCGGTGATGTATCCGACGCCGCCGGTGACGGTGATCAGATCGGTGCCGGCCAGGGTACGCCGCAGTGCCGCGCTCGGCTCGTCGACTTCGAGGTTCTCTGCGAAGCCGTGGTCGAGCAGGCCGACCGCCTTGGCGTAGTCGACCGCGTTCTCGGCCGCGTCGAGGCCGGTCACCCGCACCGCTTCGGCGCGCCGCCGAGTGGCGAAGAACGTGCGGTCCGCTTCGATGAGTTGGCGGGTCGTCGGGACGTCGGGGCGGTACCTCGTGTAGCGGCCGTAGAGGTCGGCGAGGGACAGCCGGTGGTTGAGCAGGGCCGCGTTGACCCCGTATGAGCAGCACAGGTCGACCACGTTGAGTGGGGGGCGGTCGCTGCGGTGCCGCTGCAGGATCTCGGTCACGGCGCGGAACACCGCCTGGCCGTGGTGCGGAATCTGGTAGTCCAGGGGTTGCAGTGTGGTGAAGTACCGACGGGGATCAGGGCAGTTGTAGATCGCCTCGAAATCCGCCTTGCCCCAGTCGGTTCCGGCGGTCGTCTTGGTCACTCCTGCGGTCATGGATCGCCTCCATACAGAATCTGTGAAGGGGGAGGTCCCGCTGGTCCCGGACCAGCATCCAGTGCCCACCGTCGCGTCACAGTGCGACTTGCGGCCATTCTCGGGGCCTGTGGGGCGTAATGGGGCGGCACTGCCCTCGGGCCTCCGCTCATCGTCCCACCTCCCGGTTCGCTCGGCGCGTCGAACCCGGGGCGGCGGGGGGACCGTCGTGCCCCGGCCGATCCGCCGTGGGGACCGTCGGTTTCCGGCCATTCGACGCAGGACGTGGCATGGCCGACGGCGGGGGGTTGACGACGCGCAGCTGGCGGCGTCATGCGACCAGCGCACGAACGCGGCCAACCACTCCCGGAGCGGGAGTGGTTGGCCGCGTGGGTGAGCGACCGCCGGCGGCGCGTCAGGTCGCGGCCGCAGCCGTGGACAGATGGTCGGCGAGCCAGGTGGGGACGCCGCCCATGAGGCGGAAGAGCCGGGCGGCCTCGGCGCGCAACCGGACCGCGTCGCCCTCCGGCGCCGCGTCGGCCAGCGCGGCCAGGGCCGGTGCCGTGCCGACGAGGAAGCCCAGCTCCTCGCGGATCCGCAGCGACTCGGCGAAGCCGTGCCGGGCCTCCGTCAGCTCGCCGTCACGCAGCGCGAGTCCCGCCAGGTGGCGCCAGGTGAAGGAGAGCAGCAGCGCGTCGCCCTGCGCGGTGGCGCCGGCGTGTGCGCGGCGGTAGGCGGCGCGGGCCGCGTCCGGGCTGTCGGCGACGTGCTCGGCCATCAGCCCGCGGCGGAAGTCCAGCAGCGGCCGGCCGGCCGCGGTGGGGGCGAGCAGCGCGGCGGCCCGGCCTAGCGCCGAACGTGCCTCGTCGGCCCGGTCCCGTACGCCCAGGACCGTGGCGGCGTACGCGAGGTGGCCGCGCTCGCAGGCCGCGCCGCCCCGCTCGTCGTCGTCACCGGCCAGTGCCTCGGCGGTGCGCAGCGCGTCCTCGGCCTCGGCCCAGCCGGTGGCCGTGAACATGCAGCGCTCCACCAGGAGCGCGGCGCGGCGCAGTGCGGAGGGGGCGTGCCGGACGGAGTGCGGTTCCAGGAGCGCGGCCGCGTCGCACCAGCAGCCGCGGGAGCGCAGCCGCCAAACGGCGCGGTCGAGGGGGTCGTCCCCCTCGACCGTTCTGGCTGCCGGTACTTCCGGTGCGGGTGCCGGTCCCGGTACCACCGTCGGCACCGAATCCGCAGAACTGACCGGATCCGTGGATTCCGCGAATCCTGGCATGGCGGTATCCGCCACGTTGCCCTCCCCGAGCGCGCCATTGAGCTGGAAATTGGAAGCCGTGCGCGCATCTCAGCACGAATTCCGCAGTGGGGCCAAGGGGGTGGGTGAATGTTTTCACAATCACTCATGGGGTGGTCGAGGCCGCCCGCGCAGCGCTGATCGGCCGTGCCGCGCCGTGCCGCGTCGGGTGCCCCCGTACGCGCCGTTGACGCGATGCCGCCCGATCGGATGAACGCGAAGGGCGGATCTCCGCCGTCCGGCGACGGGATCCGCCTCGCTCTTCCGTCGGGGGGACGCCCGGGGCGATGTCCTGTGGGGTGCTCAGCTCATCCGCAGCGCGAGGAAGAAGTCGAGCTTGTCCTCCAGCCGGGACAGATCGCGGCCGGTGAGCTGCTCGATCCGGCCCACCCGGTAGCGGAGCGTGTTGACGTGCAGGTGGAGACGGGTGGCGCAGCGGGTCCAGGAGCCGTCGCAGTCCAAGAACGCCTCCAGCGTGGGGATCAGCTCGGCGCGGTGCCGGCGGTCGTAATCGCGCAGCGGGTCCAGGAGGCGGGCGGTGAAGGCCCGGCGGACGTCGTCCGGCACGAACGGCAGCAGCAGGACGTGCGAGGCCAGCTCCTCGTGCCCGGCGGCGCAGACCCGGCCCGGACGGGCGGCGGCGACCCGGCGGGCGTGCCGGGCCTCCTCCAGGGCGCCGCGCAGCCCCTCCGCCGAGTGCACCGAGGCGCTCACCCCGACCGTCAGTCGCCCGTCGTCCGCCAGACCGCGGCCCAGCGGCTCCTGAACGGCACGGAGCAGCTCCTCGGCGTGCAGACCGGCCGCCGAGGAGTCCCCGGACTCGTCCGGGACGGGCAGCGGCACCAGCGCCACCGCCTCGTCGCCGGTGTGCGCCACGGCGATCCGGTCGGAGGGCTCGGGACCGAAGGTGCCCGGGTCGACCAGCATCTCCTCCAGCAGCGTCTGCGCCACCGGCCCGCCGGGGACGTCGCCGCCCTCCCACTCGACCCGGGCCACCACGATCTGCCAGTGCGGGGCGGTACCCAGACCGGGCAGCAGCACCGGGGCCGCGACCCGCAGCCGGGCCGCGATCTCGGCGGGCGGCGCGCCGGTCTGGACCAGCTCCAGCACCTCCTGGGCGAGCCGCCGGCGGACCGTACGGGCGGCGTCGCGCCGGTCGCGTTCCACGGCGATCAGCTGGGTGACGCCGTGCAGCAGGTCCAGCCGCTCCGCCGGCCAGTCCCCGGCGTCCGCCTCGACGGCCAGCAGCCAGTCGCTCAGCAGCGTCTGGCGCAGGTCACGGCCCTCGTAGCGGATCGGGAAGAGCGAGTAGGTGGCGCCGCCGAGGGTGATCCGGTGGGGGCCGCGGCGGCCGGTGCGGGCGGCGGCCAGATGCTCACCGGCGAGCCGGGCGGCCAGCTCACCGGACAGCTCGGGCCCGGAGTCCGCCAGTGTGGAGCCGGCGATCTGCCGCCCCGTGGGGGAGAGCACCCAGGCCCGCAGGTCCAGGTCGGAGCCCAGCAGGTCCAGCACCACCTCCGGGCCGCCGCCGGCGGGGCCCGACGTCATCAGGCGGCGGTGGCGGTCCACCACGGCGGCCAGGTCGCCGGCCCGCTCGCTGGAGACCTGGCGTACGACGTGCTCGGTGATCGAGGCGAACGAGACCGCCTCCTCGACCGAGAACAGCGGCAGCCGGTGCCGGGCGCAGGCCTGTACGAGGTCGTCCGGGATCGCGCCCAGCTCGGCCTCGCCGGCCGCGAGCCCGGCGACGTTGGCCGCGGCCAGGATGCGGACGAACCGTTCGGAGTCCTCCGGCTCGCGGCGCCAGGCCAGGCCGGTCAGCACCAGCTCCCCGCCGGAGAGGTAGCGACTGGGGTCGCGCAGGTCCGTGGTCATCACGCCGCGGACAGTGCGATCCAGTTCGTCCTCGCCGCCGAGCAGCCGAAGGCCGAGAATGTGGGTGTCCAGGAGTGCGCGGAGCCGCATGACCTCGCCCGCCGTTCTTTGCTGTCTGGTGTTGCCGGTGGAATGCCGCGAGGTTTCAGAGCCTCGTCTTTCGTTCGAATCTACAAGACGGGTGGCTTGGCCAGCCAACCGCTTCATGGTTTCGGTGACTGCACCGGGTGGGGCCGCTGAGCGTTCACTAAGCCCAACGGCGTTAACAAGACATGAACAGCTTGACGGAGATCAGGGCCGGCGCCCGCTCCCCGAGCAACGAATGACCGATTTCGCAGAAGAGGCCAACCATGGACTTCCTTCGCCCCGCCAGCTGGGAGGAGGCGCTCGCCGCTAAGGCCGAGCACCCCACCGCTGTGCCCATCGCGGGCGGTACGGACGTGATGGTCGAGATCAATTTCGACCACCGCCGCCCCGAGTACCTGCTCGACCTGAACCGCATCGGTGATCTGAGCGAGTGGGAGGTCGGAGAGAAGACCGTACGCCTGGGCGCCTCCGTTCCCTACACCCAGATCATGGAGAACCTGCGGGCCGAGCTGCCGGGCCTGGCCCTGGCGTCGCACACGGTCGCCTCCCCGCAGATCCGCAACCGCGGCGGCGTCGGCGGCAACCTCGGCACCGCCTCCCCGGCCGGCGACGCGCACCCCGCGCTGCTCGCCTCCGGCTGCGAGGTCGAGGTCGAGTCCGTGCGCGGCCGTCGCATGATCCCCATCGACGACTTCTACCTCGGCGTCAAGCGCAACGCGCTGGAGCCCGACGAGCTGATCCGCGCGGTGCATCTGCCCAAGGCCGACGGACCGCAGCAGTTCTCCAAGGTCGGCACCCGCAACGCCATGGTCATCGCGGTCTGCGCGTTCGGTATCGCGCTGCACCCCGAGACCCGTACGGTGCGCACCGGCATCGGCTCGGCCGCGCCCACCCCCGTACGGGCCCGCGAGGCGGAGGACTTCCTCGCCGCGGCGCTGGAGGAGGGCGGCTTCTGGGAGTCCGGCGCCCCCATCCCGCCGTCCGTCGCCAAGCAGTTCGCGCAGCTCGCCTCCGGCGCCTGCAACCCGATCGACGATGTGCGTGGCAGCGCCAAGTACCGCCGGCACGCCGTCGGCATCATGGCGCGCCGCACCCTCGGCTGGACCTGGGAGTCCTTCCGCGGAAACGAGAGGAGCGCACAGTGCGCGTGACATTCACCGTCAACGGCCGTCAGCAGGAGGCCGACGACGTCTGGGAAGGCGAGAGCCTGCTGTACGTCCTCCGCGAGCGGATGGGCCTGCCGGGTTCGAAGAACGCCTGTGAGCAGGGCGAGTGCGGTTCTTGTACGGTTCGCCTGGACGGCGTGCCGGTGTGTTCCTGCCTCGTCGCCGCGGGCCAGGTCGAGGGTCGCGAGGTGGTGACCGTCGAGGGTCTGGCGGACTTCGCCAAGCAGCGTGCGGAGCACGGGGGCTGCGGCACCGGCGCGTGCGGCACCACACTCCAGGACGCCCAGCAGTGGTCGGCGCACGGGTCCGACAGCGGGCTCCGTCCGCGGGCAACCGACTCCCAGACCGGCGAGGGCGGCGAACTCTCCCCGATCCAGCAGGCGTTCATCGACGCCGGCGCCGTCCAGTGCGGCTTCTGCACCCCCGGCCTGCTCGTCGCGGCCGACGAGATGCTGGAGCGCAACCCGCAGCCGACCGACGCGGACATCCGCGAGGCGCTGTCCGGCAACCTCTGCCGCTGCACCGGTTACGAGAAGATCCTGGACGCCGTCCGTCTCGCGGCCGCGCGCCAGGACCGTCAGGAAGAGGCGGTCTGATCATGGGATCCACCCGTACGACCGGAGCCCCCACCAAGATCACCCAGGGCTCCCAGACCAAGGGCGGCATCGGCGAGTCGACGCTGCGCCCCGACGGCACCCTGAAGGTCACCGGCGAGTTCGCGTACTCCTCGGACATGTGGCACGAGGACATGCTGTGGGGCTTCACGCTCCGCTCCACCGTCGCGCACGCCGAGATCGTCTCCATCGACACCTCCGAGGCGCTGGCCCAGTCCGGCGTCTACGCGGTGCTGACGTACGACGACCTGCCGACCTCGATCAAGAACTACGGCCTGGAGATCCAGGACACCCCGGTGCTCGCGCACGGCAAGGTCCGCCACCACGGTGAGCCGGTGGCCCTGGTCGCGGCCGACCACCCGGAGACGGCGCGGCGCGCGGCCGCCAAGATCAAGATCGAGTACAAGGAGCTGCCCGTCGTCACCGACGAGGCCTCCGCGACCGCCGACGGCGCGCCGCTGCTCCACGAGGGCCGCGACGACCACCACGCCGGGCACGTCCCGCACCCCAACATCGTCCACCGCCAGCCGATCGTCCGCGGCGACGCCGACGAGGCCGCCAAGAAGGCCGATGTCATCGTCTCCGGCGAGTACGTCTTCGGCATGCAGGACCAGGCCTTCCTCGGCCCGGAGTCCGGCCTCGCGGTGCCCGCCGAGGACGGCGGGGTGGACCTCTACATCGCCACCCAGTGGCTGCACTCCGACCTGCGCCAGATCGCCCCGGTCCTCGGCCTGCCCGAGGACAAGGTACGGATGACGCTCTCCGGCGTCGGCGGCGCCTTCGGCGGCCGCGAGGACCTGTCGATGCAGATCCACGCCTGCCTGCTCGCGCTGCGCACGAACAAGCCGGTCAAGATCGTCTACAACCGCTTCGAGTCCTTCTTCGGGCACGTCCACCGGCACCCGGCGAAGCTCTGGTACGAGCACGGCGCCACCAAGGACGGCAAGCTCACGCACATGAAGTGCCGGATCGTGCTGGACGGCGGGGCCTACGCCTCCGCGTCCCCGGCCGTGGTCGGCAACGCCGCCTCGCTGTCGGTGGGTCCGTACGTGATCGACGACGTGGAGATCGAGGCCGTCGCCCTCTACACCAACAACCCGCCCTGCGGCGCGATGCGCGGCTTCGGCGCGGT
This sequence comes from Streptomyces sp. NPDC033270, assembly GCF_055576575.1. Taxonomy (NCBI): domain Bacteria; kingdom Bacillati; phylum Actinomycetota; class Actinomycetes; order Kitasatosporales; family Streptomycetaceae; genus Streptomyces; species Streptomyces sp. NPDC033270. Next base: position 182,070 of record NZ_JBVIRA010000011.1, read on the forward strand.
CCAGGCGTGCTTCGCCTACGAGGCGCAGATGGACAAGCTGGCCGCCAAGCTGGGCATCGACCCGGTCGAGCTGCGCCAGCGCAACGCCATGGAGCAGGGCACGATCATGCCGACCGGGCAGCCGGTCGACTCGCCGGCGCCGGTCGCCGAGATCCTGCGCCGCATCAAGGCCCGCCCGCTGCCGCCCGAGCGCCAGTGGGAGTCCAGCGAGGGCGCCGACGTCCGTCAGCTGCCCGGCGGCCTGTCCAACACCACCCACGGCGAGGGCGTCGTACGCGGCGTCGGCTACGCGGTCGGCATCAAGAACGTCGGCTTCTCCGAGGGCTTCGACGACTACTCCACCGCCAAGGTGCGCATGGAGGTCATCGGCGGCGAGCCGGTCGCCACGGTGCACACCGCGATGGCGGAGGTCGGCCAGGGCGGCGTCACCGTCCACGCGCAGATCGCCCGCACGGAGCTGGGCGTCACGCAGGTGACCATCCACCCCGCCGACACCCAGGTGGGCAGCGCCGGTTCGACGTCCGCGTCGCGGCAGACCTACGTCACCGGCGGCGCCGTCAAGCACTCCTGCGAGCTGGTCCGCGAGAAGGTCCTGGAGATCGGCCGCCGCAAGATGGGCACCTACCACCCGGCGTGGGCCACCGCCGAGCTCCTCCTGGAGGGCGGCAAGGTCGTCACCGACGGCGGCGAGGTCCTCGCCGACCTGGTGGACGTGCTCGAAGGCGAGACCGTCGAGATCGAGGCCGAGTGGCGCCACCGGCCCACCGAGGCCTTCGACCTGGTCACCGGCCAGGGCAACGGCCACGTCCAGTACTCCTTCGCGGCCCACCGCGCGGTCGTGGAGGTGGACACCGAGCTGGGCCTGGTCAAGGTCATCGAGCTCGCCGTGGCCCAGGACGTCGGCAAGGCGCTCAACCCGCTGTCCGTCGTCGGCCAGATCCAGGGTGGTACCACCCAGGGCCTGGGCGTGGCGGTCATGGAGGAGATCATCGTCGACCCCAAGACCGCGAAGGTGCGCAACCCCTCCTTCACGGACTACCTCATCCCCACGATCCTCGACACCCCGACCATCCCGGTCGATGTGCTCGAACTCGCCGACGAGCACGCCCCCTACGGGCTGCGCGGCATCGGCGAGGCCCCGACCCTGTCGTCCACTCCGGCCGTCCTCGCGGCGATCCGGAACGCGACGGGGCTGGAGCTCAACAAGACGCCGGTGCGTCCCGAACACCTCACCGGCACATAAGGAGCCGTCCGGGGGGCCATCCCCCCGTACCCCGGCCTCCGGGCGGTGTGCGTCAGGGGTGTCCCTGTCCGTCCTCCTCCGTGTACCGCCCGGAGCCCCACCCCGCACCACGCAGTCGCTGCTGTCCCCCACACAGCCAGCACCCCGTTCGTCTCGGGCCGTCCCCCGGGTCGTGCAGCCGAAGATCCATCCCAAATCTCGCATCCCCCTCGCGAGTGCCCCTGTGAACCTTGGGAGTTAGGCACCATGACCCAGCAGTCCACTGAGCCGAGGACCACGGCGGAAGAGGCGGGCGACGGCTCGCGTCAGCCCGCCGGCCGGTCCTGGCTCGACCGGTACTTCCACATCTCCGACAGAGGATCCACCGTCGGCCGCGAGGTGCGTGGCGGCGTCACCACCTTCATGGCGATGGCGTACATCGTCCTCCTGAACCCGGTCATCCTGACCACGACCAAGGACATCACCGGCGCCACGCTCAGCGCCGCCCAGGTGACCACGGCGACCGCCCTCGCCGCCGCCGTCACCACGATCGTCATGGGCTTCCTGGGCAATGTGCCCCTGGCGCTGGCCGCCGGCCTGAGCGTCTCCGCGGTGATGTCGTTCCAGGTCGCCCCGCAGATGACCTGGGACAACGCCTGGGCGATGTGCATCATCTACGGCGGCGTGATCGTACTGCTGGTCGTCACCGGCCTGCGTGAGCTGATCATGAACGCCATCCCCTTGCCGCTCAAGCACGCGATCACCATGGGCATCGGCCTGTTCGTCTGCCTGATCGGCCTGGTCCAGGCGGGCTTCGTCACCTCCATGCCCGGCCCGGGCGGCCTCGCCGGCGCCAAGCCGATCCAGCTCGGCACCGCCGACATGCTCACCGGCTGGCCCGTCCTGTGCTTCGCCTTCACCGTGCTGCTGATCTTCCTGCTGCAGGTCCGCAAGGTCCCCGGCGCGATACTCATCGGCATCGTCGGCGGTACGGTCTTCGCCGCGCTCGTCCACCAGTTCGCCGGGCTGACGGTCAAGGACTGGGGCGGCCGCAACGCCCCGGTGATCTCCGGTTCCGTCGTCTCCACCCCCGACTTCGGACTGCTGGGCCATGTCTCCTTCAGCGGGCTGGGCGACGTCGGCGGGATCACCATCGGCGTCATCGTCTTCACCCTCGTCCTGGCCGGCTTCTTCGACGCCATGGGCACGATCATCGGCATCGGTCAGCAGGCCAACCTCGCCGACAAGGACGGCAAGATGCCGGGCCTGAACAAGGCCCTGGCCATCGACGGCGCCGGCGGCATGGTCGGCGGTCTGACCGGCGCCTCGGGCCAGACCGTGTTCGTCGAGTCCACCGCGGGTGTCGGCGACGGCGCACGCACCGGCTTCGCCAGCGTCATCACCGGTCTGGGCTTCGCGCTGTGCCTGTTCTTCACCCCACTGGCGCAGGTCATCCCCACTCAGGTGGCGGCCGCCGCACTGGTGGTGATCGGCTCGATGATGCTGACCAACGCCAAGCACATCAACTGGGACGACCCGGCGACCTCCATCCCGGTGTTCCTGACGACGGTCCTGATGCCGTTCACGTACTCCATCACCGCGGGCATCGCGGCCGGCGTCATCGCACACGTCGCGATCAAGGCCGTACAGGGCAAGTGGCGCGAGCCCGGCTGGCTGATGTGGGTGCTCTCCCTGGTGTTCCTGGCCTACTTCTCGCTCAACCCGATCGAGAGCTGGCTGGGCGTGCACCACTGACCCGCCCCTCCACTCATCCGCAATCCGTAAGGAGACCGACATGCTGGACATCGCCGAAGAGCTGCACCGGTGGGTCGAGCAGGGCCGCGAGTTCGCGGTGGCCACCGTGGTGGCCACCAACGGCAGCGCACCCCGCCAGCCCGGAGCCGCCCTCGCCGTCGACGCCGACGGTACGGCGATCGGGTCGGTCTCCGGAGGATGCGTGGAGGGCGCGGTCTACGAACTGTGCCAGGAGGCGCTGCGCACCGGTGAGCCGGTCGTGGAGCGCTTCGGGTACAGCGACGAGGACGCCTTCGCCGTCGGCCTGACCTGCGGCGGCATCATCGACATCCTCGTCCAGCCGGTACGGACGAGCGTCCCGCGCCCCGCAGGCGACAGCGGCGGCGCGGGGAAGTCGGCGGAGCGCACCGCCGACCCGCTCGCCGCCGCGCTGACCGCTGCCGCATCGGGCGAGGCCTCGGCGCTCGCCCGGGTCGTCCAGGGCCCCGCCGAGCTCCTCGGCAAAGCCCTGCTCGTCCGCCCCGACGGCAGCCACACCGGCACCCTCGGCGGCCACCCGGGGCTCGACCACACCGTGGTCGAGGAGACCCGCGCCCTGCTCGACGCCGGGCGCACCACCACCCTGGAGATCGGCGCGGAGGGCTCGCGGTGCGGCAGCCCCGTCGTCCTCCTCGTCGAATCCTCCGTGCCCGCGCCCCGCATGATCGTCTTCGGCGCCATCGACTTCGCCTCCGCGCTGGTCAAGGTCGGCAAGTTCCTCAACTACCACGTCACGGTCTGCGACGCCCGGCCCGTGTTCGCCACCCGGACCCGCTTCCCCGACGCCGACGAGATCGTCGTCGACTGGCCGCACCGCTATCTGGACTCGCAGGAACTCGACTCCCGCACCGTGCTGTGCGTGCTCACCCACGACGCCAAGTTCGACGTCCCGCTGCTGGAGCGCGCCCTCAGACTCCCGGTCGCCTACGTCGGCGCCATGGGCTCGCGCCGCACCCACCTGGACCGTCAGCAGCGGCTGCGCGACGTCGGCCTGACCGAGCTGGAGGTCAACCGCCTGCGCTCGCCCATAGGCCTCGACCTCGGCGCGCGCACCCCCGAGGAGACCGCCCTGTCCATCGCCGCCGAGATCGTCGCCAACCGCCGCGGCGGCACCGGTGCTCCGCTGACCGGTGCCCACACGCCCATCCACCACGACACGGCCCGGCCGGTGGGGCGGATCGGGTCGGTGGCCTGAGGGCCATACCGGGGATCTCCACCGCCCCGGACCATCGGAGGGCGTCGCCGCGGGCGGCGCCCTCCGTCGCTGTGAGGGCGGCGGGGGATACCGGCCCCCCTTTGCGGACCGAACCCGTCCGCAAGGGCCGCTACCGTCGTCGCCATGACGCAGCGCCCCACCTCCCCCCGGCTCACCGCCCGCGCCCTCGGCCGGGCCACCCTGGACCGCCAACTCCTGCTCCGCCGCAGCGAGATGGGGGTACTCGACGCCGTCGAGCGGCTGCTCGGACTCCAGGCCCAGGCACCGCGCCCGCCGTACCACGCGCTCGCCGCCCGGCTGGCCGACTTCCGGCCGCACCAGCTGTCCGACCTCCTGGAGACCCGGCAGGCCGTCCGCATCTCCGCGATGCGCTCCACCATCCACCTGGTCAGCGCCCGCGACGCCCGGCTGCTGCGCCCGCTGCACCAGCCGGTGCACGACCGCGTCCTGCGCGGCAACTTCGCCCGGCAGCTGGCCGGCGTCGACCTGGACCGGCTGGCCGACCTCGCCCGCACGCTCGTCGACCAGCAGCCGCTGACCTTCCAGGAGCTGGGGGAGCGGCTCCAGGAGGAGTGGCCGCGGCACGAGGGCCGGTCGCTGGCCCTCGCCGCCCGCCAGCTGCTCCCCCTGGTCCAGGTCACCCCGCGCGGCCTGTGGGGGCGTGCCGGCCGGGCGGCGCACACCACCCTCGACCACTGGCTGGCCACCGCGCCGGAAGGGGCCCGGCGCCCGGCTCCCGCCGACCCCGATCCGCAACGGGACCTGCCCGCCGTCCTCCTGCGCTACCTCGCCGCATTCGGACCGGCGTCCGTCAAGGACATCCAGACCTGGTGCGGGCTGACCCGGCTCCGCGAGGTGGTCGAGCCGCTGCGGCCGCGGCTGCGCACCTTCCGCGACGAGCACGACGTCGAGCTCTTCGACCTGCCCGACGCGCCACTGCCGGACCCGGACACCGAGGCGCCGGTCCGCTTCCTCCCGGAGTTCGACAACGTCGCGCTCTCGCACGCCGACCGCACCCGCATCCTCGCGCCCCAGTACCAGGGCCGCACCTGGGACCGCAATGTGGCCTACCGCGTCCTCCTCGTCGACGGAACCATCCGCGGGCTGTGGCGGACCGACACGGCGGGCGGCGCCGCGTGGCTGACCATCGAGCCCTTCGACACGCTGACCCGCCCCGAGCGGGCCGCGGTGGAGGACGAGGCGGCCGGCGTACTGCGGATGACGTCCCCGGACGCCACCCACGACATCCGCTACGGCCGGGTCGCCCGGAGCGGGGCGGCGCGGGAAAAAACGGATGAACCTCCCAGCGCGGCGGGTTAGCGTCCCCGGGTGACCATCGACGACCACCCCCACGCCGCCACGGACATCCGGGACCTCCCCGAGTCCGACCTCGGCCAGGCCCTGGACCTGGCCTACCTCGCCTTCCACCTGAAGCCGGCCGACAAGACCCGCCGGCACCACCACGACCTGCTGCGGGCCTGCGCCCGGGTCGGGGCGTACGACGGTGGGCGGCTGGCCGGCCTGGTCGGTGCGCACCGCCTCACCCTCTCCGTCCCCGGCGGTCGACTCCCCTGCGCCGCAGTGGACTTCGTCTCCGTGTCGCCCACGCACCGCCGTCGCGGAGTGCTCACCTCGATGCTGGCCGGGCTCTGGCGCCGCTGCGCCGACGAGGGTCGGCCGATCGCCTGCCTCTGGGCGTCCGAGAGCGCCATCTACGGCCGCTTCGGGTTCGGCGCCGCGACCGAGGCGTACCGCGTCGAGATCGACTCGTCCCGCCCGCTGGCACTGCGCCTGGCCCCTGACTCCCGACCGCTGCGGCTGATCGCCCCGGCCGAGGCGGCCGAGGTGCTCGCGCCGCGCTACGACGCGAGCCTGGCCCACCGCGCGGGCCGGTTCACCCGCGACGAGGCGTGGTGGCGCAATGAGGTGCTGGACCTCGACGGCGCCCGCAGCGCCGAGGATCTGGACGGCTTCGGCGCCCTGCGGGTGGTCGTGCTGGGCGCGCCCGGCGAGGCGCCCGGCGGCTATGCGGTCTACCGCACCCGTGGGCCGGGAGACGGCCGCCCCGGCGCGGTCCGTGTCGACGAGCTGGAAGCGGAGGGCGCACCGGCCGCCGCGGCCCTGTGGTCCTACCTCTGCTCCATCGACCTCACCACGAAGGTCCAGATCGACGCCCGCCCCGCCGACGACCCGCTGCTGTACCTCGTCGCCGACCGCGACCAGGTACGCGTCACCGGCCAGGAACCGTCCCTGTGGGTCCGGTTGGTGGACGTCCGCGCCGCCCTGACCGCCCGCTCCTGGGCGTCCCCCGTCGACCTCGTCATCGACCTCGGCGACGCCGCGCTGCCCGCCAACGCCGGCCGCTTCCGGCTGACCGCGGGGCCCGGCCGGTCCACGACCTGGACCGCCACCACCGACACCCCCGATCTCGCCCTGGACGTAAGGGAGTTGGCCGCCTGCTACCTGGGCGGCAGCCCGCTGCGGCGGTTCGTGCACACCGGTCTGGCCACCGAGCACACCCCGGGCGCGGTCCGCCGACTGGATGCCGCGCTGGAGACCGAGTGGCTGCCGTTCACGGGGGAGAACTACTGATCCGTCGACGCGCCGCGCTGACACCGCCTAGGGCCGCGGGGCCAGTGCCGCCATCACCAGTACGTCGTGCCACTCGCCGTCCCAGTGGAGCGCCTCCCGCATCCGGCCCTCCACCTCGAAGCCGCACTTCTCGTACGCCCGTCGGGCCCGTGCGTTGAAGGCGAAGACCTCCAGCTGGACGCGGTGCAGGCCGACGCGCTCGAAGGCGTAGTCCAGGAGCAGACGGGTCGCCTCGCTGCCGAGGCCGCGGCCGGTGGCCTCCGCGGCGAGGGCGATGCGGAAGCTGCCGTTCGCGTTGTCCCGGTCGATCTGGCTCAGCGCGAGGTCCCCCAGGAACGCACCGGTCTCGCGGTCCTCGATGGCCAGGTCGAGGCGCTCCGCGCGCTCCGCGGCCCCCGCGCACCAGGCCTGGAGCTCCGCCAGGGTCCAGTCGTGGTGCGTGCCGGTCAGCCGGCGGGTCTCGTCGTCCAGGAAGGTGGCGTGGAAGGCGGCCGCATGCCGGGAGGCGAGCGGCGCCAGCCGGATCCGGTCACCTGTGAGGACCGGCTTCTCGGAGAGTGCGCGGGCATCGATCATGGGGGGATGATGCCGAGGCCGCGGGGCGTGCGGCAAGCGAATTGACCGGCTGGGAAGAGCCGGCCGGAAAGGGGAAGGCGTGGAGCTGCGGCAGGTGCGGTACTTCGTCACCGTCGCGCAGGAGCTGCACTTCGGGCGGGCGGCGGAGCGGCTGCACATCGTGCAGTCGGCGGTGAGCCAGCAGATCCGCCGGCTGGAGCGCGAGTTGCAGACCGAGCTGTTCGACCGGTCGTCGCGCCAGGTGCGGCTGACGCCCGTCGGCGAGCGGTTCCTGCCCGAGGCGCGGGCGCTGCTGGCCGCCGAGGAGCGGGCCCGTGCCGTCGTCGCGGAACTGACCGCCGGCCGCGCCCGCACCCTGCGCCTGGGGACGAGCACGGGCCTGGGCGCCCATCTGGACCGGGTGCTCGACACACTGGCCGCTCTCGCCCCGGAGATCGGGGTGGAGCTGGTGTCCGCACGGGTCCAGCAGCGGCTCGACCAGGTGGCCGCCCGCGAGTTGGACGCGGCGTTCCTGCGCGGCGACCCGGACGGCGCCGGCCGCGACGGCCTGAGCTTCGTCCCGCTGTGGCAGGACCCGCTGGTCGCGGTCGTCCCGGCCCGCCATCCTCTCGCCGCCCGGCCCGGCACGATCGCGCTCACCGACCTGGCGGCCGTCCCGCTGGTGCTGACCGAGCGGCGCAACAACCGTGCCCTGGTCGACCTGGTCGTCAACGCCTGCCACGACGTCGGCTTCGCCCCCGTGCCGGGCCCCCGGTACGGCTCCCTGGACGACACCCTCACCGCGATCGGCGCGCCCGGCGGCCCGGAGCACGGCCTGTGGACCGTCGTCTACGCCTCGCACGCCGCCCGGCTGAGCATCCCCAGGGTCGCCTTCCTCCCGTTCCGCAATCCGGGCATGGAGCTCACGACCTACCTAGCGGTACGCCGCACCGATCCGCCCGCCGGGCTCGACCTGCTGCTGCGGGCCTGCGCGGCGACGAGCCGCGGCCAGAGCACCCGCTGAAGGCCGGATCGGCCGGGGCCGGACGGCCGCGGGGCACGCCCTGAGCCGTTCAGACCCGCAGAACCCACCCCGACCGCTCGACCTCGACCGCTCGACCTCGACCGCTCGACCTCGACCGCTCGACCTCGACCGCTCGATCTCGATCGGTGATCGCTGTGTGCGCGATCCGCTTCTTGGTCGCGCGCCGCGTTCGCGATGGACTGAGCGCATGCCGGTCAAGCACCGGAAAGCCTTACTCGAAAAGGGAGTTCAGCCATGCCGATCGTCACCGTCCAGCAGGGTCCGCGCAGCGTCGAGCTGAAGCGGGAGCTGGTCAGGCAGATCACCGACGCGTTCGTGGACGCGTACAAGATTCCCGCCGAGACCGTTCAGGTCTGGATCCAGGAGGTGCCCACCGACAGCTGGGGCGCGGCGGGCACGCTGACCGCCGACAAGTAGGACGACGCGGCGGGGCCGGCCCGGAGGAGGGCCGCCCCACCGCTCGCGGGGCGGTGCCCGCACGCTCTCCGACCGCCGCCGACGCGGAAGCTGCCGAATTCGCTGCTGGCGGATGCGGCAAGTGGCAGACTCCCCCTTCCAGACGTGGTGGTTCCTGGTACAGGAGAGAGCATGCGGACACCGATGACGATCGCGGACTTCCTCGACCGGGCCGAACTGGGCTTCCGCGACAGTCCGGGGGTGGTCGACGAGCCGGATCAGCCCGCGCCGCCGGTGCCCGTGTCGACGTATGGGCGGTTCGGTGAACGAGTCCGTGCCTGGCAGGCCGGTCTGGATGCGCTCGGGATCGCCGAGGGCGAGCGAGTGGCGGTGGTCGGCCACAACTCCGCGCGCCTGCTGGAGCTGCTGTTCGCGGTACCCATGAGCGGCCGCATCTGTGTGCCGGTGAACTTCCGCCTCAAGCCCGACGAAGTCGAGTACGTGGTCCGGCAGAGCGGCTCCTCGGTCCTCCTCGTCGACCCGGAGCTGGACGACGCCCTCTCCGGCGTCAAGGCGCGCCACCGCTTCGTCCTGGGCGAGCAGACCGACACCGAGCTGATGCGGTTCGGTGTCGAGCCGCGTCCCTGGTCCCACCCGGACGAGGACGCCACCGCGACCATCAACTACACCTCGGGCACGACCGCCCGGCCCAAGGGCGTGCAGCTGACCCACCGCAACATCTGGGTCAACGGTCTGACCTTCGGCCTGCACACGCGGGCATGGGAGCGCGATGTGTACATGCACACGCTGCCGATGTTCCACTGCAACGGCTGGGGGATGCCGTACGTCATGGCGGGCCTGGGCGCGAAGCAGGTGGCGCTGCGCAAGGTGGACGGCAGGGAGATCCTGCGGCGGGTCGACGAGCACGGCGTCACCCTCATGTGCGGCGCGCCGGCCGTGTGGAACATGGTGCTCGACGCGGCGGCGACATGGGAGGGCGAGATCCCGGGCCGCGACCGTGTGCGGATCGTCTGCGCGGGCGCTCCGCCACCGACCAGGACGATCCAGCGTGTGCAGGAGGAACTGGGCTGGGAGTTCACACAGCTCTACGGCCTCACCGAGACCTCTCCCTTCCTCACCTTCAACCGCACCCGGCCCGCCGACGTGGACCTTCCCGCCGAGGAACGGGCGCGCAAGCTGTCCCGAGCGGGACTGCCCGGGCTCGGGGTGAAGCTCAAGGTCTCCGCGTCCGGTGAGGTCCTGGCCCGCTCGAACACGGTGCTCGACGGGTACTGGGAAAAGCCGGAGGAGACCGAGGACGCTCTCGAGGACGGCTGGTTCCACACCGGCGACGGCGGCTACCTCGACGAGACCGACGGCCACCTCACGATCTCGGACCGGAAGAAGGACGTGATCATCACCGGTGGTGAGAACGTGTCGTCCATCGAGGTGGAAGACGTGATCTTCAGCCACCCGGCGGTCGCCGAGGTCGCCGTCATCGGCGTGCCGCACGAGAAGTGGGGCGAGACCATCAAGGCTCTCGTGGTCCTCGTAGAGGGCGCGACGGTTCAGGAGCCCGACATCATCGCCCACTGCAAGCAGCACCTGGCCGGCTACAAGGCCCCCACGTCGGTCGAGTTCCGCGACACGATCCCGCGCACCGCCACCGGCAAGATCCAGAAGTTCAAACTCCGCCAGCCGTACTGGGCCGACCTCGACCGGGGAGTCAACTGACGGGCCTGCTCCTTACGTCACGCCTCCCTTGCCTCCCCATGTATGCCCGGGCCCGGCATCACTGCCGGGCCCGAGCGGAGGGCTTCGGCGGGCCGGAGGGTGGTTCAGGCGAACTGCAGCATGGTCTTCCAGGTGCTGCCGCCGTAGGGGATGGTGGTGGCGCTGTTGACCCGGCCCTTTCCGTCGCCCTTGTAGAGGTGCAGGGTGCCGTCGGTCCAGATGGCCATGAGGTCGGCGATGCCGTCGCCGGTGTAGTCACCGGCGGTCAGCTGGCGGACCGTGCCCCAGGTGTTGCCGCCGACCGGTACGGGAGCCTGCTTGCCGACTTGGCCGGTGCCGTCACCGGGGTAGTAGTGCAGGGTGCCGTCGGTCCAGACCGCCATGAGGTCGGCGATGCCGTCGCCGTTGAAGTCACCGCCCGGCAGCAGCTTCACCGTGCCCCAGGTGTTGCCGCCGGTGTTCACCTTGACCTGTGGTGCGAGCTGCCCGTCGCCCCTGCCCTCGTACAGGTGCAGGGTGCCGTCGGTCCACACCGCCATGAGGTCGGCGATGCCGTCGCCGTCGTAGTCGCCGGCCGTCAGCTGCTTCACCGTGCCCCAGGTGTTGCCGCCCTCGGTGACGATCGCCTCCGTGGCGAACTTGCCCTTGCCGTCCCCCTTGTAGAGGTGGAGGCTCCCGTCGTTCCAGATCGCCATGAGGTCGGCGATGCCGTCGTTGGTGAAGTCGCCCTTGGCGAGCTGCTTCATGGTCTTCCAGCTGGTTCCGCCGGGCTGGGCGATGTTCTGGCCGCTCAGTCCCTTGGTGGCGTCACCTGGATACAGGTGCAGGGCGCCGTCGTTCCAGAGGGCGGCGAGGTCGGCGATGCCGTCCCCGGTGACGTCGTCCTGGACGCGGAAGGCGGTCTGGCGGATCCAGCCCGCAAGGTCGTCGACGCGCACGTCGACCGCGCCCCTACGGGTTTCCTTCGGATCCATTCCCGAGCAGCCGCCTTGCCAGGACCGGCTGTTGACGGCGACGAGTTCCAGGGTGCCGTCGTTCGTGCGGAGGGCGGGGCCGCCGGCGTCGCCCTGGCAGATCACGGCCTGGTCGGAGCCGTCGAGGTCGACGTCCCCTCCGGCTACGGAGGAGACGGTGAAGGTTGCGGAGTGCAGCTTGTCGGGGACCCATTCGGTCCTGGTGCGGCCGAAACCCGTCACTGTCAGCTGCTCGCCCGCGGTCGGGCCGCTGGTGGCGAGCTTTGCCGGTGTGATCCCCAGGGCGCGGCGGGCGAGCTTGACCATCACGACGTCGCGGTCGGCGTGCGGTACGAGTTCGACCGCGTCCACGACCTTCCCCTCGGACTGGGTGAGGTCGGTACGGCCCACCGTGACGGTGGTCTTGAGCGCGGGCTTGCCCGCTCGGGCAGGCTCGCCGCCGTCGGCGAAGCAACGTGCGGAGGCGAGAACCCACTGCGGGTCCACCAGGACTCCCGAACAGGCCTGCTGCTCGGCGACATTGATCTTCGCGGTGAACGCGTATGCAGCGTTCTGGACTTCGGCGCCCGAGAGGGCGGTGGCCGGCGATGCGGTGACCAGGCCGGTCGCCGCCGTTGCAGCGGCCAGAAGACCTGCAGTCCACGCGGTGCGTGAGCTCTTTCCAGACATGATGGTCCTTGAAAGTTGTGAAGCGTGTGGGAAGGGCCGCTGGGTCCCGGGGGTGTGCCAGGCCGCGTCGGTCAGTGATGGGGAAGGCGCGAACGCGCCAGGAGCTGCGGAGCACAGTCCGGCAATCGGCGGCTTTGGCGAACCGGGAAATGTGCGGGCGGCTTGAGCCCATGCCCGGGTGCCGAGCCTGTCGACGAAACGGAGCAGTCGAGGAGGCGCCGATATCGTGACGTAGGCGCCGGGTCGGTACCGAAGCGGCCGGCCCAGTCGGAGCGAGAGATCAGCGACGCGAACTGGGCGATCCCCCCGGTGGTGCGGAAGTGCGGTGCGTCGACCTCGCGTGCAGCGCAGGTGACTGCAATCGCAATGTGCTGCTCCACCCGGGCATTGCGTGCGCGTAGTTCGGTATGCGCTTACTTGCTGGTGCGGATCTCGACCAGGACGTGTTCACGACCCTGCGGATCGTCGGCCTCGCCGACCGGCTTCCACTCGCCCTTGGAGACCTCCACCTCTTGCGCCTTTGCCTTCGGCGCGGTGAGGGTGACGTCGGCGGCGTGATCTGCCGAGCCCTTGATGACGAACACCGAGGGGACCTCCAGGGTGAGATAGCCAGAGGTGCCGGTGGTTCGGAAGCAGATCTTGTCGTTCTTGCGCGACCAGACTTCCAGCAGCCCGGTGGCAGAGGAGCAGTCGGCGAGGGTGATGTGGCCGTCGCCGCGTTTCAGGATGATCCCCTTCTCTTCCTTGATCTTGTCGGCGCCCGGGTAGCCGAAGTGCTCGACCACATAGCCGGGCTGACCGTCGGCCACCGACACCGGTGCGTCGGAGTCGCCGGCATGGGAGGAGGACGTGGTGGCGACCACCGCGGCAACGCAAGCGGCGACAGCCGCACCAGTGGCGATGATCCGCCGTGAGAGCTTCATACAAGGTTCCTCGTGCGAAAGGTGAGTTGAGCCGTGCCGCGGGCCCTGCCCGAGATGCGCAGTTCTTGGCATGCAATGCGCCGTTTGGTCACGGAGGGGCCAAATTCAAACAGGTAGGCCCACTTGATGCCACCTTGAGAACTGAAAATTAACCGCTAAAACGGGACAAAAGTGCTTTGTGTTCTTTCTCATCCTTTTACAGGGATCTTCCATTGGTAAAGGTGCTCTTCACGTGCATATGGTCACGAGGCGCACCTGTCGTGTCCTGTCGAACTTGCACCCCGGTTCCGGGACATGACGGCGATTGGCACAACGCTCTGCCCTGGGGGATGCCGCCACAGGTGCGCCACCCGCCAGGCACCGATCCCGAAGGACCACTGTGGACAGCACCTTTTGGAGCAGGCGGCGTGTTCTGGGCGCCCTGGCGGCCACCACCACGGCCGTCGCCGCCTCAAGCCTCGTCTTGAACCCCGTAGCCGCCCGAGCTGACACCCCGCCGGCCAACGGTGAGGACGGTGACCCCTTCAACCTGCCCGACACGGACCGGGCGAAGGCTGTCAAGGCGTGGCTGCTGGGTGGCAAGGCCGCTCGCGCCGCCGCGGAGGCCGCGCTGGTCGGGTCCGATGCCGATGTCCGCACCTTCCTGACCGTCGAACTTCCCAAGGCCACGGTGGAGGACAACCGCGTCGCCGTCGCCACCTCCCTCGCAGGCGGAGGCAAGGGCACCCGGCGCGACGCCTCCCAAGCGCTCGAAGGCGGCGACGCCGCCATAGCCGACTACCTCAAGGGCGGCTTCAAGACGGGCATCATGGAAGACCTGCGAGTGGCCACCGCGACCGTGATGGCGACCGGCGCCAAGGCCGTGCGCCGCGAGGGCAGTGCCGCCCTGGACGCGGGCACCCGGCCCGCGCTGGAGAAATACCTGACCGAAGGCCAGTACACCGCCCGCCTGGAAGACATGCGCTTCGAGGTGTCCAAGATCCTGGTGGAGGCGGGACCGGAGGTGAAGAAGTACGCCTCCCGGGCCCTGGACGGCACCGGCAGCGACGTCGCATGGTTCCTCGACACCGGGCAGCACCTCGCCCGCGCCCGCGATCAGGAAGCAGCGACGATCGGGGAACTCGTCGCGGTCGTCGAACGCGAAGGCAAGCAGGCCGAAGCGAAGACGAAGCTTGCCGAGGAGGCTGCCGCCCGTGCCAAGTCGGCCGCCAAGGAGGCCAAGAAAGCCGCGGAGGAAGCCGCGGCGGAGGCCAAGGCGGCCCAGGACGACGTGAAGAGGTCCGGCAAGGCCGCGCGCAAGGCGGCCGGGGCCGCGCAAGGTGCGGCCGACTCGGCCCGCGTCGCCATCCGCGCCTCCCATGCCGCCGTCCAAGCCTCCCGTCGCGCCGCCTACGCCGCCACCGCCGCCGGCCAGGCGGCAGCCATCGCCGGATCCACCGCCGCCAAGGCATACAGCGCGGCCATCGCTGCCTCCAAGGACGCCTCCCAGGCATCCGCCGCCAAGGATGCCGCCGTCAAGGCCCGCTATGCGGCCGCCAAGGCCCGCAGCGCGGCGAAGGCCGCCGACTACGCCGCCTCGGCCTCGGACCAGGCCGCGAGCGCCGGGTCCGCCGCCGCCTCGGCAGCCCGCAACGCCGCCGCTGCCGCGAACGCCTCCGCCACGGCAGCCTCAGCCGCGGGCAAGTCGCAGGCCCTGGCGGCGGAGGCCAAGCGGCAGGCCCGGATCGCCGGCGCCAACGCCTCGATCGCCACCAACGCCGCCGGCACGGCACAAGCTCTCGCGGGCACGGCAGCCTCGGCCGCCCGCGACGCACGCGACTCCGCAAACAACGCGGCCGAGCACGCGGAGAAGTCTGCGGCGGCCGTCGAGTGGGCTGCCAAGTACGCGGGCAAGGCCGTCGAGTACGCGAAGAAGTCCACCGACTTCGCCAACGCGGCCACCGATGCCGCGAACATCGCCACCGACGCCGTCACCAAGGCGACGAAGGTGGAGAAGCAGGCGCGGGACGCCGAGTGGCAGCGTCTGGACGAGGACAGGAAGCAGGCGATCGAGGAGACCCGCCTGCTCGCACAGCTCGAAGAGCAGGAGAAGGCGGAATTCGCCGGCAGGCGTACGCAGGCCGAGCAGGCGGAGCAGGCCACGAAGGACCTCGTCTCCCAAGCCGAGTCGGCACTGAAGTCCGGCGACGCGGGGCACGCCGCCGCCCTCGGGCGCGAGGCGGCCATTGCCCTGATGAACTCCCATGGCACCTGGTCGCGGGAGGCCGCGCGATTCGCCCTGTCCGGCACGGACGCCGACATCCATGCCTGGATCGACACCGACCGGCAGATCGCGCAGCAGCAGGACGACAGGGAGACCGTCCTCTATCTCGCCCAGATCTCGTCTCCGGACGTCGCCGATGCCGCGACGAAGGCGCTGGAAAGCGACGCTCCAGAAGCCGCGACGACGTTCCTCAAGACCGGTGTCATCGAGGCCGCCGCGATGGACAACCGCGTGGCGATCGCCCGCATCCTGGCCGGCAACCCCGGCCGCGCGGTGAAGAAGGCGGCGAACGATGCTCTGAACGCTGGAACCGCCAAGGCGGTGTACGACTTCCTCAGCGGCACGTTCGAGGTGGCGCAGCGGGAGGACGACGCGGTCGCCACCGCAACCCTCCTCGCCAAGGCGGGCCCCTACACCAAGGCCCATGCCCAGGCCGCGCTGGAAGGCCCGGCATGGATGCGCCGCAACTTCCTCGACTCGGTCCAGTACAAGACCGCGCAGCTCGACCACGACTCTGCCACCCACATCGCCGCCGTTCAGGGCGCGATCGCCGGTGCCGCAAAGGTCGCGCACAAGGCGCAGGAGAATGCCGCCCGTGCGCAGGAGACGGCGGCGAAGGCCCGTGACGCCGCCACTGATGCGCTGAAGTGGGCGGACAAGGCGAAGAATTCGGCCAAGCAGGCCGCCCATTACGCGAGGCAGGCGGATGCCAACGCGGACGCGGCCGAGCAGTCGGCCAAGGACGCACAAGCCTCGGCCGACAAGGCTAAGCAGGCGGCCTCCCACGCCCGCTTGGCCGGACGCTCGGCCAATTACTCCGCCAACCGCGCTGTGGACGCCGCCCGTCGCGCGGTGGCTTCGGCCAATTCGGCCCAGTCCTCGGCCGCTTCCGCCCGAGCTTCCGCCCTCCGGGCCGGCAAGGACGCCAAGACGGCGGCAGCGGCCGCGACCAAGGCGCACCAGATCGTCATGGCCAAGCGAAAGGCCGAAATCGAGGCGGCGGCCAAGAAAGCAGCTCAGGAATCCCACAAGGCCAAGAAGGCCGGAAAGAACCCTGCTGACACCCCGGAGAACGATGAGACCAAGAAACTTCCCTGGTGGAAGCAGACGGCTCGGGATCTGGCAGACGTCACCAATCAGATCAGCATCATCACCGGATTCGTCGCTGCTGGTTCCGGCCTCGTCGCCGGAACGCTCGGCGTGTTTGGTGCCGAGCTTCCCGCAGCGGTCTTCGCGGGCATCGCGAAGTACTCAGGATACGCCTCCCTCGCCGCCAGCGGACTCAACGTCCTGTTCACCGGAATTGGCTACGGAGTGGACAGCCATGAATTCAGGCAATCCATCGGAAGCGCCGCTCTGGGCTTGATCACCTTTGGTCAGTCCAAGTGGATCGGGGCGTTGGCCGACTTCAAGGAAGCCGGAAGGCTCACGAAGATCGGCTCCAAAATAACGGAGTTCGGGCACGATCTCATATCGCCGATCACCGGCTGGCTGGGATCCTGATCCGCTCGGATCAAACGGGTATGCTGTAAAAAATGCTCAAGGGTTTGCGGGGTGCCCGCCGCCAACCCTTGAGCGCGATCGAAAGGACCGGCGTGCTGGCTCGCCTCCCCCTCCCTTACCTGCTGCTCATGGCATCTTTCGCCACTTTCATCTTCTGCTTCGTCGTAGACAGGTACGTAAAGATGCGCAAGGCGACAGTGCTGTGCTTTGTGGTTTCCGTCGGGTGCTGCATCGGCATGATCGCGGTAGGGGGACTCCAGTCCCAGCAGTGGAGCGTCGAGCAGATGCTGGTCCTGTACTCGTTCGCGTGGACGGGGCTCGCGATCGGTCTGCTTCCTTACAGAAAGCCCTATCTCGAATACCGTGACGAACAGCGCAGAGGAATAAGGCGGGAGAGATATGAGTTCCCCAAGTGGTGCCCGATGGTAACGGTTTCTTCGGTCATCGCCGCAGGCCTCTTGGGTGCGATTCTTGTGAGGTGATGGAGCGTCACGCGCTCGGCGAAGTCCGGCGTTCCCTCCGGGAGGCGGGGTGCAGCCTGTCCTCGCCGTGGGCGGGACATGCGACCACCTGTCAGCAGGTTGCGCGCAGAGCACGTCGAGGGTACCCGCAGGTCACTCGCCTCGGTTCCGTAAAGTGTGGGTCATGTCGGCGGAATCCCCCCTTATACAGAGCATGCGTACGGCCGTAGCGGCGGCGCCCGATGACGTGCCACTGCGGCTGCACCTCGCCGAGTTGCTGCTGAGCGCGGGGCACGGTGACGCCGCGGTGGGGGAGGTTTCCGTGGCGTTGCAGCACGCGCCCGGTGATGTCCAGGCACGCGAGCTGATGGTCCGGGCCCTGACAGGTACTTCGGCAACCCCGCCCGGCGAAGCCGCGCCCTCCGCGCCATCACAGGTCCCGGTGCCCGGCGAACCTCCCGCCCACTCCGCCGTGCCGCCGACGGCTCCGGCGCCGCCTCCGGCCTCTGCCGGCGAACGGCCGCAGGGCCCCGCCGCCGGGCACTCTCCGGTGTCCGCCCCTGCCTCGGGGCCGGGCTTCGACTGGATCGCCGCCGAGGATCAGGTCGGCGATGTCGTGCCGCCCCGGTTCGTGGAGGCGCCGCTCACCGTTGACGGGGGTGGCGGTGACCCTGGGGATGCCACCGCCTGGGATGTGGAGCGGCCCGGAGCCGTCCGCCTTGCGGATGTGGGCGGCATGCAGGAGGTCAAGGAGCGGCTGGAGGCTGCCTTTCTGGCGCCGTTGCGCAACCCGGAGCTGCGTCGCCTGTACGGCAAGAGTCTGCGCGGGGGCCTGTTGCTGTACGGGCCGCCCGGCTGCGGCAAGACCTTCATCGCGCGGGCCGTCGCCGGTGAGCTGGGGGCGAACTTCCTGTCCGTGTCGGTCAACGACGTGCTCGACATGTGGATCGGCAACTCCGAGCGGAACATGCACGAGCTCTTCCGGACCGCCCGCCGCCAGGCACCGTGCGTGGTCTTCCTGGACGAGCTGGACGCACTCGGCGGGAAACGCAGCCGTACCCAGAGCAGCGGCATGCGCAACACCGTCAACCAGTTGCTGACCGAGCTGGACGGCGTCGAGGCGGAGGCGAACGAGGGCGTGTTCGTGCTCGCCGCCACCAATGTGCCCTGGGACGTGGACATCGCCCTGCGCCGCCCCGGCCGGCTGGACCGGACCTTGCTGGTGCTGCCGCCCGACGGACCGGCCCGGGAGGCGATTCTCCGTTATCACCTCCGTGAGCGGCCCATCGAGAACGTCGACCTCGGCAAGCTCGTCAAGGCCACCGAGGGCCTGTCCGGTGCCGATCTGGCCCATGTCTGCGAGGCGGCGGCGGAACAGGCGCTGCTGGACTCGGCCCGTACCGGGACCGTACGCCTGATCGGGATGAAGGACCTGCTGGCCGCGGCAGGGCAGATCGCGCCCTCGACGGAGCCGTGGTTCGCGGCCGCCCGCAACGTGGCGATGTACGCGAACGACGGCGGGATGTACGACGACCTGGTGGCCTACCTGAAGAAGAAGCGCAAGCTGTGACCGAACCGAACTCGGCCGTCGAACAGGCCCAGGCCCTCATGGATTTCAAGCGCTACGACCAGGCCCGGGCCCTGCTGTCGCAGCACCTCGCCGAGGACCCCGGCGACCTGGGCGCCTGGATCAAGATCGGCTACTGCCACCTGTACACGGAGCAGCCGGAACAAGCCCTTCACGCGGCCGACGAGGCACTCGAGCTGGCTCCCGAGGAGTTCTTCGCACTGATCCTGCGTGCCAAGGCACTCACCCGCATACCCGACAGGGCATGGCGCGAGGCCGAGCCCGTACTGCGTGAAGCGGTCCGGGCCGACCCGCACCACTGGTACGGCCACGCGATGCTCGCGGACGCCGTATGCCGCATGTCGCTGGTCCGTTACGTCCAGGCGAACGGCTCCCAATTCCCCCCGGCCCACGAGCGCGACCACGTCCTGCGCGAGGCGGCCGACCTGGCCGCGGAGGCGCTGCGGCTCGGTCCCGAGGAGGTCTACGCCCACGAGATCGCCCACCAGATCGCCACCTTCTCGCTCAACACCGTCCTCGCCGACCAGCTCGAGCGCGCCATCCTCCGGCTCGACCCCACCCACGCAGAGGCACTGGCCGCGCAGACCCGGAAGGCTGCCCAGGCCCCGGGCGTCAAGGCCACCCGGGCAGCCGACCTCTACGCCACCGGACTTGCCGCCGTACCGGACTCCACCGAGCTGCAGCGCGGCCTCGACCAGGCCACGTACCGCATGCTGCGCGGGGTGCGGTGGCTCGCCCTGCTCTGCGTCGCCTTCGCCGGGACGGCGATGGACCTGTTCGCCGTCGAGGGCAAGGTGCAGAGGGAGCTGCCGCTGCCACTTGGCCAGCGCCTGTGGTTCCTCGTGGTGGCGACTGCCGTCTGGCTCGTCGGCGCCCTGCTGCGCTACCGGCGACGGCGTGCCGGCGTCCAGCTCAACGTGCAGTCACTGATACGCCGCCGCCGGTGGCCCCGCGTAGTGCTGGCCCAGGCGGCCTGGGCCATGCTGTGCGCCCTTGTGATCGCCGAAGTCCCCTGGACGGACCGCCTGCTGCCGCAGGTGCTGTTCTGGGCAGGGCTCGCGCCGACGTTGGGCACCATGTGGTTCGACCGGAAGAAGACCCGGTGAAGTACTGCCCGAGCCGCGACCGGGTCCGCTGGTCACTTGGCGCCGGCGCGAGGACGGTGCGGGCGCGCGGTTCCGCGGGCGGACGCGCCACGTTCCCCTGCTGACGGACGACGCCTGGGCGATCGGTTGAGCCGATCTTCGCAGGGCGAAAGGGTAGGCGCGCCAGGGACCCTCCGGGCACGCTGGATGCCATGCTGCACAAGGCACGTACGGGTTGCCTCTGGAGTGGTCCCTCCTGTCCGCCCGGCGACCTTCCCTGCGTGTGGTAGCGATGGCTGAAGGCGGGCTTCTGGGAGCGGCTCATGGACACACTGACTGACATGCCGGGGGAGTCGTTCCCGGGCTGTGGGGTGGCGCTCTTGCCCCTTGAGGTTCGCGGGCGGGTCGGCCTCCGGCTCGTGCCGAGCCGAGATACGTCCCCTGAAACCGGTGGTCCGTTCAAGGCGTCCGACTACAAGATCTCCCGAGAAGTCCTGGCCCCCCACAAGCGCATCCGGCGGCCGGAGTTCGCCGAGCTGCCGAAGACCGTCTCCGGCAAGATCCGCCGTAGCGCACCGCGCGAGCGCACCGCGCGGGGCGACGGCGGTGCCGAGTACTTGGAGGAGAACCACCGATGAGCCCGTCGCACCAGGAGCTGTCGTACGCCAGCGGGGCCGCCGAGCGGCCGCTGCTGGGGCACACCATCGGCGCCGACCTGGCCCGCACCATCGCCCGGTTCGGCGACCGTGAGGCGCTGGTGGAGGCGGCGAGCGGCCGCCGCTGGACCTACACCGAACTGGGCCGTGCCGTCGACGAGGTGGCCCTCGGCCTGCTCGCGAAGGGGGTCGGCAAGGGCGACCGGGTCGGCATCTGGGCGCCCAACTGCGCCGAATGGGTCCTCGTCCAGTACGCCACCGCCAAGATCGGTGCGATCCTCGTCAACGTCAACCCCGCTTACCGGGTACATGAGTTGGCCTATGTCCTCCAACAGGCCGGCATCACCGTCCTGGTCTCCGCGATCCACCACAAGACCAGCGACTACCGCCGGATGATCGAGCAGGTGCGCGCCGAGAGCCCGGCGCTGCGCGATGTGGTCTACATCGGCGACCCGACCTGGGGCGGACTGCTGGCCGCCGGCGCGGCCGTCCCGCACGCCCGGCTCGGCGAGTGCGAGCGGGCCCTGACCGCCGACGACCCGGTCAACATCCAGTACACCTCGGGCACCACCGGCTTCCCCAAGGGCGCCACCCTCTCGCACCACAACATCCTCAACAACGGCTACTGGGTCGCCGAGACCCTCGCCTACTCCGAGCACGACCGGGTGTGCCTGCCGGTGCCCTTCTACCACTGCTTCGGCATGGTGATGGGCAACCTCGGCATCACCTCGCACGGCGCCTGCATCGTCATCCCGGCCCCGGCCTTCGACGCCGCCACCACCCTGCAGGCCGTCCAGGACGAGCGCTGCACCGCCCTCTACGGCGTCCCCACGATGTTCATCGCCGAGCTCAACCACCCCGACTTCGGCTCGTACGACCTCTCCTCGCTCCGCACGGGCATCATGGCGGGCTCGCCGTGCCCGGAGGAGGTGATGAAGCGGGTGGTCGCCGAGATGCACATGGCCGAGGTGTCCATCTGCTACGGCATGACCGAGACCTCACCGGTGTCCACCCAGACCCGCCGCGACGACGACCTGGAGCACCGCACCGCCACGGTCGGACGGGTGCTGCCGCACATCGAGGTCAAGGTCGTCGACCCGGGGAGCGGGGTGACCGTGCCCCGTGGCACGCCGGGCGAGCTGTGCACCCGCGGCTACAGCGTGATGCTCGGCTACTGGGAGGATGCCGAGCGCACCGCCGAGGTCATCGACTCCGCGCGCTGGATGCACACCGGCGACCTCGCGGTGATGAACGACGACGGCTACGTCCGGATCGTCGGCCGCATCAAGGACATGATCATCAGGGGCGGCGAGAACGTCTACCCGCGTGAGATCGAGGAGTTCCTCTACTCCCACCCCAAGATCGCCGACGTCCAGGTCGTCGGCGTCCCCGACGGCAAATACGGCGAGGAGATCGCCGCCTGCGTCATCCTCCGCGACCCCGAAGACCCCCTCACCCGAGACGAGTTGGCCCGCTACTGCCGCTCCCGGCTCGCCCACTACAAGGTCCCGCGGTACCTGGAGATCCTCGACGCGTTCCCGATGACCGTCAGCGGCAAGGTGCGCAAGGTCGAGCTGCGCGAGCGGCTGGCCCAGGAGCTGGGGCCGGTACCGCGATGAGGGGCGGGCGGTGCGGTGGGCGGGCTCACCGCACCGCCCTGTTCGGGACGTAGCCCAGATCGACCGGCTCGGGTACCGCGGCCCCGCCGGCCGTGCCGCGCCACGGGGCCGGCAGACCGGGCAGCCGCGGAGCCCAGAGGGCGTACGGGGACGCCGGCCGGGGTTCCCCCTGCGGGAGCGGAGCCGGCAGCGGAGTGCAGGGTGAAGTCGTGCTCCCAGGCGCACAGCAGCGGGCCCGGTTCGAGGTCGCGCCAGCCGGTCTCCTCGCGCCGGGGGAGTTCGCATCGCAGCAGGGTGCGCCGCGCCCGCGGACGACCGGACGGGCAGGCCGCCTCGATCGATTGTCAGACCCACCCGGCAAGATGAAGGGGTGAACGAACAGCGGGGAAGCGCCGCTGGGCACGTACCACGGGGAAGCGGGGACAAGACGATGACCGAGAGTGTGGCGGAGCTGGCGCGGCGGCTCAGGGGCGCGGATGCCGGCGGCTGGACGCCGGAGGGCGCGCGGGCGCTGGTCGCCGGGCTCGGCTGGACCTGGCAGGACTCCGGCGCGGGGCCGGTCATCGGCACGGGGCGCGCCGAGGGCGACGCCCGGCTGCGCCCGGTCGGCTCGATCGAGGAGCGCTACGCCGGCGGGGAGACTTATCTCGAACTCGCCGTGCCGGTGCGGCCCGCGGAGCCGGACGCGGCCGGTCAGGCCGCCGCCTTCCGCGCGGTGCGCGAGGAGCTGACCGCGGTGCTCGGCGAGCCGTCGATCATGGGCGTGCACGGTGACGTCGGTCCGTTCTACGACTCCGGGCCGCTGTGGGGCACCCCGTTCGTGCGCTGGCGCGACCGGCCCGACACCCTCGAACTCCGCGCCGCGAAGACCGGCCCCGAGCTGGTCCTCCAGCCCACCGATCCGGTGGAGAACTGGTTCTGGCGCCAGGGCGTCGGCGAGGAGCACTCCATCACCGGCTTCTTCGGCAGCCGCAACGACGCGTCCAACGCGGGCCTGGGCTTCCCCGGCGGCTGGTATGCCCAGAGCTGGGAGACGGTGACCAGGGCGCTCGGCGACTTCCTGGACACCCTGCCGGCCGAGACGACCGCGCTCGGCACGTCGCTGGCCATGCCGGTCTACGGGCGGTTGGCCGAGGGCGGGGCCCCGATCCTCTTCGACATCACCTGCCAGGAACGGCTCTCGCTGGGCTGCTTCGCGCCGGACGCCGCGGACCCGGCGGCCCTGGGGTGGGGCACCGTCACCGAGTACCCCGGGACGGGGGAGTTGTGGCCCGACGACGATGACCCGCGCTGGCGTATCGACGCCGGCGGCCCCGGTGAGCCCAAGGGCCGGGCGCTGGCCGAGACGCTGGTGGCCACCGCACGTGCCGCGGGGGTGGGCACGCCCGCCGACCTGATAGTCGGTGGCGAGGCCACGTACGTGGACGGATATCACGTCACGTTCTACGGCCTGGGCCTGAAGACCGGATAGCACCGGCTGGAGCCCGCCCGCGGGCTCGGCCGCCCCGGCCCGTCGCTCAGTGCTGCCGCTCTCCAGGCCAGTCGAGCAGCAGCCGCTGCGCGCGGGGGAGCGAGGCCACCACGAGGTCGTAGGAGTCCTCGATCATGTCGAGGATCAACCGGTCGGGAAGGGAGCCCTCCAGGGACACCGTGTTCCAGTGCCGCTTGTTGAGGTGATAGCCCGGCACCACCTCCGGGTGTGCTGCGCGCAGCCGTTCGGCCAGCTCGGGCTCGCACTTGAGGCTCACGGTCAGCGGCAGAGCCGTCAGCGTGGACAGCGCGAAGATCTTGCCGCCGACCTTGAAGGTCGACACGTCCGGATGCCGTGGGAAGGGGAACTCCTCGATCGCGCCGTTGAAGTCCAGACAGGCGGAGCGGAGCGCACGGGCGTTGATCATCCCGCCAATATAGGCGGCACACCCGGCGACCTGACCGGCCGTCACAGCGGTGCTGCTGCCGCACCGGCCGCGACCGACCGACCCGGCCGGCGGCCGGTCAGCTCCCGGAGCCCGGCCGGCCGGGCGCCCGTCGCATGCACACCCGCGGCCAGCGATCCAGGCCGAGTGCCGCCTCCTGAGCGCGAATCGCCCGCAGGCCGGGCGTGAGGTCGGCGTCGGCCATCGTGCGGAAGCCGATGCGCTCGTAGTACGGCGCGTTCCACGGCACCTCGGTGAACGTGGTCAGCGTCAGCGCGCACGGCCCGCCGGCCCGCTCCGCCCGGTCGATGAGCCTGCGGCCGATGCCGCGGCGGGCGTGGTCCGGATGTACCGACACCTGCTCGATATGCGTGGCGCCATCGACCGGCTCCCACAGCAGATAGCCGACGGGCAGAGCGCCCTCGTAGGCGACCAGCACCCGCCCGGCGCGCTGATACTCCGCCAACAGGGCCAACGCAGGCGGCTCGTCGTCCGCGACCGGGGCCATGCCCAGCGCCCGGAACGCCTCCCCGGCGGCGCGTTCGACGGCGCGCAGCACGGTCAGCTCGGCGGGGGCCGGTACGTCGATGTTCACCGGGCCAGTGTCGCCGGTCCCGCCCGCCGCGGCGACCGGATTTCCCGGCCCCGTACGGCGGCGGAGCGACGCGGTTCCGCGGACCTGCGGTGCGACGTGGCTCCGCGGGCGGCCCTCACCGGCCTGCCGCGCCGTACTTGATCAGTTCGTCGGCCGGGTCGTTGACCGGCTGCGGGGTGCCGGTGAGGTCCATGACGAACAGCGGGATGTGCAGATCGTCGGCGCGGGCCCGGGCGTCGCGGGCGTAGCCGGCGAGGGAGAAGAACACCGCGATGGCCGAGTCGTTGAGACCGTTGAGCCAGACGCATTCGATCTCGCGGAGTCTGGTGGAGCGGGTCGAGGGGTCGACCTGGGCGACGACGCCGGTGCCGCGCAGGTCCACGCCGGAGGCGGTGCGCTCCTGGGTACGGGCGACATCGGCGTACCCCAGCCACTTCAGATACTGCTCTGCTGCGGTGACGCAGTCGCGGGCCGTCCGGATCGTGACCGGGCGGAAGGCGGGCCGCAGGACGGCGCGCGGGGTGTCGGTGTCGGTGGCCGAGGCCGGTACGGACGTGGCCGCGGGCCTGCCGGGCGAGGGGAAGTTCGGCGGGGGCGGGGTCGGCGCCGGGACCACCGGGACCCGGACGACCGTGCCGCAGGCGCAGCCGGACTCCGGTGCCGGCCACTCGTCCTGCCGGCCGCAGACCTCGCAGCGCACCTCGACCCAGGAGGACTGCCAGGTGCGGTGGAGTATCTCGACGGGCACGCCGCCGCGCAGCACGGGCATGGTCAGCGGGGCACCGCAGGCACACGGGAAGGTGGGCGGGGTGAACGCGTTCTCGCGGCGGCACGTGGGGCACCGCACCGGCACGCTGTCGGCCATGGTCGCTCCTGGCGGGTTGGGACGGCAGACAGGTCGATTCTGCTGCGGACCCCATCGTCTCTCCAAAGCCGGCCGTCGGGGGACGAATTCCGCGGACGGCGCCAGGTCGCAGAGAGAACGGGGAGGGGAGCCAGGGCGCACGCGGGGCGCGCGGCGGGCGCACACCGCCCGCATCCGGTGCCCCGGGCACGCCGGGGGCCGTGCCGCGTCCTGCCGTGTCCCCGACGACGCACAGCCTCAATGACGCACAGCCTCAACGACGTACAGCCTCAACGACGCACAGGGCCCGGAATCCGTGACCGTACGGATGCCAGGCCCTGTGCAGTGGTTTCCGTCCGACAGCGCGAGGGTTGGGCGCGACAGGACATCGCACCGCCGGACGGAGTCTTGTGGGGGTGGGGGAGCAGGCGGGCTCCGCGGTGGGGAAGGTGGCTCGCCCTCCCTATTGGACGAGCACGGCCACCGCACTGGGACCTCCCCGCGTACCGCGGAGCTCGCGCTGCCTCTCCGTGCCGGCCGACCACCCCTCAACGGGCCGGCCGGCACGGATGCGCAAGGGAACTGACCTCCCGTCAGCCCTCGCGCAGCTCGTGGCGCGCGGCTCAGTCCTCGCGCAGCTCGCGGACCTTGGCCTCGACGCGCTTGCCGTAGTCGGGGTCGGCGGCGTGGAAGTGCGCGAGGTTCTTCTCGATCACGTCGTCCCGGCTGACCTGCGAGAGACCGCCGGCGATGTTGTTCACCAGCCGGTTCTTCTCTTCCTCCGACATCAGGCGGTAGAGCTCACCGGCCTGGAAGAAGTCGTCGTCCTTGGTGTGCGCCGGGGCCTCGTGGGTGCCGGTGTGGCCGGAGACGGCGAGCGGGGCGGAGAGCGCCTCGTTCGTCTGGACCGGGCCGCCGTAGGAGTTCGGCTCGTAGTTCTTGGCGTGCCGGTCGTAGCCGTTGGCCGCCATGAGGCCGTCCCGGCCGTAGTTGTTGGCCTGGGTCGCCTTGGGGGCGTTCACCGGCAGCTGGGTGTGGTTGACGCCCAGCCGGTAGCGGTGCGCGTCGGCGTAGGCGAACAGCCGGCCCTGGAGCATCTTGTCCGGGGACGGGCCGATGCCGGGCACGAAGTTGTTCGGGGAGAACGCCGACTGCTCCACCTCGGCGAAGACGTTGTCGGGGTT
Organism: Streptomyces sp. NPDC033270; assembly: GCF_055576575.1. Taxonomy (NCBI): domain Bacteria; kingdom Bacillati; phylum Actinomycetota; class Actinomycetes; order Kitasatosporales; family Streptomycetaceae; genus Streptomyces; species Streptomyces sp. NPDC033270. The sequence continues at coordinate 208,904 of NZ_JBVIRA010000011.1, forward strand.
GCGGTCCAGGACCAGGCGGCCGACCCGCTGCAGCGGGTAGTCGGCGTGCGGCCACACCTTCGTCAGGTCGAACGGGTTGAAGCGGTAGTTCGCCGCCTCGGCCGCCGGCATGATCTGCACGTACAGGGTCCAGGAGGGGTACACGCCCCGCTCGATGGACTGCAGCAGGTCGGTCTGGTGGCTGTTGGGGTCCTTGCCCGCCAGCTCGGCGCCCTGCTCGCTGCTCAGGCTGCGGATGCCCTGGTTCGTCTTGAAGTGGTACTTGACGAAGAAGGCTTCGCCCTTGGCGTTCGTCCACTGGTAGGTGTGCGAGCCGTAGCCGTTCATGTGGCGGTAGGACGCCGGGATGCCGCGGTCGCCCATGAGCCAGGTGATCTGGTGGGTGGCCTCGGGGGCGTGGGCCCAGAAGTCCCAGACGTTGTCCGCCTCCTGCTTGCCCGTGAAGGGGTCGCGCTTCTGCGAGTGGATGAAGTCGGGGAACTTGATCGGGTCCTTGATGAAGAACACCGGGGTGTTGTTGCCGACGAGGTCGTAGTTGCCCTCTTCGGTGTAGAACTTCAGGGCGAAGCCGCGCGGGTCGCGGGCCGCGTCCGGGCCGCCGAGGTTGTCGGCGACGGTCGAGAAGCGGATGAACGTCTCGGTCCGCTTGCCGACGGTGTTCAGGAAGTCGGCCCGGGTGAAGCCGGTGACGTCGTCGGTCACCTCGAAGTAGCCGTACGCGCCGGAGCCACGGGCGTGCACGACACGCTCCGGGATGCGCTCGCGGTTGAAGCGCGCGAGCTTCTCCAGCAGGTGCTGGTCCTGGAGGATGATCGGGCCGCCGACGCCGGCGGTGGAGGAGTTCTGGTTGTCGGCGACCGGGGCGCCGGACTCGGTCGTCAGCGTGGGCTTCGACATGGTGACCTTCCGTACGAGAGCGCGGAAGTTGGCTTCCGCATGTCGGAGCGTAAGAACAGCTCCGACCAAACGTCAACAGTTTGTTGAAACAAACCTGGGTGGGTGTGCGGGTGGGTATTCCGGGCGGCGGCCGCGCCTGGGCGCGACAGGACAGGTGTCGGCGCGGCCACCGCCCGGAAGCGGGTGGGAAGCCCTACGCGGCCCGGACCTCGATGAGGACCGGCCGCCGCGTGGAGACGGCTTCCTTGCGGGCCCACTCGGCCGCCGAGCGGAGCTCCGCCGGATCGAGGACGTCACGGCCCGCACAGCCGTACGCCTCGGCGAGCTTCACGTGGTCGGTGAAGTCCGCCTCGTGGTCGAGCGGGGTGATCATGATCAGTACGAACGGCACCTCGTGCCGCACCGCGGCCGCCAGCTCCTCGGCCATGTGCGGCAGGCCCTGGCCGTCGACGACCGCCACGACCTCGGCATCCGGCTCGCCCCGGGAGTCCAGTGCCTTGCGGACGCCGATCGCGGCGGGCACCTCCCAGCCGGGAGGGCCGCTGCGGGCGTAACTGCCCGTCGAACCGCTGACCACGTACGGGTTCGGCCCGAAGAGCCCGGCGATCTCCGCCAGGGCGCCGGATGCCAGGGCCCCGGACGCCGGGGCGCGGAGCCCGCCGAGGTCGGCCGATGCCGGCGGTCGCGGCGCCGCTGCACGTACGGCTCCGGCCTCCGAAGGCCGCGGGCCGGTCCCGGCGCCGCGCTCGGCGTCGTACGCGATCTCCGCCGCGGCCAGATCGGCCGGGACATCGATCAGGACCGGTCCGGGGCGGCCCTCCCGCGCGATGCGGAAGGCCTCGCGAAAGGCTCCCGGGATCCGCTCGGGATCCTCGATCCGCTCGGCGCGCTTGGTCACCGGACCGGCCAGCCGGACCAGGTCCGGCGGCCGGAAGGCCGTGTGGCGCAGCGGGCCGGTCCCCGTCCGGCCGGTGATGCAGACCAGGGGTACGGCGTCCTGCTGGGCCGCGTACAGGCCGGTGACCAGCCGCGATGCCCCCGGGCCCGCGGGTACCGCGGCGACGCCGGCCCGCTCGCTGGTACGGGTCCAGCCGTACGCCATGTGTGCGGCCGCCTCTTCGCGGCGCACCGGCAGATGCCCGATGCCGCCGACCTCCTCCATCGCCGTGTACAGCGGGAGGAGGGCGGCGCCGGGGCAGCCGAAGGCGATGTCGACGCCCTCCTCCTTCATGATCTGGACGGCCGCCCGTATGGCGGGCATCCGTTGCGCCGCCATGGACTCAGCTTTCGGTGGTGTGTCCGGAGAGGCGTTCGACGCCGCGCAGGAGGGCGGAGTGGTCCAGGCCGCCGTCGCCTTGGGCGCGCAGGGAGGCGACGAGGGAGGCGACGACGGTGCCGACGGGGAGGGCCGCGCCGACGGTGCGGGCGGCGTCGGTGACGATGCCCATGTCCTTGTGGTGCAGGTCGATGCGGAAGCCGGGCTTGAAGTCGCGGTTTTTGAAGTTGTCCTTCTTGCGGGTCAGGACGGTGGAGCCGGCCAGGCCGCCGTTGAGGACGTCGAGGGCGGCGGCGAGGTCGACGCCGGACTTCTCCAGGAAGACCACCGCTTCGGCGCAGGCTTGGATGTTGACGGCGACGATGAGCTGGTTGGCGGCCTTGACGGTCTGGCCGGAGCCGTGCGGGCCGCACAGCACGATGGTCTTGCCGAGGGCTTCCAGGACGGGGCGGGCGGTGTCGAAGTCGTCCTGCTGACCGCCGACCATGATCGACAGGACGGCTTCGACGGCGCCGGCCTCGCCGCCGGAGACGGGGGCGTCCAGGACGCGGATGCCCTTGTCGGCGGCGGCCTTGGCCAGGTCGATGGAGGTCTGGGGGGTGATCGAGGACATGTCGATCAGCAGGGCGCCGCGCTTGGCGTTGTCCAGGATGCCGTCGGGGCCGTAGGCGATGGCCTCGACGTGCGGGGAGGCCGGGACCATGGTGATCACGATGTCGGCGTCGGACACGGCCTCGGCGATGGAGCCGGCCGCGGTGCCGCCGTTGTCGGCCAGACGCTGGAGCTTGTCGGCCTCCAGGGTGTAGCCGGTGACCGAGTAGCCGGCCTTGATCAGGTTCTCGGCCATGGGCGAGCCCATGATGCCCAGCCCGATCCACGCGATCTTGGGGAGGTTGCTCATTGGAAAGCCTCTTTCAACAAAACGAGAGCGTCAGCGGGTGCGTCAGGAGGAGGGGGTGGCCGCGCGCAGCGGGGCCGGGAGCCATTCGAAGGCGCCGGCGCTGGGGCCGTCGCCGGGCTTGTACTCCAGGCCCACCAGGCCGTCGTAGCCGGCCTTCTTCAGGTGGTCGAGCAGGTCGTCGAAGTCGAGTTCGCCGGTGCCGGGGGCACCGCGGCCGGGGTTGTCGGCGATCTGCACATGCGCGGTCTTGGCCGTGTAGCGGTCGATGACCTCATCGAGGTCCTCGCCGTTCATCGACAGGTGGTAGAGGTCCATCAGGAACCGGGCGTTGTCCAGCCCGGTCGCCGCGTTCACCGCGTCGATCACCTCGATGGCCCTGGGGGCCGAGACGATCGGGCACAGGGGCGACTCGGGCGCGTTGAGCGCCTCGATCAGCAGCGTCCCGCCGACCTCCCCCACCGCACGGGCGGCGAAGACCAGATTCTCCAGCGCCAGCCGGTCCTGCTCCGCCGCCTCCACGCCCTCGACGCGGTTGCCGTACAGGGCGTTGAACGTGGTGCACCCCAGCGACGTGGCAAAAGCGATCGCCACCGGCACATTGGCCCGAAACCGCTCCGACTCCGCACCCGGCACCGACAGCGCACCGCGATCGGGGCCCGGCAGCTGACCGGCGTAGAAGTTCAACCCCACCAGCCGCGTCCCGGCATCCTCCAGCGCCGCCCGCAGCGCATCCAGCTCCGCCTGCTCCGGAACCGGGGCGTCCACCCACGGCCACCACAGCTCCACCGCCGTGAAACCCGCCGCCCGCGCGGCCGCCGGCCGCTCCAGCAACGGAAGCTCGGTGAACAGGATCGACAGATTGACGTTGAAGCGCGTGTCCGTGAAACCCATAAAGGCCGGCGCTCCTTCCGGATAGTGGAACTGTTTTTCTGCTTAATGGAACATTGCCTGGCGCGTTCCGAGGCTGTCAAGGGGGCCCCGGGGCAATTTCTGGTGGTCGGGGCGAACCGCGCGTAGGTTGAGCGGCGTGCGATTGAGAGTGGAGTTCACGACGGAGCCGTTCGACCTGGACGAGGCGCCTGCGCATGCGGTGGTGGCGCGCGACATCGTCACCGGCGCCGAGCTGGACGCCGTCGATGTCGGTCCGTTCGGCAATACGGCCGAAGGCGACGCCGAGCAGGTGCTCGGTGCGGTGTCCGCGCTGCTGCGCGAGACCCTGCGGGCGGGCGCCACCCGGGTCTCCCTGCAGGTCAACGTGATCGGGGAAGCCGGGCGGGGCGAGGGGGACGCGACGTGACCGAGCCCGCCGACCACCCGTTCGTCCAGGCGGTCAAGCCGCTGGTGGACGCCATGGGTGGACAGATGGTCGCGCCGGACCTTGCCCAGGGCGACGATGTCGTGCTGGCCTGGGAGGGGCAGGACCGGGTGGCCGTGCGGCTCCCGCATCTGTCGGATTCGCTCGACCACATCCTGGCCGAGCTGGAGCGCCGGCACGGCATGCCGCTGGCCGATCTGGACCGCAGGACCAAGCAGTCGGTGGTGCGGATCCTGGAGACCCGCGGCGCCTTCTCGGTCCGGCACGGAGTCGAGACGGTCGCGGGCGCCCTTGGCGTCAGCCGCTTCACCGTCTACAACTATCTGAACAGGGAGAATGCCGCGAAGGGCGCCGACTGAGGCGATCCGGACGAAGAACCGTCCCGACCGCCGAAGCCGCCGTCCCGCATCCCCCGGACGGCGGCTTTTGTGTCACCGACTTTTCAACAAAGTGTTGACGTGATGTTGCCGGGGGTCTTAGCTGTTTCCAGCCAACCAGAGCTGTCCAGCACCAGGCCACGGAGGCTTCCCGTGTCTTCGAGCAAGACCCCGGGGCTCACCCGGTTCAACACCGCCGACGACAGTACGGCTCGGGCCGCACTGCACGAGGTGTGTGCCAGCCGGGCATGGGGCGACAAGGTTCTCGCCCAGCGCCCCTACGCCACCACCGACGCCCTGTTCGCCGCCAGCGACGCCGCCATGGCCGAGCTGACCGCACAGGACCTGGCCGAGGCGATGGCCGGGCACCCGCCCATCGGCCGGCCGAAGCCGGGGGACCCGACCTCGAACCGCGAGCAGAGCGGGATGGCCGGCGCCTCCGACGAGCTCAAGGCGGAGATGCTCGAACTCAACCTGGCCTACCAGGAGAAGTTCGGCCATGTCTTCCTGATCTGCGCCTCCGGCCGTACCGGAGAGCAGATGCGCGATGCGGTCCGTAACCGGATCGACAACACGCCGGAACAGGAACGAGAGATCGTTCGCGTGGAGCTCGGCAAGATCAACCGGATTCGCCTGACCCGCATCGCGGAGCACGCAGAAGGAGACGCAGCATGAGCAGCGAGACGGCTGCACCGACGTCGGTGTCCACGCACATCCTGGACACCAGCGTGGGCCGCCCCGCGGAGGGCGTCGCCCTCACGCTCTCGGTGCGCTCCGGCGGCGACGGTTCCTGGACCGCCCACGGCGCGTCCAAGACCGACGCGGACGGGCGCTGCAAGGACCTGCCGGCGCTGCCGGAGGGCACCACCCATGTACGCCTCGACTTCGCCGTCGAGGAGTACTTCGTCGCACAAGAGCACAGCACACACCAGCAAGCCGAGGAACAGCAGGACGCCCCCCGCGTAAGGGACAGCGGAGCTTTCTTCCCGGAGGTGGCAATCACCTTTGCCGTCAAGCCGGGCGAGCACTACCACGTACCGCTGCTGCTCAACCCGTTCGGCTACTCCGTATACCGAGGGAGCTAGCACCGACATGACTGCCCATTCCCGCCCGGCCCGCCCGGTGATTCTCGGCCAGAACCAGTACGGCAAAGCGGAAAACCGCGTCGTCAAGATCGTTCGCGATGGCGACACCCACCACATCAAGGACCTGAACGTCTCCGTCGCCCTCTCCGGCGACCTGGAGGAGGTCCACCTCTCCGGCTCCAACGCCCACTGCCTGCCCACCGACACGACCAAGAACACCGTGTACGCCTTCGCCAAGGAGTACGGGATCGAGTCGGCCGAGCAGTTCGGCATCCACCTGGCCCGGCACTTCGTCACCAGCCAGGAGCCGATCAAGCGGGCCCGGATCCGCATCGAGGAGTACGCCTGGGAGCGGATCGAGACCTCCGACGCCAACTCCAAGTTCATCGGCGCCGAAGAGGTCAAGCACTCCTTCGTCCGCCAGGGCCAGGAGACCCGGCTCACCGAGATCACCTACGACGGTGAGCAGTGGCAGGTCATCTCCGGCCTGAAGGACCTCGTGGTGATGAACTCCACCAACTCGGAGTTCTGGGGCTACATCAAGGACAAGTACACGACGCTGAAGGAGGCCTACGACCGCATCCTCGCCACGCAGGTGTCCGCCCGCTGGCGGTTCAACTGGACCGAGGACGAGCAGCGGATGCCCAACTGGGAGCGTTCGTACGAGCAGGTGAAGAAGCACATGCTGCACGCCTTCGCCGAGACCTACAGCCTCTCGCTCCAGCAGACCCTGTACCAGATGGGTTCGCGCATCATCAACAACCGCTCCGAGATCGACGAGGTGCGGTTCTCCCTCCCGAACAAGCACCACTTCCTGGTGGACCTGGAGCCGTTCGGGCTCAAGAACGACAACGAGGTCTACTACGCGGCGGACCGCCCGTACGGCCTGATCGAAGCCACTGTCCTGCGCGACGGTGTCGAAGCCCGGATCCCGGTGGATCTGACGAACCTCTGAGCGCCTTTGACGCCACGCCGTGCCTCGCGTCCCCTCCCCACCCGACAGCGGGGAGGGGACGCGGATCCTGAGGGGAACGACCCATGGCACAGCCATCGCACGACCCGCACCACCCTTCGTCCCCGGTCCACCCGGTGGACGAAAAGCCGGCGGCCAAGCGGCTCGTCCCTGCCGCGCTCCAGCACATCGCTGCGATGTACGCCGGTGTCGTCACCCCTCCGCTCATCATCGGCCAGGCCGTCGGCCTGGACGCCGCGGGCCGCACCCGGCTGATCGCCGCCGGCCTGCTCGTCGCCGGGCTCGCCACGCTCCTGCAGACGCTCGGCATCCGTCGCTTCGCCGGCAACCGGCTGCCGTTCGTCAACGCCGCCAGCTCCGCCGGCATCACCCCGATGCTCGCCATCGCCGAGACCACCGCGAAGGGCCATCAGCTGCCCGCCGTCTACGGGGCGGTCATGGTCGCCGGGGTCTTCTGCCTCGCGATCGGCCCGTTCTTCGGCAGACTGCTGCGCTTCTTCCCGCCGCTGGTCACCGGCGTCGTCATCACCCTCATCGGGGTCACCCTGATGCCCGTGCCGGTCCGTTGGGCGCAGGGCGGCGACGAGCACGCCGCCGACTTCGGCGCCATGCAGAACCTGGCGCTCGCCGCCTTCACCCTCGTGGTGATCCTGCTCGTCCAGCGCTTCACCCAGGGCTTCGTCAAGCAGATCGCCCTGCTGATCGGCCTGGTCGTCGGCACCGTCGCCGCGGTCCCCTTCGGGATGGCGAGCTTCGACGGGCTGCGCTCGGCCCCGATCGCCGCACTGCCCACCCCGTTCTCCTTCGGCGCACCGGAGTTCCAGCCGGCCGCGATCCTCTCGCTGTGCCTGGTGATGCTGGTGCTGATGACGGAGTCGTCGGCCGGCATGCTCGCCCTCGGCGAGATCTGCGACCGACCCACCACCAGCGCCACCATCACCCGCGGACTGCGCACCGACGGCCTGGCCACCCTGCTCGGCCCCGTCTTCGGCGGCTTCCCGACCAGCGCCTTCGCGCAGAACGTCGGAGTGGTGTCGCTGACGAAGGTGCGCAGCCGCTACGTCGTCGCGCTCGCCGGCGCCACGCTCCTGGTCCTCGGCGCCTTCCCCGTCCTGGGCGCCGTGGTCTCGCTGGTGCCGATGCCGGTCCTCGGCGGCGCGGGTATCGTCCTGTTCGGCTCGATCGCGGTCAGCGGTATCCGTACGCTCGCCGAGGCCGGGCTCGACGACAGCTCCAACATCATCCTGGTCGCCGTGTCGCTCGGCGCCGGCATCATCCCACTGGCCGCGCCGACCTTCTACGCGGACTTCCCGGCCTGGGCGCAGACCGTGCTCGGCTCCGGAATCAGTGCCGGGGCCCTGGCCGCGGTGCTGCTCAACCTGTTCTTCCACCATCTCGGCACCCGGACCCGCTCGACGGTTCCGGCACTCAAATCCCCCTAGGGTCCTGCCGTGCCCGCCCCCGAGCTCCCGGCCTCGTTCGAGCAAGGGGGAGCCCCATCGCCACCACAGAGAAGAGGAAGCACGATGGCACCATCGGCAGCCCAGCGCATCGTCATCGAGAACTGTGCGATCGCGACCGTCGACGCCCAGGACACCGAGTACGCCTCCGGGTACCTCGTCATCGCCGACAACAAGATCGAGTCGATCGGCGCCGGCAAGGCCCCCGAGGGTCTGGAGAACGTGGTCCGTCGCATCGACGCCACCGGCCACCTGGTGACCCCGGGCCTGGTCAACACCCACCACCACTTCTACCAGTGGATCACCCGCGGGCTGGCCACCGACCACAACCTCTTCAACTGGCTGGTCGCGCTCTACCCGACCTGGGCGCGCATCGACGAGCAGATGGTGCACTCGGCCGCGCAGGGCTCGCTGGCGATGATGGCCCGCGGCGGCGTCACCACCGCGATGGACCACCACTACGTCTACCCCAAGGGCTCCGGCGACCTGTCCGGTGCCATCATCAAGGCCGCCTCCGACATGGGCGTCCGCTTCACCCTGGCCCGTGGCTCCATGGACCGCAGCGAGAAGGACGGCGGTCTGCCGCCGGACTTCGCCGTGGAGACCCTCGAAGGCGCACTGGCCGGTACCGAGGAGACCGTCAACAAGCACCACGACGCCTCCTTCGACGCGATGACCCAGGTCGCCGTCGCCCCCTGCTCGCCCTTCTCCATCTCCACCGAGCTGCTCCGGCAGGGCGCGGAGCTCGCCCGCCGGCTCGGCGTGCGGATGCACACGCACGGCTCGGAGACGGTCGAGGAGGAGAAGTTCTGCCACGAGCTGTTCGGCATGGGCCCGACCGACTACTTCGAGTCCACCGGCTGGCTCGGCGAGGACGTGTGGATGGCGCACTGCGTCCACATGAACGACTCCGACATCGCGGCCTTCGCCCGGACGAAGACCGGTGTCGCGCACTGCCCGTCGTCCAACGCGCGGCTGGCCGCCGGCATCGCCCGCGTCCCCGACATGCTCGCCGCCGGTGTCCCGGTCGGCCTCGGCGTCGACGGCACCGCCTCCAACGAGTCCGGCGAACTCCACACCGAGCTGCGCAACGCGCTGCTGATCAACCGCCTCGGTGCGCACCGCGAGGCCGCGCTCAACGCCCGTCAGGCGCTGCGCCTGGGGACCTACGGTGGTGCGCAGGTCCTCGGCCGCGCCACCCAGATCGGCTCCCTGGAGCCGGGCAAGCTCGCCGACCTGGTGCTGTGGAAGCTGGACACGCTCGCCCACTCCTCCATCGCCGACCCGGTGACCGCCCTCGTGTTCGGGGCCGCGGCTCCGGTCACGCTCTCCCTCGTCAACGGCAAGCCGGTCGTCGAGAACGACCGTCTGCTGCACGCCGACGAGGACGCCATCGCCCGCACCACGCGGGCCGAGGCGCAGCGTCTGGCCCGTATCAGCGCCGAGGGCTGACCCTCGCGGCGCAGCCCACGCGGCCGACGCACATCCCAGACTCGGCCGGGAGGGACGGCTCCCGGCCGGGCTTGTGGATCCGAGCGGGATCCACAAGCGCCGGACCCCGGGGGTGCGGGATCGATCCTGTACCCCCGGGCCGCCGGCCCTTCCCACCGTCGTCCACGCGCCACAAGCGCGGCCCTTCGCAGCATCGCCTACCAGGCGTCTTCTCGTACCACGCACCACATGGCAAAACCTCCGTGACAGCCTCGCACTCGCCGGCCCCCGGTGACGCAGAAATCGAAGGAGGCCCGCAGTGGCCGCAACTCCCGGGCAGACCCTGGAGGAGGACCGGAAGCATCCGGTCGACGAGACCCTCCCGCCCTTCAAGATGTTCACCAGCGGCCTGCAGCACGTGGCCGCGATGTACGCGGGTGTGGTGGCCCCGCCGATGATCGTGGGGCCGGCCTGCGGGCTGAGCGCCACCGAGACCGCGTTCCTGATGGGCGCGAGCCTGTTCACCGCGGGCATCGCCACCCTCCTGCAGACCCTCGGCTTCTGGAAGGTCGGCGCCAAGCTTCCCTTCGTCAACGGCGTCTCGTTCGCCGGCGTCACCCCCATGGTCGCCATCGGCAAGGCCCAGAGCCCCGACAACGCGTTGCCGATCATCTTCGGAGCGGTGATCGTCGCCGGTGTGCTCGGCTTCCTGGTCGCCCCCTACTTCTCCAAGCTCGTACGCTTCTTCCCGCCGGTGGTCACCGGCACCGTGATCACCCTTATCGGTGTCTCGCTCCTGCCCGTCGCGTTCAACTGGTCCCAGGGAGGCAACTCCCAGGCCCCCGACTACGGTTCCCTGACGAACATCGGGATGGCCGCGCTGACCTTCCTGATCGTGCTGGTGCTGCGCCGGGTGCTGCGCGGCTTCCTCCAGCAGATCGCCATCCTGCTCGGCCTGATAGCCGGCACCCTGATAGCGATCCCCGTCGGCATCACCCACTTCTCCGCCCTCGCCGAGGCGGATCTGATCGGCTTCCCGACGCCCTTCCACTTCGGCGCCCCGCAGTTCGAGATCGCCGCGATCGTCTCCATGTGCATCGTGATGCTGGTCTGCATGACCGAGTCGACCGCCGACATGCTCGCCCTCGGCAAGATCGTCGACCGGCCGGCCGACGAGCGCACGATCGAGGGCGGACTGCGCGCCGACACCCTCGGCACTGCCGTCAGCCCGCTGTTCAACGGCTTCGCCAACAGTGCCTTCGCGCAGAACATCGGTCTGGTCGCGATGACCAAGGTGCGCAGCCGCTACGTCGTGGCCACCAGCGGTCTGATCCTGATCGTGCTGGGCCTGTGCCCGGTGGCCGCCTCGGTCATCTCGCTGGTCCCGCTGCCCGTCCTGGGCGGCGCCGGCATCGTGCTCTTCGGTTCGGTGGCCGCCAGCGGCATCCAGACGCTGGCCAACGCCGCGATGGAGAAGGGCGACAACGCCCTGATCGTCGCCGCCTCGGTCGGCATCGGGCTGATCCCGATCGCCGCGCCGGACTTCTACCACCACCTCCCCAAGGACCTGCTGGTCGTCCTGGACTCCGGCATCAGCACCGGCTGCCTGGTCGCCATCGTCCTCAACCTCGCCTTCAACCACTTCGGCGGAAAGCCGGACGGGGCGACGGCGGCCGGGGAGACGGCCGGGGCGGCGGTCGCCGACGGACCCGACGGACCCGGCGACCCGCACATCCCGCAGCAGCCCGACCGCGGCGCCGTGGACGACAGCGGCGAGCCCGCGGCCACCCCCGCCCACTGACGTATCGACGCACCGACACCGCCTGCGCCTGGCAACGGCCCGTAGGGGAGCGGCAACCACGCCTCCCGTACGGGCCGTTGGGCACTCGGCGCCCGGGGTGACCGGGCGGCGCCGGGTCAGTCGATGTGGAAGCTCTCCCCGTACACCTTCCAGTCCAGCGGAGTGTGCAGATCGAGGTTGCCGTTCTTGAGGAACACCCGCTGTGCGGTGTCGACCCGGCTGGTGTCGCTGTGCGCCTCCTCCTGCTTCATCGCCCAGACCCGGGCGTCGAGGAAGGCGTTGAGGTAGGTCTTCTCGTCGCCGCCCTGGGCCGGCGGCTTCGCCTTGGCCAGGGCGCGCTTGCGGATGCCGGAGAAGCTCGTGCCGTCGTCCCCGTCGCCGTGCATCACGAGCGCGTCGTAGTAGGCGAACTGGCCCAGCACACCGATGCCGTCGGCCTTGCCCCGCTTGACCGCGGGGTTGAAGTAGACCCGGTCCCGCTCGTCGTTCTGGGCCTTTTGGAACGCGGGGTCCTGGGCGGCCTTCCGCCAGTCCTTGGGGTAGTCGGGGTCCAGCCCCTCGTGCGAGTCGCTGCCGTCCACCTCGCGCAGCGCGGGGAGGTACTTGGCGAGGACGTTGCCGGGCTTGCGCTGGGTGTAGAGCTCGACGAGTTCCAGCATGTCGTGGGTGCCGGAGCAGAAGCCGATGATGCCGCCGGTGTATCCGCGGCCGTCGCCGATGTCCTCGATGTACTTGTACTGGGCCTTCCAGTCCAGCGAGGAGTTCTCCGCACTGGAGACCAGCCGCATGGCGATCTCCTTCTTGGCCGGGTCGTCCAGGCCCGTCGCGGCCCGCACGGTGTGCGGCGCGGAGCCGGTCGCGGCCGGTCGCGGGTGCTGCGCCGGGCCCGCCGTGGCGACGGCGGTGGCAGCGGCAGGTACGGCGAGCAGGGCGAGGCCCAGCGCGACGCGGGTGGCGGTCCTGGGCAGGACCGTGCCTATCGATCGGGTACGCATGGAGTCAGTCCTCCGGTTCGGAGCGAGCTGTGGGGGATTCCCCAATCGTTAGGAAGCTTTCCTACCAGACTCCGGGGGCGACGTACACCCGTCGGGCCGAGGCCGCACAGAGCAGTCGGCCGGCCGGGGCACGGTGCGCGCATCGACCCAACTCGCCCGCCCCGCACCGTGGTTGCTCAGTCCAGCAGCCTGCCCAGCAGCTCACGGATGCCCGGCCCCGGGTCGAAGTCCGCGGCCGGGAAGGCGAGTTGGTGGAACGCGACGCCGTCCATGTAGTCGAAGAGGATCTCGCAGTGCCGGCGCGGTATCGGTGAACCGAAGCGCTCCAGCCAGTCCGCACCCCAGTTGACGACGGCCTCCCGCCCGCGGGTGAGCGCCGGACGGAGCTCGGGCCGGGCCGTGGACTCCAGATAGAGGGCGAAGCGGGCGGCGGTCCTGGCCTGCTCGGGCCCGGTCGCGTACCGCAGGAACCGGGCCACGGCGTCGGCCAGTTCACCGATGTCGGCGGGCGCGACCTCGGTGGCGAAGGCCTCCCAGTCGCGGCGCTCCAGCGTCTGCAGATGGTCGACGAGGCCGTCGATCAGTGCCGCCCGGTTGCGGAAGTAGTTCGACGTGGTGCCGGACGGGACCCCTGCCGCGGCGTCCACCGCCTGATAGGTCAACCGCCGCGCGCCCTCGCCCCCCAGGACCCCGATCGCCGCGTCCAGCACCTGCTCCCGCCGTCGTGCCACCGCGCATGCCTCTCTCGTCGCGCCCGTGCCTACTATGTTTGTAGTGTCGATCCACTATGGACATAGTATCCTGCGGTGCTGTCCGGCCCGAGCCACCGCGCCCGGCCCCACGCCGAAGGGCCCTTCCCCACCGCGGCGCGGCGGTACGGAAGGGCCCTTCGGGTTCGGCGGACGTCAGCCCAGCAGCTCGTACGCCGGGAGGGTCAGGAAGTCGGCGTAGTCCGCGTCCAGGGAGACCTTCAGCAGCAGGTCGTGGGCCTGCTGCCACCTGCCGGCCGCGAAGGCCTCCTCGCCGGCCTCGGTGCGGATCGCGGCCAGTTCCTCCGCGGCGACCTTGCGGACCAGGTCCGCGGTGGCCTTCTCGCCGTTCTCGAAGACGACGCCGGCGTCCACCCACTGCCAGATCTGGGAACGGGAGATCTCGGCGGTGGCGGCGTCCTCCATGAGGCCGAAGATGGCGACGGCGCCCAGGCCGCGCAGCCAGGCCTCGATGTAGCGGGTGCCGACCTGCACGGCGTCGACCAGGCCCTGGTAGGTGGGCTTGGCGTCGAGCGAGTCGATCGCGATGAGGTCCCCGGCGGCGACGGAGACGTCCTCGCGCAGCCGGTCCTTCTGGTTCGGCCTGTCGCCGAGCACCGCGTCGAAGGAGGCGCGGGCGATCGGCACCAGGTCGGGGTGCGCGACCCAGGAGCCGTCGAAGCCGTCGCCGGCCTCGCGGTCCTTGTCGTTCTTGACCTTGGCCAGGGCCTTCTCGTTGGCCTCGGGGTCGCGGCGGTTGGGGATGAAGGCCGCCATGCCGCCGATCGCGTGCGCACCGCGCTTGTGGCAGGTGCGGACCAGGAGTTCGGTGTAGGCGCGCATGAACGGGGCCGTCATCGTCACCGCGTTGCGGTCGGGGAGGACGAACTTGGCGCCGCCGTCGCGGAAGTTCTTGACGATGGAGAACAGGTAGTCCCAGCGGCCGGCGTTCAGGCCCGAGGCGTGGTCGCGCAGCTCGTAGAGGATCTCCTCCATCTCGTACGCGGCCGTGATGGTCTCGATGAGGACCGTGGCGCGGACGGTGCCCTGGGGGATGCCGACGTACTCCTGCGCGAAGACGAAGATGTCGTTCCAGAGGCGGGCCTCCAGGTGCGACTCGGTCTTCGGGAGGTAGAAGTACGGGCCCTTGCCGAGGGCCAGCAGCCGCTTGGCGTTGTGGAAGAAGTACAGGCCGAAGTCGACCAGGGCGCCGGGGACCGGACGGCCCTCGAACTGCAGGTGGCGCTCCTCCAGATGCCAGCCGCGCGGGCGCATCACGACGGTCGCGAGCTCCTCGGCGGGCTTGAGGGCGTAGGACTTGCCGGAGTGGGGGTCGGTGAAGTCGATCCGACGCTCGTAGGCGTCGATCAGGTTGAGCTGGCCCGTGACGACGTTCTCCCACGTGGGAGCGGAGGCGTCCTCGAAGTCGGCGAGCCAGACCTTGGCACCCGAATTGAGCGCGTTGATGGTCATCTTGCGGTCGGTGGGACCGGTGATCTCCACCCGGCGGTCGTTGAGCGCGGCCGGCGCCTCGGCGACCCGCCAGCTGTCGTCGGCGCGGATCTGCGCGGTCTCCGGGAGGAAGTCCAGCGTGCTGGTCCGGGCGATCTCGGCGCGGCGCTCGGCGCGGCGGGCGAGCAGTTCGTCGCGGCGCGGGGTGAACCGGCGGTGCAGCTCGGCGACGAAGGCGAGCGCGGCGTCGGTCAGGACCTCGCCCTGCCGTTCGGGGGTGTGGGCGGGGTCGACTTCGGCGATGGCCAGCGGGGACGGCGCTGGTGCGGACATGAGCTGTCACTCCATTCAGCGGCGGTGCCTGGCGGCCGCCGGTGCGTCGAGCGGCACGGGGTGCCGCGGGCTCCGAGAAACGGTCGCGGGCGCCGTCTGGGTTCAGGGCGCTTCTGACCAGTGGAGACTAGTTTCCTTATCGCGGAACTTCAATGGTTTGTTGATGTCGAGATTCTCAGGGTCGACAGAAGTCGTGATCGATTGGCTCTCGGTGCCACCTCGGTCACTCTCCATTACGCCGGGTCCGCCGCTCCGACGCCGCCGCCCGGCCCCCGCCCGGCCCCGTCCAGCCGCGCCGTGCCTCACTCCAGCCGGTGCAGGTCCTCCGGCGTGTCGATGTCGTACGGCTCGGCGATGTCGGCGCACTCGACCAGGGTGAGGGCGTCGGCGTGCTCCTGCAGGTAGGCGCGGGCGCCGCGATCGCCCTGTGCGCTCGCCTCGACGGCCGGCCAGCGATCAGCGCCGAAGAGGACCGGATGGCCGCGGCGGCCGTCGTACGCGGCGGAGGCGAGCGAGCCGCGGCCCTCGTACGCGGCCAGCACCCGCGCCACCGCCGCGGCGCCGATGCCCGGCTGGTCCACCAGGGACACCACGACCGCGTCCGCCCCCGAGCCGGCCAGCGCGGCGAGGCCCACGCGGAGCGAGGAGCCCATGCCCTGCGCCCAGTCCGGGTTGTCCGAGGTGCCGTACGCCGAGAGCTCGGCTCGCGCGCGTACGGAATCGGCGGCCGCGCCCAGCACGATGTGCACCGGGTCGCAGCCGCCGTCCCGCAGGACGCGGGCGGCGTGTTCGACCAGCGGCCGTCCCCGGTGGTCGAGCAGCGCTTTGGGCCGGCCCCCCAGGCGCCGCCCGCCGCCCGCGGCGAGCAGCAGGCCGGCCACCCTCCCCTCGGGCCGTGTCGAGGCTGCCGGGTCTGCCGGGTCGCCCGTTCCTCCCGGGGGTGCCGGCGGTGGTGTCGGTGGTGCGGGTGGTGTCGGTGCCATGGGGACTGCTTACCTCATGGCACCTCCTGGCGCGGCCCGTTGGTCAGGCCGCGTCGTCGGACGCCCGCGGGCGGGGGATGTTCGGCCGGAACCGCTCCCGCAGATGGTGCGTGCGCTCCTCCACGCGGCCCCGCTCGGCGACGTAACGGTGTATGTGCTCCAAGGTGATCTCCGACGCATCGGACAGTCCGTATGCGCGGCAGATGAGCTGGACGACGCTGACGCCGCGGCGGTTCGGACCGGTGCCGGGGCCGGTGTCGGGCTCCATGGCGTTCTCCGATTCAGTGATATGCCGGATATTTCCCTGGAGGGAAGAATGCTCCACTCTGCCCCCGCATACGCGTGGGTTCGCGTGCGCCCATGCCAACGGGTGCCGGTGGGAACGCACGTGCTGACGCATGGTCAGGTCGCTGCCCGGGCATCGCGCGGGGCGTGCGCCGGTGGGCGCGGGCGGCCCGGAAAGGCAGTCAAATCCGGTCGCGAAACCGGCTCTTCGGACATGCGTGACGTACGTCCACCGGCGATGTCACGGTGCGGCGCCTGGCCGGATAAGGTTCTGCCCCGTTGCGGACATCGTGGCTCCCCGCCCATCTGGCGGGCGGAGCCATACTTCTGAGTCGGGGGACGTCGTGGTCAACAGTGTGGGCTCTTCCGGGATCTTCCAGCCGCTGGAAGGTGACGACCCGCGTTCGATCGCGGGCTACCGCCTCACGGCGAAGCTCGGCGCCGGCGGCATGGGCAAGGTCTATCTCTCGTACACGCCCGGCGGCCGGCCGGTGGCCATCAAGGTGATCCGGCCCGAGTTCAGCGAGGACACGGAGTTCCGGCGCCGCTTCAAGCAGGAAGTGCAGTCCGCGCAGCGGGTGCAGGGGCTGTTCACCGCGCCGGTCATCGACAGCGACGCCGAGGGCGCCAGCCCCTGGCTCGCCACCGCCTACGTCCCCGGTCCCTCGCTGGCCGCGGCGGTCGCCCAGCACGGCCGGCTCCCGGTCCCCACCGTGCTGCTGCTGGTCGCCGGGATCGCCGAGGCGCTGCAGGTCATCCACGGCGCCGGCATCGTGCACCGGGACCTGAAGCCGTCCAACGTGCTGCTGGCCGCCGACGGCCCGCGCGTCATCGACTTCGGCATCGCGCGCGCCGCCGATGCCACGTCCCTGACCAGCAGCGGCGTCACCGTGGGCACCCCCACCTTCATGGCGCCCGAGCAGGCCGCGGGCAACACCATCACCCCCGCCACCGACGTCTTCGCGCTCGGACAGGTCGCGGCGTACGCGGCCATCGGCACCCCGGCGTTCGGCGAGGGCACCTCGCACGGGGTGCTCTACCGCATCGTCCACGAGGAGCCGGACCTGACCGGGCTGCCCGAGGAGCTGCGGGAGTTGGTCACCCGATGCCTGGCCAAGGACGCCTCGGAGCGGCCGTCGGTCGCGGAGGTCATCGAGCTGTGCGGGGCGGCCTCCGGGCAGACGCAGCTGCGCCGCCCCGAGGAGTGGCTGCCCACCGCCGTCGCCGCGGACATCACCACGCGCGCGGCGGCCCCGGCGCCCGCGCAGACGCCGCCGCCCCCGCTGGAGGCGCCCACCGCGGGTGCACCGGCCCAGCCGCCGACCGCGCCCGCGCAGCCGCCCACCCAGCCCGCGCAGCCGCCGTCCGCCCCGGCCGTCCCGCCGGTGGCCACCGAGCTGAACCACCCGCAGACCCCGCCGCCCGGCTTCGGGCCCGCGGCCTACGCGCCGACCGTCGGCGCCACCGCGCAGAGCACGCCGATGAACGCGGCCGCCACCGGTCCGACGGCCACCGGCCCCACCGCCGCCTACCCCGCGGCCGCGGCGCCGGCCCCCGAGCCGCCGAAGAAGAAGCGCAAGGGGCTGATCACGGCTCTGGTGCTGGTCGGCCTGCTGGCCTTCGCGGGCGCCGGCGGCGGCGTCGTCTACACCTTCATGAAGGACAACGCCAAGAAGACCAGCGACCGGGCCGCCGACGGCAAGAAGGGCAAGAACACCGCCGCGTCGCCGACGCCCGCGGGGGACCCGACGGCGACTCCCGGTGGCGATGAGGGCAACACTCCCGCCGCCCCCGCCCAGGACCCGACTCCGGTCGACTACAAGGGCATCAACCTGCCCGACGAGTACCACCTGTCGATGGCCGACGAGCCGGTGCAGCCGACCAACACCGACACCGACACCGACGTCGACTTCTCGTACGACGACAACAGCTACTCGGACGACCAGGTCGCCACCGAGAACGGCAAGCTGGTGCTGCTCACCCCCGGCCAGGAGGGCTCGCTGGAGACATGCCGCAGCGAGACCCGGTTCACCGAGACCATCCTGACCAAGCAGCTCTCCAAGGGCGCGCAGATGTGCCTGACCACCGACTACGGCCATGTCGCCCTGATCACCTTCAAGGGCTACGCGCCGAAGTCGGACCCCAGCAGCTACATGACCGTCGACGTACGGGTGTGGCGCAACGCGGTGCAGCCGAAGGAGAACTCCTGAGCGCTGGGGTCTGGGCCCTGGGCTCTGAGTGCGCTGGGCTCTGAGTGCCGGCCCCGGGGTGCCGGCCCCGGGGTGCCGGCCCTGGGGCGCGCCGAGGGCTGGTCGCCCCGACCGCACCCGAGGCACACCAACTCCCTGGTCCCCTAAGGGATGCGCCCCCGGCAGGCCGTATACGGCCTGCCGGGGGCGCATCCCTTAGGGGACGCCGCGCACATACACCCGCCCACCCCCCGTAGGGGGGTGGGCGGGAGGGAAAAACAAGAGGGGAGGCGCGCGGCGCGCGGCACCCGACCCCCGCAACAACCCCCAGCAACAACCCCGCGGTTCGCCTCCCGGCCACCCCTGCGGTTCGCCTCCCGAGCACCCCCGCAGTTTCGCCTCCCGGGCACCCCCGCCGCTCACTTCCGGAACAACCCGGTGATCCGATTTTTTCGCTCTCCGTATGGCGCGGGCAGCGCAGAGTGGCGTTAACTGTCCCGCATTGCGGAGGGGCAACGGCCATGGAGGACGCCGTCGTTGTGGAACAGCTGCAGAGGGACCGACGAATGACCGGGGTCGACGGCGACCCACGGGTCCAGGAGCTGCGCGGGGCGGTGGCGCGGCTGCGCCGCCAACTGGCCGTGCTCCCGGCGGAGTTGGCGGACCGGGCGGCCGCCGATGACGAGCTGGCCGCACTGGACGCGATGGTCAGTCACGGGCTGCCGGAGGTGCCCCGGCTGCGCCGTTCGCTGCTGCTGATCGCCGGGGCGGTCGGCTCGGTGAGCGCGCTGTCGCCCGCGCTCACCGAGGTGCGCGAGCGCATCGACTGCTTCGGGGAGCTGCCGCGCGGCCGGTGACCGGGAGCGCCCGGCGGCTACGCCGGAGTCTGGTTCGCCAGTGCCACCGACAGCTGCGCCGCCACGTCCTGCAGTACCGGCACGATCTTGTCCGTGGCGGCCTCGGTCACGCGCCCCGTCGGGCCGGAGATGGAGATCGCCGCCGAGGTGGGGGAGTTGGGCACGGGCACCGCGAGGCAGCGGACGCCGATCTCCTGCTCGTTGTCGTCGACGGCGTAGCCGAGCCGGCGGACGTCGGAGAGCGCCTCCAGGAAGCGTTCCGGGTCGGTGATCGTCTTCTCGGTCGCGGCGGGCATGCCCGTACGGCCGAGCAGCGCGCGGACCTCCTCCGGCGGGTGGTCGGCGAGCAGGGCCTTGCCGACGCCGGTGGAGTGCGGCAGGACCCGGCGGCCGACCTCGGTGAACATCCGCACCGCGTGCCGGGAGGGGACCTGGGCGACGTACACGATCTCGTCGCCGTCGAGCAGTGCCATATTGGCCGTCTCGCCGGTCTCCTCCACCAGGCGGGCCAGGAACGGCCGGGCCCAGGTCCCCAGCAGCCGTGAGGCGCTCTCGCCGAGCCGGATCAGCCGCGGACCGAGCGCATAGCGTCGGTTGGGCTGCTGGCGTACATAGCCGCAGGCGACGAGCGTGCGCATCAGGCGGTGGATGGTGGGCAGCGGCAGTCCGCTGCTGGCGGAGAGCTCGCTCAGGCCGACCTCGCCGCCGGCGTCGGCCATCCGCTCCAGCAGGTCGAAGGCGCGCTCGAGGGACTGGACGCCGCCGCTTGCGCCTGCGGGCTTGGCTTCGGCGGCGGAGGTGCTGGCGCTGGAGGGCGGCACGGCGCGTTCCTTTCGGGGCGGGGCGGATCGGTCTCGGCTGGGGCTTGCGGGCGCCGGGCCCGACCGCAGCAGCCTACCGGTCCCCTTACGTTGACACACGGTCTCTCGCACACTCGTTCCCGCCGGTCAGGCCCTCTTTGTCCCAGCGTGCGAGACCTCGGTCAAGCTCCTAGCCGCGATCTCTTGACGGTGCCAGTGGCCGTAGCTACGTTCTGCTGCGCGAAAGCTACTGTCCATTCTGTGGAATCCTCCAAATTGCTGGAGTGTCATGCGCATTCTCGTCATGAACCCGAACACCACGGCTTCCATGACCGACTCGATCCGCGCCACCGCCACCGCGGCGGCCGCCCCGGGCACCGAGATCATCGCCACCGAACCCCTGTGGGGCCCGGAGTCCATCGAGGGGCACTTCGAGGGCTATCTCAGCGCCGCGGCCGTTCTGGACCGGCTCGCCACCCTCGACACGGCCTTCGACGCGCTGGTCATGGCCGGCTTCGGCGAGCCGGGCCGGGAGGGCGCCCAGGAGCTGCTGGACGTCCCCGTGCTGGACATCACCGAGAGCGCCGCCCAGATGGCGATGATGCTCGGCCACGCCTATGGCGTCGTCACCACCCTCGACCGCGCCGTACCGCAGATCCAGGACCGGCTGCTGACCGCCGGGCTGCTGCAGCGCTGCGCCGCCGTCCGCGGCACCGGGCTCGGCGTCCTGGAGCTGGAGGAGGACCCGGAGCGGACCGTGGCGGTGATCATCGAGACCGCCCGCGAGGCCGTGCGGGCCGGCGCCGAGGTGATCTGCCTGGGGTGCGGGGGGATGGCCGGGCTCCAGGAGAGGGTGGCGGCGGCGCTCGCGGTGCCCGTTGTCGACGGGGTCGCCGCGGCGGTGAAGTTCGCCGAGGCGGTCGTCGGACTGCGGCTGGCCACCAGCAAGGGGCGTAGCTTCGCGCCGCCCCGCCCGAAGGCGATCGGATCCTGGCCGCTGAGCACGCATCTGCGGCCGCCCCAGGGGCGCGTTCAGGGCGCTGCCCGTAACACCGAATTTTCCGCACAGACATCAGACATCTGATAACTGACCCCTAAGCTCCACCCAATCTGCCTGGGAGGACACGTGAACACCCCGTCACCGCAGCCCCTGCGGCCGGACCCGCGGCTCTTCAACGAGGACCTCGCGCCGGCCCCCGCGCGCACCTGGGGCACCTACAGCATCTTCGCGCTGTGGATGTCCGACACCCACGCGATCAGCAACTACGCCTTCGCCGCGAGCCTGTTCGTGCTCGGCCTGCCGGCCTGGGAGGTGTTCCTCGCGCTGCTGGTCGGCATCTCGATCGTCTACTGGCTGATGAACCGGATGGGGCACGCGGGCCACCGGACGGGCGTTCCCTACCCGGTGCTCGCCCGCGCCAGCTGGGGCGTGTACGGCGCCAACATCCCGGCCCTGCTGCGCGCGATCATGGCGGTGGCCTGGTACGGCATCCAGACCTGGCTGGCCTCGACGGCCGTCGTCCTGTTGACCCTGCAGATGGCGCCCGGCCTGGAGGCCTACCACCACAACTCGGTGCTGGGGCTGTCCACCCTGGGCTGGGCCGCGTTTTTGCTGATGTGGGGGCTGCAGGCCGCGCTGCTGACCCGGGGGATGGAGTTCATCCGCAAGGTCCAGGACTTCGCGACCGGCCCGGTCGTCTGGCTCGTGGTGCTGGCGCTCGCGGTCTACCTGGTCGTCAAGGCCGGCGGGGAGATCTCGCTGACCCGCAGCATCACCGGCCTCAGCGGCGCCGAGCAGGTCGAACAGAGCCTGATCGCGGTCAGTCTGACCGTGGCCACCTTCCTGACCCTGGTCCTCAACTACGCCGACTTCGCCCGCTTCACGCCGGACCACCGCTCCTACCGGCGCGGCAACCTGATCGGGCTGCCGGTGAACTTCACCGCCTTCGCGGTGGTCGCCGTGCTGGTCACCGCGGGCACCATCGCGGTCTTCGGCGAGGCGATCTACGACCCGGTGAAGGTGATCCAGAAGATCGACAACCCGGTGGTCACCGTCATCGGCGCGCTGTCCTTCATCGTCGCCACCATCGGCATCAACGTCGTCGCCAACTTCGTCTCACCCGCCTACGACTTCGCCAACCTCGCGCCCAGATATCTGGACTTCAAACGCGGCGGCATGATCACCGCGGTGCTGGCCGTCGTCGTGCTGCCCTGGAAGCTGTACTCCTCGGCGCTGGTGATCCAGTACTTCCTGGGGGCGCTGGGCGCCTTCCTCGGCCCCCTGGTGGCGATTCTGCTCGTCGACTACTACCGGGTGCGAAGGGGCCGGATCGATGTGGACGCGCTGTTCTCGGCCGACGCCCGCGGCGCGTACTTCTACCGCAGGGGCTACAACCCCAAGGCGGTGATCGCCTTCCTGCCGGCCGCCGCGGTCGCCGCCGCGCTCGCTCTGGTCCCGGCCTTCGACGTGGTGGCGCCGTTCTCCTGGATCTTCGGAATGGCGCTCGCCGGCGGGCTCTACGCGCTGGTCTGCCGCCGTGACGGGGTGGCTTCGGATGCCGGGCCGATCCCGGAGGAGATCATCCCCTCGCAGGTCAGGACGGCTGCGGGCGAGCAGCAGGGGATCCGGCGGGGTTCCGGCACGGCGGCCGCGCCGGTGCCCGCGGAGGGGTCTTGACGGGCCGGGATCCGGCGTGAAGACTCATTCAACAGACTGTTGAATTCAGAATTCCGCATTCCGTTCCGGCGCCCGTATGCGGTGCGGAGGGCGCGCCGTGGGCGCCGCGGCCCCGGTGGCCGTGCGCCTCCCGCGCCGCCGGGCAACGATGAAGACACGATACGAGGAGGGGACCGGGTGTCCGAAAGAGAGCTGGTGCTGCGCTCCACGCGCGTCGTCACCCCGCAGGGGACGCGCGCCGCGACCGTCACCGTCAGGGACGGCAAGATCGACGCGGTGCTGCCGCACGACGCCGAGGTTCCGGCCGGGGCGCGGGTGGAGGACTTCGGCGACGACGTCCTGCTGCCCGGCCTCGTCGACACCCACGTCCACGTCAACGACCCCGGCCGCACCGAGTGGGAGGGCTTTTGGACCGCCACCCGCGCGGCCGCGGCCGGCGGGATCACCACCCTCGTGGACATGCCGCTCAACAGCCTCCCGCCCACCACCACCGCCGCCCACCTCGACACCAAGCGCGAGGTCGCCCGCAGCAAGGCCCATATCGACGTCGGCTTCTGGGGCGGGGCCATCCCCGGCAACGTCAAGGACCTGCGTCCGCTGCACGACGCCGGGGTCTTCGGCTTCAAGTGCTTCCTGTCGCCCTCCGGCGTGGAGGAGTTCCCCGAGGTCGACCAGGAGCAACTGGCCACCGCTCTGGGGGAGATCGCCGGATTCGACGGTCTGCTCATCGTGCACGCCGAGGACCCGGGCCACCTGGGCGCGGCCCCCGTGCCGCACGGCCCCAAGTACGCCGACTTCCTCGCCTCCCGGCCCCGTATCTGCGAGAACGACGCCATCGCCGGGCTGATCGTCCTCGCCCAGCGGCTCGACGCCCGGGTGCATGTGCTGCATCTGTCCTCCAGCGACGCGCTGCCGCTGATCGCCGCCGCTCGGCGCGAGGGCGTCAAGATCACCGTCGAGACCTGTCCGCACTTCCTGACCCTGACCGCCGAGGAGGTCCCGGACGGCGCGACGGAGTTCAAGTGCTGCCCGCCGATCCGTGAGGCCGCCAACCAGGACGCGCTGTGGGAGGGCCTGGCCGACGGCACCATCGACTGCATCGTCTCCGACCACTCGCCGTCCACCGCCGACCTCAAGACCGCCGACTTCGGCGCGGCCTGGGGCGGCATCTCCTCCCTCCAGCTGGGCCTGCCCGCCATCTGGACCGAGGCCCGCGAACGCGGCCACTCCCTCGACGACGTCGTGCGCTGGATGTCCACCGCCCCGGCCGCGCTGGTCGGCCTCCACCAGAAGGGCGCCATCGAGCCCGGCCGGGACGCCGACTTCGCAGTCCTCGCCCCCGAGGAGACCTTCACCGTCGACCCGCAGGCCCTCCAGCACCGCAACAAGATCACCGCATACGCCGGCAAGACCCTGTACGGCGTCGTCCGGTCCACCTGGCTGCGCGGCCGGCAGATCAACGACGGCGCCACCCTCGCCGAGCCCACCGGCGAACTCCTCGAAAGGCCGCGCGCATGACCACCGCCGACCTCCCCCGCTATACCGGTGACGCCAGCCCCTACCAAGGCGGCGACCCCTACGCCGACTACCGCACCCCCGGCGCCCCCGGCTTCCCCTTCACCCACCTCCCCGACCTCGCCGACCGCCGGCTGGGCGCGGGCGTGATCGCCGCCAGCGACGAGTTCTTCGCCGAACGGGAGAACCTCCTGACGCCCGAGCCCGCCCACTTCGACCCCGAGGCCTTCGGCCACAAGGGCAAGATCATGGACGGCTGGGAGACCCGCAGACGGCGCGGTACCGACGGCGCCCACCCGTTCCCGGCGGACGAGGACCACGACTGGGCGCTGATACGCCTCGGCGCACCCGGCGTGATCCACGGCATCGTCGTCGACACCGCCCACTTCCGCGGCAACTACCCCCAGTCCGTCAGCGTCGAGGGCGCCTGCGTCGAGGGCTCGCCCTCGCCCGCGGAACTCCTCGCCGCCGACGTCGTATGGACCCCCCTCGTCCCGCGCACCGCCATCGGCGGACACGCCGCCAACGGCTTCGCCGTCCGGGCGGCGCGGCGCTTCACCCACCTGCGCCTCAACCAGCACCCCGACGGCGGCGTCGCCCGCCTCCGCGTCCACGGCGAGGTCGTCCCCGCGCCCGGCTGGCTCGCCGCGCTGGGCACCTTCGACGTCGCCGCGCTGGAGAACGGCGGCCAGGTCGAGGACGCCTCGGACCGCTTCTACTCCTCGCCCACCCACACCATCCAGCCCGGCCGCTCCCGCAAGATGGACGACGGCTGGGAGACCCGGCGCCGCCGCGGCACCGGCAACGACTGGGTCCGCTACCGCCTCACCGAGCAGTCCGTGATCCGGGCGGTGGAGATCGACACCGGCTACCTCAAGGGCAACTCGGCGGGCTGGGCGGGCCTGTTCGGCCGCGACGGCGAAAGCGGCGAGTGGTTCGAACTGCTGCCCCGTACGCGGCTGCAGCCCGACACCGTCCACCGCTTCCTGCTCGACGACGCCCCCGCCGTCACCCACGCCCGGATCGACATCTTCCCCGACGGCGGCATCGCCCGCCTGCGGCTGCACGGCTCGCTCACCGAGGAGGGCACG
Source organism: Streptomyces sp. NPDC033270 (assembly GCF_055576575.1). Classification (NCBI taxonomy): domain Bacteria; kingdom Bacillati; phylum Actinomycetota; class Actinomycetes; order Kitasatosporales; family Streptomycetaceae; genus Streptomyces; species Streptomyces sp. NPDC033270. The sequence continues at coordinate 234,346 of NZ_JBVIRA010000011.1, forward strand.
CGCCGGCTGACCGCCCGTTACGGGGAGTTGAGCGGCTGACGTCGTCTCATCCGGTGGCCCCGACCGCCCCGTCGGGGCCACCGGGCATGATGACGGCATGACTGGGAACACATCGTCCGCGGCGCCGCCGGTGATACGGCTTTCGCGGTACACGCCCGCGGACCAGAGCGAGATCCTCGGGGACGGCGCCGACCCCTTCGGAGTCGCGGAGGCCGGCCTGACCTGGCTGCCCAAGGAGGAGCACTTCGCCATCAGGCAGGACGGCCGGCTGGTGGCGCACGCGGGCCTGCTGACGATCCCGGTCTCCGCCGGCGGGGAGGAGACCCAGGCCGTCGGCCTCGGCGGGGTGGCCGTCGCGTCCGACCTGCGGGGGCAGGGGCTGGCGCGGCGGGTCGTCACGGCCGCCGTGGAGCACGCCCGCACGAAGGGACCGCGCTACGGACTGCTCTTCTGCCGCCCGCCGCTGGTCGCCCTGTACCAGCGGCTCGGCTGGCACGCCCTCCAGGGGGACGTACAGGTCGAGCAGCCCGACGGGCCCGTCGTCATGCCGCTGCGGACCATGTGGACACCGCTGCGGGAGGGCGTGACGCCTCCTGCGCAGCCGCTTCGCCTGCTGTCGCTGCCCATGTGAGCCGCGTCCGGCGGCCGCCCCTCGGGCGAGGGTTTCAGTCGCCGACCGAGTTCCAGAACATGAGTTCGTACGCCTGGAGGAGCCGGCCGTAGCGGTGTGCCGCGGCCGGCCGGGCCTGGCCGGTGTCGAGGCCGTGCTGTACCGCCGCCCGCGCCCGCTCCTGGACGGCCGGCGCCGGTTCGGCGAAGAAGCCGAAGAACGCGCGGGCCGCGTCCGGGAAGGCGTAGTGGTCGCGCATCGCGGCCTCCACGATGCGGCAGCAGCCGCCCCAGGCGGCGAAGTTGGCGATCAGCGCGATCGCCACGTCGGTCGGCTCGGCGCCGAGGGCGAGCCGCGCCGCGTAGGACGGGTAGGCCTGGCAGCCGGGCCGCGGCTGGTAGCCGGCGATGTCCCGTTCCGTCAGCCCGCAGGCGTCCGCCAGCCCGGCCAGCTGCTTCAGGGCCAGCGCCTCCCCCTGAGCGAGCAGGTCGAAGAAGTCGGCCACGGGCGGGTCGCCGTCCGCCCGCCGCGCCAGGTGCTGGAAGCTGAGGCGGTCGGCGGTGATGACCTGGTGCTGTTCGAGGGCGAGGGTGGCGAAGACGGAGCGCGGCGCCTCGCCCGCCTCGATCCGCGACACCAGCCGGTTGGCGCCGGTGTCCGGGGCGAGTACACGTACGGCGTCGTCGAGCACGGCGGCCGCGGTCGGCCGTGGGGCGTCGGGGTCGGGTCGCATGGGACGGGTCTCCTCCGTGCGGGGCGCGAGGCGGTGCCGGGCCCAGATTAGGCACCGGGACGCCGCCCGCGCGGGCACCGAACCGCGCCCCGGCGTCCCGGCACCTCCGCTCAGCGCAGAATCACCTCATTGACCGCGGGCGCCGCCGCCCGGCCCCGCCACACCAGGCGTACGCCGTCGATCGCGCCGCCGCCCGCCGCCAGGCGCGTATAGGCACCGGACAGCGTGCCGAGCGTGCGCCAGACGCCGCCCGTGCGGACCGCTACGCTCGCCTCCCCGGCCGGTGCGCCCTGCGGACGCAGCACCGTCACGGACCGCGCCGAACGGGGTGCGTCCGGCGTGAACTCCAGTGCCTCACCCGGCTCGGCCGCCCGCGCCGCCCGGTAGGCGGTCGCCGGATCCTGGTCCGCCGCCGACCGCAGGGCGCCGCCCGGCGCCGCGGGCGGGCCGCCGGCCACCGTCACCCGGTCGGCCCCGGCGACCGTGAACTCCCGCACCACCAGCCAGTTGTCCTGCGCCTGTGTGGCCCGCGCGCGCAGGTACCGGGCGGTGGTGCCGGCCGGCGGCGTGACGTTGACCTCGGGCCTGTCGTCGAACGCGGCCAGCCGCCGCCAGTGCTCGTTGTCCGAGGAGTACTCCAGCACGCCGTGGTGCAGATAGTCCTCCGGGCTGCCGCTCTTTCCCATGGCGAGGGTGACGGTGCCCAGCGGACGCTCGGCGTGCAGATCGACGGTGACGTAGGCACCGGGCTTGGGCGCCGCGCCGCTCCAGAAGTACGTGGCGTCGTCGCCGTCGGCCATCCGGGAGACCGCGTTGTCCTGATAGACCGGCAGATCCGTCGATGCCTTGGGGCGGCCGATGACGCCCAGCGACGCGTCGTGCGCGGCGAGGGCGTCCTCGACGAAGGTGTCCAGCACCCCGTCGGCCACCAGCACCGGAACCTTCTTCCCCGTCAGGTCCACATACACGAACGACCGGGCGGTCCGCACCAACTCCGGGATGCGCTGGCGCAGTTCCCAGGCCCGCGGACCGTCGTCCGCCCTGGTCGCCTCGATCAGCCGGAGGGCGGTACGCGCCGCGACGCCCCAGGCGCGCGCCGCGTCCAGCCAGGGCGCACCGTCCGCGACGAGGCCCCGGTCGGCGAGCCGTTCGCGCAGCACCGACGGAGCGTCCTGAAGGCCCCGCAGCGCCGCGTCCAGCCGCGGCACGTCCCCGTCGCGGCCGAACTCCGCGATGGCGTCGGCGAGTTCGGGTGCCTGCCGCGGATTGAGCGCGGAGGAGTAGTTGGCGTCGGCAAAGGCCCGCAGCGCCCGTGCCGTACGGGCGTCGCCGCCGGCCAGCTCCTCGATCGCCGCGCCCCAGGAGGCACGCGCGTCATAGGCCGCGTCGTTCCATGCGTAGTCGGCCACCGTGTACAGGGCGATCTTGGACGCCGCGGGCTGGATCATCGGGTTCGCGGTGATCCCCGCCAGCTGCCCGGGCAGTCCCTTCTCGCGGCCGCTGAACGGCCCGAGCAGCAGCCGGTTGGTCACATAGTCGTTGACCGGATAGTTGTCCCAGGTCAGGATCGGGTGCCCGAAGACCTCCCGGGCCCGCCGGGCCTGGGCGACGGTCATCGTCGGCGCGATCACCCCCACACCCGTCCACTCCACCAGCACGTTCCCGTCCAGCTGGGCGGCCAGCGCCTTCTTGTACGGGGACGGCTCGACGTCGTAGTACTCGGTCGGCACCATCTGCAGCGGCCGGGCGCCCGGATGCCGGGCGATGAACTCCCGGTTGACGCGGTTGAGCAGATGCGCCTGCGCGGCTCCGGCCGCCCCGCCGCCGGTTCCGAACCTGTCCTTGTCCGCAGCGCAGTTCCAGTCCGTGTAGCTGATGTCGTCCAGCGGCACGGCGAAGGTCCGTACGCCGATGTCCCACAGCGTCTGGAACTTGGCGGTCAGCGCCCGCAGATCGGCGTCGGAGCTGTAGCAGACGGACAGCCCGGGGGAGAGCGCGTAGCTGAACTCCACATGCCGCTGCCGCGCCCGGTCCACCAGCTCCGTCAGCTCCGCGAGCCGGTCGGCGGGGTACGCGTCGCGCCACTTCTCCCGTAGGTAGGCGTCGTCCTTCGGCGAGTAGACGTAGAGGTTCATCTTGTGCTCGCCGTAGAAGTCGAGCTGGTCGAGGCGGGCCCGGTGCGACCAGGGGGTGCCGTAGAAGCCCTCGATGACACCGCGCAGCGCGGTGGCCGGCCAGTCGCGCACGGCGGTGCCCCGCACCTGGGCGCCGGGGCGGTCGCGCCGCGGCAGCAGCTGCCGCAGCGACTGCGCGGCGTAGTACGTGCCGGCGGCGTCCTTGCCGGCCAGCGCGATCCGGCCGTCGCCGACGGCGAGCGCATAGCCCTCGGCGGGCAGCCCGCCGGTACCCCGCGCGCCCAGGTCCCGCAGCGTCCGGGCCGCGCCCGCACCGTCGACGTAGACCGTCAGCCGCCGCCCGGCCGGTGCCTGTTCGGCCCGTACGACCCGGTCCGCGCCGGCGTCCCTGAGCGACTTCGACACCACCGCCAGCGCCGCGGCGTCGGCCTTCGGGCCTGCGACGACGGTCACGGTGGGGGTGATGGTGACCCGGTCGGAGCGAGGGCGGACGGACTGCGGGGCGGGGGAGACGGCCGCGGCGGGTCTGTCCCGGTCCTCCCGGGCGGGGTCCTGGCGCCCGGCGGCGCCCGGCGGCCCCGACATGCCCGTCAGGGGGATCAGGGCCAGGGCCAGCGCGGTGGCCGCCGCGGTGCGCGTACGGTGCATCCTTCGGTCCTCCTCGTGCGACGAGGTACGGGGTGGAGCCTGCTGCGAACGCCTTGCGGGCAGCAGGCTCCACCCGGTGGCCGTGCCGGGGCAATGGACTTTCGGGACCGGACGGATGGACGGCCCCGCAGGCCCCACGGGCCGTGCCGCTAACGCGACTTGGCGACGACCACCAGCAGGCTCATGAACGCCAGCAGCACATGCGTCGCCACGACGTAGATGAACACCCGCACATACACCCCGCGGGGTGGCTTGTTCTCGACGTAGCGGCGGGCGGGCGGTGTCTCGGCGGCGATCGCCTCGTGGGGGCGATCCGCCGGCGCAGGAGTGGAGTGGTCGGGCACGGCCTACGATCCTTCCCTGGTCACAGGCCACGGCGCGGCGCGTCGCCGCCCAGGCACAGCTCGGCGGCGCCGCTCTGCAGCAGCGTGTGGACGAACAACAGCTCCGTTCCGCCCCGGGAGGCGGCGGCGATACGGTGCGGGGTCAGCGAGTCGAAGTGCGCGGCGTCCCCCGGGTCCAGCACCTGCACCGCCGCACCGAGCGTCAGCCGCAGCCGCCCCTTGAGGACGTAGAGCCACTCCTCTCCGGGGTGCACCCGGACCAGCTCGCCCTGCGCCCGCTGCGGCACATGGACCCGCAGCGCCTGCATCGCCCGCCCGGCGCCGCCCACGGTCCAGTACGTCCAGCCGCCGGCCTCCGACGGCTCCGCACGGCCGGCCCGCACGATCGGGTCCCGCTCGGGGGCGGTCTCGCCGAGCAGGTCGGATACCGTGGTGCCGTACGTACGGGCGAGCGCCAGCAGCATCGGCAGCGAGGGCTGGCGCCGGTTGGTCTCCAGCCGCGACAGGTGCGCGGGCGAGAGCCCCACCAGCCGGGCCGCGGTCTCCAGCGTGAGACCACTGCGTCGTCGCAGGTCACGAAGGCGCGGTGCGACGGTGGGGAGATCCTCCGGCGGTGTGCCGGCGGGCTCGTCGGGGAGCTCGGTCATATCCCCGGTATAACCACCCTTCGCCTCTCGGGCAAAAGTTTTGCCTGAGAGGCAAAAGCCTCAGAGGTAAAAAGGCACAAGCCTTCCGAGGCGAGAAGCGGCGCGCGGAGCCTCTCCTGGGGCGGCTCCGGCCCGGATCGGCCGGAATCGGATATTTCGGGGTGACGAACCGGGGCCCGCCTGTGAACTCCCGGAAAACTTCCGCCGTTTGGGATTGACAGGGGCATGTCTACGCGCGTCATTCTGGGAGGCATGAGAATCCCCCCACGGATCACCAGGATCGGCGCCGCGAGCGCCCTTGCCTCGGCCCTTCTCCTCGGCGGGACCGCGGTCGCCGCCACGCCCTCCGCCGCCACCGCGCGCCCGGCCGCCCCGTACGCCGCGACGGCGCACAGCACGGCCGTGCACGTCCAGGCCGTCGGAAACGTCTGCTACTCCAAGCTGCCCTCGCAGGCCCATGAGACCCTCGACCTGATCGGCAAGGGCGGGCCCTACCCGTACCCGCAGGACGGGACGGTGTTCACCAACCGCGAGGGCGTCCTCCCGGCACAGAGCTCCGACTACTACCACGAGTACACCGTCGTCACACCGGGCTCTCCGGACCGCGGTGCGCGTCGCATCGTGACCGGCGAGAAGCAGAACGAGGACTACTACACCGCCGACCACTACAAGTCGTTCGACCTCGTCGATCGCGGCTGCTGAGAGCGGCCCGCCAACTACCCGCGGGGGGGGGGGGGGGGGGGGGGGGGGAGGGGGGGGGGGGGGGGGGGGGGGGGGGTGTGGTGTTTTTTTTTTTCTTTGTTTTG
>NZ_JBVIRA010000012.1:0-21506 GCF_055576575.1 Streptomyces sp. NPDC033270
GGGCGGGAGGGGGCGGGCCGGAGGGGCCTGTTGTGTGGACGTAAAGCGCAGCAGTCCACACAACAGGCCCCGGAGGACCGACCCCGGCACCACCACCGACCAGCGCCCCCACCCCACAACCCACCCCGCTCCCGCCGAAGGCGGGAAACAACGCACAGACGAGGCCCGGCGGGCCACCCGGCAACGTGGGAAGCAGGGCTACGAGCCCAAAGCCCGCAGCAGCGCCTGCGCGCGGGGGTCCGCGGTCACATTGCGCTGCATGCCGTTGGTGACGTAGCCGAAGGCGATACCGCTTTCGGGATCCGCGCAGGCCAGCGCGCCCCCGCGCCCGGGGTGCCCGAACGAGCCGGGCCCCAGCAGCGGCGAGGCCGGGCCGTGCAGCATGAAGCCGAGGCCGAAGCGGGTGTTGACCAGGAGGGTGCGGTCGAGACCGGCGGACTCCTCGGTGCGGGCGAGGGTGAGGGTGGCCGGGGCGAAGAGGCGCGGCTGGTCGTCGACGGCGCCGATCAGCGCCGCGTAGCAGCGGGCCAGCGAGCGGGCGGTGGCGATGCCCGCGGAGGCGGGCAGCTCGCCGGCCCGGTAGGCGGGGTCGTTCTCGTCGGGGCCCGGGGAGATGGCGCCGAAGGCACGGCTGGTGAGGGAGGTGGGGTCGGCGTAGGCGTCGGCCACCGACCGCTTCGGCCGGGCCCGCAGGCCCGACGCGGCCGGCGGCGCCGGCGGCTCGACGGCCGCGAGGCGGCCCACCCTGTCCTGTGCCGCCTGCGGAAGCCCGATCCACAGGTCGAGGCCGAGCGGCCCGGATATCTCCTCGGCGATCCAGCTGCCGATGGTGCGTCCGGTGACCCGCAGCACCAGCTCGCCGATCAGCCAGCTGTAGGTCTGCGCGTGGTAGCCGTGGTCCGTGCCGGGCTCCCAGGCGGGCGCCTGGGCGGCGATCGCGGCGGGGCCGCTGACGCCGTCGACGGCCTGGGCGGGGGTGAGCGGGGTGTCCAGGACGGGCAGCCCGGCGCGGTGGGACAGCAGATGCCGGACGAGCACGCGTTCCTTGCCGGCGGCCTTGAACTCGGGCCAGTACGTGCCGACCGGCGCATCGAGGTCGAGCGCTCCGCGCTGGTGCAGCAGCAGCGGGACGATCGCGGCGATGCCCTTGGTCGCGGACCGGATCACCTGGGCGGTGCCGGCCTCCCATGGCGCTGCGCCGTGCGCGGCGGCGTCGGCGTCGCCGTCCTTCGTGCCGGCCCACAGGTCGACGACCTTCCGCCCGTGCCGGTAGACGGCGACCGCCGCCCCCCGCTCTCCGCGCTGGGCGAAGTTGGCCGCGAAGGCGTCCCGGACCGGCTCGAAGCCGTCCTCGACCGTGCCCTGGACGTCCACCACTGATTCCCGCTTCCCACTCATCCGTCGCTTTCGTGACCCATCAATGGTGCAACGCGCGGATCAGTGCTGATGACCAGGGCCACGGCCCGTGGCGTTCGTCACACGGCGACGCGGCGGCCGGCCGGCGCCCCGGGTCACCGGGGAACGGTCACCGACCGGGGGTCGAAGCCGAAGGGCAGCTCCAGGCGGTGGCTGCGCATCAGTTCCTCGTCGCAGAGCAGGTCCTGGGTGGTGCCGTCGGCGACCAGCACGCCCCCGGAGAGCACGACGGAGCGCGGGCACAGCTCCAGCGCGTACGGCAGATCGTGGGTGACCATCAGCACGGTGACGTCCAACGACCGCAGGATGTCGGCGAGTTCCCGGCGGGAGGCCGGGTCGAGGTTGGAGGAGGGCTCGTCCAGGACGAGGATCTCGGGGCGCATGGCCAGGACGGTGGCGACGGCCACGCGCCGGCGCTGGCCGAAGGAGAGGTGGTGCGGCGGACGGTCGGCGAAGCCCTCCATGCCGACCCGGGTGAGCGCCTCGGTGACCCGCGCCTCCAGGGCGTCGCCGCGCAGCCCCGACGCGGCCGGGCCGAAGGCGACGTCCTCACGGACGGTGGGCATGAACAGCTGGTCGTCGGGGTCCTGGAAGACGATGCCGACCCGGCGGCGGATCTCCGCGAGGTTCTCTCGGGCGACCGGGAGCCCGGCCACCGCGACGCTGCCGGCGCCCGCTTCGAGGATGCCGTTGAGGTGCAGTACGAGGGTGGTCTTGCCGGCGCCGTTGGGGCCGAGGAGGGCGACCCGTTCGCCGCGGCCGACGGTCAGGTCGACGCCGAAGAGCGCCTGGTGGCCGTCGGGGTAGGCGTAGGCGAGCCCGGAGACGGCGAGGGAGGGGGCGGGCGTGGCGGTGCTCAAAGGGTCCATCCCAGGAGGCAGACGGCGAGGGCGGCGAGCGGCAGCGCGGCCGCGCGGGTCCATTGTGTGCGGGTGGCGGTGGTGGCGTCGATGACGGGCATGGTGCCGGTGTAGCCGCGGCTGACCATGGCGAGGTGGACCCGCTCACCGCGCTCGTAGGAGCGGATGAACAGCGCGCCGGCGGACTTGGCGAGCACGCCCCAGTGGCGTACGCCGCGGGCTTCGAAGCCACGCGAGAGCCGGGCGATCCGCATCCGCCGCATCTCGTCGGTGATCACGTCGCCGTAGCGGATCATGAAGGACGCGATCTGGACGAGCAGCGGCGGCATCTTGAGCCGCTGCAGACCGAGCAGGAGTTCCCGCAGCTCGGTGGTGGCGGCCAGCAGCACGGAAGCGGCGACGCCCAGCGTGCCCTTGGCGAGGATGTTCCAGGCGCCCCAGAGCCCGGACCGGCTCAGGTCCAGTCCGATGAGGTGGATCTGCGGGCCCTCGGCGACGAACGGCATCAGCAGGGCGAAGGCGACGAACGGCACCTCGATCAGCAGCCGTTTGAGCAGGAAGCCGGCCGGGATCCGGGCCGCCGCGGCGGCGCCCGCGATCAGCAGGGCGTAGAGCCCGAACGCCCAGACCGCCGCGCGCGGGGTGGCGACGACGATCAGGACGAAGCAGAAGACCGCGGCGAGCTTGCAGTGCGCGGGCAGGGCGTGCACCGGCGAGTGCCCGTGCCGGTAGAGCTTGTGGGTGTGGCCCGCTCCCATGTCAGGCGTTCTCCGTCTGTCGCGCGGCGGGCTGAGCGCCGGTGTTCTTGCGGCGGCGCAGGACCACGAACACCCCGGTGCCCACCGCCAGCGTCGCGCCCACCCCGATGACACCGGCCAGGCCGCCGGACAGCCGGGGGTCGGCGACGTCCTTGACGCTGTAGTCGGCGAGCGGCGAGTCCTTGGTGGCGTGGTCCTTGGTCTTGGCGTCGATGCCCTGGTCGTGGGCGACCTTCTCCAGGCCGTCGGGGCTGGCGGAGGCGTAGCAGCTGACGCCGCCCGCGCACACCAGGGCGGCGGCGATCCCGGCCAGCCAGACGTGGCGGGTGGAACGGCGCGGGGCGGCGGGAGCCGTGGGGGCGGGCGCGACGGTGGGCGCGGTGGCGGGTGCGGTGGTGGCCGCCGCCACCGGCTCGGCGGTGCCCGGGGACGCCAGGGGCGAGGTGCGCAGCTCCAGCGGCTTGGTCAGCCCGCGCGCGCCGTAGACGAGATCGGGCCGTACGGCGATGACGGCCCCGACCGTCAGCGCGGTGATCGCCGCCTCACCGATCCCGATCAGTACGTGCACGCCGACCATGGCGGTGAAGACCTTGTCGATCGACACGTCCGCGGTCCCGCCCAGCGCGTAGAGGGCGGTGAAGGCGACCGCGGCGGCCGGCACCGAGACCAGCGCGGAGACGAACGACGCGACGGTGATCGAGCGCCGCCGCCTGGGCAGCACCTTCACCAGCCCCCGGAACAGGGCGTAGGCGACCACGGTCGTCACGATCGCCATGTCGGTGATGTTGACGCCCAGCGCGGTCAGCCCGCCGTCGGCGAACAGCACCCCCTGCATCAGCAGCACGACCGAGACGCAGAGCACGCCGGTGTAGGGGCCGACGAGTATCGCCGCCAGCGCCCCGCCCAGCAGATGCCCGCTCGTACCGGCCGCGACCGGGAAGTTCAGCATCTGCACGGCGAAGATGAACGCCGCCACCAGCCCGGCCAGCGGCGCCGTGCGCTCCGCGGCCGCGGCGCCGCCCTGCCCCGCACCGGCCAGCTCCCGGCGGGCACCGCGCAGGCTGACCGCGACCGCGACCGCGGCGACGGCGCCGGCCGCCACCGACACCGGCGCGTTGATGAATCCATCGGGTACGTGCATCTAAAGGGCTCTCCGCTTCGGGCTCCGCAAACCAGCCAATGGGGTGGCGCAACGAGCCAATGGTCGCGGTTACTGCAACAGACTCGCAAGAGCGCCCATCATGCGGATACTGATCCGGGACCCGGGAATGCGCCAGGCTGCCGGGAGCCCGCCGTCCGACGCGGAGAGGGCGGAGAGGACGGACGGCCAAGCTGCACACGGGAAGTCAACCGAACGGCAACACCTGCGTCGGGCGCTCGAACCACGGGCGGACGCTTCCGGCACGGTCCATCGTGAGCCCAAAGCGATCAAGGCCGGGCCCATCATGATCGGCCCACCAGGCGAGGGCTTGCTCCACCTCATCCCAGAGGCGGCGCGGCGGCCAGGGTCACCGGTGTACGGGACACATCGGCGTCACGGGACCTGTTTCCCTCGCCGCGTGACAGGCGCGGCAGCCGTGAAGAGCGCGCCTAGGACTGCGCTCCGCTGGACGGACCGGGGCGAGAGCTGAGCTCGTCGGCTCACGCGGGACACGTCTGTCTCTGCTCAAGGCTTGTCCGGTCGGGGGAGTTGTGTGGGCGGGGCGGCCGGAAGGTGCGCCATGGCGCCCCCGCCCTAGTCTACGTCGTGGGAGGAGCGCCGTCTGCCGCCGCGTTGGTCAGGTAGGCGGTGAAGAGCTGGAATCCCTTCATCTCGAAGCGTCTGTCCCCGGTGAGTCCGGCGTGCTTGAGGCACCACCCCTGCGCTTCGTCGGCAGATTCGGTATCGACGCAACGTTCCCCGCAGTCCAGGCACTCACCGATGAACCGCACTTCCGAATGGGACGCCAGCGTCCACTCGGCGAACCGGTATCGGGCCCTCATGCCATCCTCTCCGGGCGCTCCGGGGCATCTCCGTCCGTCTGCATGGCGTCGATGCACTCGGCGAGACCGCGCAGCATCGCTGCCGTCTCCTCCTCGTTCAGGTCATCCATCCACGCAGTACGGGCCTTGAGGTCCGTCCGCATCCGGTCGAGCTGCCGGTACAGCTCCCGGTACCTAACATGCCGGTTCCACGCTTCCTCGACCCGGTCCCGCATCCTCGACCATGAGCCTGCGCTCACGACTGCACCGCCTTGGGGTGGGGATGACTGCGCATCTCGATGTTGCAGTCGATCACCTTCGTCAGGTCACCGACAGCACGCGCCCCCTCACGCTGCCCAGCCAAGGCCGTGCACACATCGCACCCGGCAACCGGCGCGATCTCCGCCACCGGAAACGGATCCCCCAGGTGCACGGGGCGGCAGTTGCGGGGCATCAGGCCGTCACCTCAACACCGTGAATCCAGCGGGGCCCCGCGTCGTACCCGTGCACCGCGAGCCACAACACCCGCCGCCGCCCACGCTGCAACCGCCGCTCCCGCCGCTCATCGGGTGTCAGGACGTACGGGCGGATCAGGGCAACGTCCACACCACGCAGCACCCCCTGCTGGCGGACAGGGACGCGGGGAAGCACGAGCGTCGGCGCATCTGCGCAGCCAGCGGCGGGCAGCTGGCCGGCAGACCGATGACGCCCTCGCGCGGGAAGTAACCAGTGCAGCAGCAGATCGAAGATCCAGGCGCTAGGTTTGCGCATGTCGTCAACCTCCAGAGGGTTGATGGCCACGCCCCCGGGCCGTCCACCACGGTTGCGGGGGTCTTGTACGCCCCCACACTTCCGCCCCTGGTGGCGCGTTCCTACTTCGTTCCGTGACCGTTAGGAACGGAGTACGCCTACCGTGGAAAGCGTGCCTAACGTCCCAGGGGGTATTCGTGAACGAAGCACTGCGCCGCGCCATGCTTCAAGCCCGAATGTCAGACCGGCAGTTGGCGGAGAGCTGCGGCGTCGATATCAAGACCGTCGGCCGATGGATCACTGAGACCGGGCGGGTCCCCCGTGCCCGCCATCGATGGGCTATCTGCGAAGCACTTGGGGAGGACGAGGCGGTGTTATGGCCAGCTGCCGCGAAGAAGGCGATCAAGGTTGGGCCGGATCGTGAGGTCGTTTCCGTCTACCCGTACCGGTCCGGCTGCCCAGCCTCCCTGTGGCGGTCGCTGATCACCAAAGCTGAGCGAGAACTGACTTTCGCGGGTTACACCAACTACTTCCTGTGGCTCGAACAGGCCCGGTTCGGTACCGCACTGGGCCGCAAGGCTGCCCAAGGGTGCCGAGTGCGCTTTCTGCTCGGTACCCCTGACAGTGATCTCACGCGGTCGCGCGAAGAAGACGAAGACGTCGCGCTTACTCTGTCCACGCGCATCAGGGTGACGCTCGCCGAACTGGAGAAGATCAGAAATCAGCCGGGGATCGACGCGAGGTACAGCGACGGGCACGCGCACCTGTCCGTCTTCCGCTTCGATGACGACATGATCGTTACGCCCTTGCTGACTCACAGCGTGGGACACGATGCCCCCACGCTGCATCTACGCCGCCACCAGGACGACGGCATGTTTGATCGCTTCGCTTCGCACGTTGAGGAACTGTGGAACCGGGGCGCTCCGGTGTGGGAAGGGGAAGGAAATGGGTAGGCGCGATTACGAGGATGACCCGGATGCCCCCGCCGCGAACAGCTTGGTCCCGGCCGCTTCCGCCATCGTCATCGACGATGCCGGGCGCATCCTGCTTCAGCGACGGCGCGACAACGACATGTGGGCGCTTCCTGGTGGCGCCATGCACATCGGAGAGTCGTTGCCGGACTGCGCTGTTCGCGAGACACGCGAAGAGACCGGGTTTGATGTCGAGATCATCGGCATCGTCGGCACTTACACCAACCCCCACCACGTCTTCGCGTATGACGATGGCGAGGTACGGCAAGAGTTCTCAGTCTGCTTCCTGGCACGCCCCGTTGCCGGCCATCTGGCGGTGTCTGAGGAATCCACTGATGTCCGCTGGTTCGAAGCCACGGAGGTAGACGCGCTGCCCATGGTGCCCAGCATCCGGAAGCGCGTGAATGACTGGCTCGACGGCAACATGCCCGCCGCCCGGTAACCGGCCCAGGCAGACAAGACAGCCCCAACGCGCCCCCGTCCGCCGAGGGCACACTCAGGGCACAAGGACCAGGAAAGGCCCGGAAAACGGCGGCAACTACTGAACGTAGTTTCTGCACGTTACGGGCCCTTGTGCGGGGGTGGTGGGCGGGGGTGGTGGGCGGGGGTGGTGGGCGGGGGTGGTGGGCGGGGGTGGTGGGCGGGGGTGGTGGGCGGGGGTGGTGGGCGGGGCCAACCCTCCGGGTGGCCCCCCGGACAGCCCCGGCTCGTAGTCGACCACCCGAGTTGCCACCCTCACCCCCGGCCGAAACCATGGATGGGTGAGCGCTGAACCCGAGGCCGTCGGGCCGCGAACGGAGTCGAAGGGCGAGCCGCGTGGCCGGCTGCGCCGCATGCCGACCGCGCCGGACGCACCGCCCGGCTCGTACCTGCGCTTCCCCCATCTGCACGGTGACCTGCTCTGCTTCGCCGCCGAGGACGACCTGTGGGTGGCCCCGATCGCCCCGGACGGGCAGGAACCCGGCCGTGCCTGGCGGCTGACCGTCGACCGCACCCGCGTCGGCCACCCCCGCTTCTCCCCCGACGGGCGGCACATCGCCTTCACCACCTGGCGCAGCCTCGACCCCGAGGTGCACCTCGCCGCGGTCGACGGCGGCCCGGCGCGCCGGCTGACGTACTGGGGCAGTACGGACGCGCGGGTGTGCGGATGGACGCCGGACGGGCACATCCTGGCGGTGTCCTCGCACGGCCAGCCGTTCTCGTACTACTCCTGGGCGTACAAGCTGCCGACCGACGGCGGTCCGGGCGGGAAGCTGCCCTGGGGCCCGGTCTCCGACATCGCGGTCGCCGATGTCGCCGGTGAGCACAAGACGCTGCTGCTCAGCGGTACCCCACCGCACGAGCCCGCCTCCTGGAAGCGCTACCGGGGCGGCGCGACGGGCAGGATGTGGCTGCACGGCGTCCGGCTGCTGCCGGACCTGTACGGGCATCTGGACTCGGTCATGTTCGTCGGGGAGCGGATCGCCTTCCTGTCCGACCACGAGGGCATCGCCAATGTGTACTCGTGCCGGCAGGACGGCACCGACCTGCGCCGGCACACCGATCACGCCGACTTCTACGCCCGGCACGCCTCGACCGACGGCGAGCGGATCGTCTACCAGTGCGCGGGCGACGTCTGGCTGATCGAGGACCTCGGCCCGCACGCCGTGCCGCGCAGGCTGGGGGTGCGCCTGGGCGGCCCGCGGGCCGGCCGCCGCAGCTACCAGGTCCCGGCCGCCTCGCATGTCACCTCGCTCGCGGTGGACGCCACCGGGCGGGCCAGCGCGGTCGGCGTACGCGGCAGCCTGTACTGGCTCACCCACCGCGACGGCCCGGCCCGCACGATCCACGACACCCCGGGGGTGCGCGTCCGGCTGCCCGAGATGCTCGGCTCCAGCGGCCGGATCGCCTACGTCACCGACGCCGAGGGCGAGGACGCCGTGGAGATCACCGATCTGCCGCGGGCCAGCGCGCCGGGCGAACCGCGCCGGCTGGCGGCCGGGCGGCTGGGCCGGGTCCACGAGATGACCGCCTCACCGGACGGCGAGCGGCTGGCGGTGGCCGCGCACGACGGCCGGCTGCTGCTGGTGGACGTGACCCGGCCGGAGGAGGGATCGACCGAGGAGGACCGGTCCGAGGAGGACGAGGCAGCCGGCCCCGGCGGCGTCACCGAACTGGTCCGCTCCACCAACGGGCCGGTCCGCGACCTGGCCTTCTCCCCCGACTCCCGCTGGCTGACCTGGTCGCATCCGGGCATCGGCCGTTCGCTGCGGCAGATCAGGATGGCCCGGCTGTCCGACCGGCACATCGTGGACGTCACCAACGGCCGCTTCGAGGACGAGCAGCCGGTGTTCACCCGCGACGGCCGCTATCTGGCGTTCTTGTCCTGGCGGGGCTTCGACCCGGTCTACGACGTGCACACCGGGGACCTGTCCTTCCCGCTGGGCTGCCGGCCCTACCTCGTACCGCTGTCGTCGGCGACCCCCTCGCCCTTCGCGCTGTCGCCGGAGGGGCGGCCCGCGGCGGGCGGTCTGGACCCGGACGAGATTCCTCCGCCGGCCGGCGAGGGGCCGGTGCTGGTGGAGGTGGAGGGGCTGGAGAACCGGGTCACGCCGTTCCCGGTGGCCGCGTCCAAGTACTCCTCCCTGGAGCCGGTCAGCGGCGGCGGCCTGGTCTGGCTGCGCTGGCCGATCTCCGGCGCGCTGGGCGAGACCTTCGCCAACCCCGACAACACCTCCGGCAAGCCCACCCTCGAACACTTCGACCTGCCCAAGGCGCGGCGCACCGAACTCACCAGCTCCCTGGACGGTTTCGCGCTCAGCGGCGACGGCTCCCGGCTGGTCGTCAACGACGACGGCGAGCTGCGCGCGGTGCCGGCCACCGAGCCGGCGGACAGCGACTCGACGGTCTACCTGGACCTGCGGCGCATCCTGCACGACGTCGATCCCGAGGCGGAGTGGCGCCAGGCGTTCGACGAGGCGGGCCGGCTCATCCGGGCGTACTTCTGGGAGCCGCGGATGTGCGGCATCGACTGGGACGCGGTGCTCGCGCAGTACCGTCCGCTGGTCGAACGGGTCGCCTCCCCCGACGAGTTCGCCGATCTGCTGCGCGAGGTGCTGGGCGAACTGGGCACCTCCCATGCGTATGTCACCGGCGCCCGGCGCAACGAGG
This sequence comes from Streptomyces sp. NPDC033270, assembly GCF_055576575.1. Taxonomy (NCBI): domain Bacteria; kingdom Bacillati; phylum Actinomycetota; class Actinomycetes; order Kitasatosporales; family Streptomycetaceae; genus Streptomyces; species Streptomyces sp. NPDC033270. Next base: position 9,868 of record NZ_JBVIRA010000012.1, read on the forward strand.
GGCCGCCGCACTACCAGCGCGCGATGGGGCTGCTCGGCGCGAACTTCACCTGCCGGGACGGCCGTTGGGTCGTCCAGCGGATCCTGCCCGGCGAGTCGTCGGACTCCAAGGCCCGCTCCCCGCTGGCCGGTACGGGCATCCGCGACGGCGCGGCGCTCACCCATGTCGACGGCCGGCCGGTGGACCCGGTCGCCGGCCCGTATCCGCTGCTGGCCGCGGCCGGCGGCACCACCGTCGAGCTGACGTTCTCCCCGGCGGAGGGCAACGGCCACGCCCGCCGGGTCGCGGTGGTCCCGCTGATCGACGAGCGGCCGCTGCGCTACCAGGACTGGGTGGCCAAACGGCGGGCCGTGGTACGGGAGTTGAGCGGCGGCAAGTGCGGCTATCTGCACATCCCCGACATGGGCGGCTCCGGCTGGGCGCAGTTCAACCGCGATCTGCGGATGGAGGTCTCCCGGCCCGCGCTGATCGTGGACGTGCGGGGCAACGCCGGCGGCAACATCTCCGAGCTGGTGATCGAGAAGCTGACCCGCACCATCATGGGCTGGGACCTGACCCGCGACGCCGAGCCCGTCTCGTACACCAGCAACGCGCCGCGCGGCCCGGTCGTCGCGGTCGCCGACGAGATGACCTCGTCCGACGGCGACATGATCACCGCGGCCTTCAAGCTGCAGGGCATCGGGCCGGTGGTCGGCATGCGCACCTGGGGCGGGGTGGTCGGCATGACCGGGCGGCACCGGCTCGCCGACGGGACGACGATCACCGTGCCGATGAACGCGGCGTGGTTCCGGCTCTACGGCTGGGGCGTGGAGAACCACGGCGTGGAGGTGGACATCGAGGCACTGCGCTCCCCGCTGCACTGGGCCGAGGGCAAGCACCCGACGCTGGGGGTGGCGGTGCGTACGGCGCTGGAGCTGCTGGAGCGGCATCCGGCGGCGACGCCTCCGGACCTGTCGGACGTACCGGACCGGCGACGGCCGGCGCTGCCGCCGCGCGGCGGCGGCGCTACGGGGGCCGCGGGGGCGGCGGGGGCCTGAACGGGCCGGCGACCGGGGCGAACTCGGCGGGCGGACCGCGGATCTCTTCGACCACGGGACAACGAGGCCCCTCTTCGACCACAGAGGGCCTCGTCCGACAAGCCGATGGGGCGCACCCGGTCGACCGGGTGCGCCCCTCACGCATGGCGCGTACGTCGCCGCGCGTGGTCTTCAGGACGTGGCGTCAGCTCTGGTAGCGACCCTCGGCGTCGTCCAGCGCGTCCTGGGCGGTCCGGCGGCCCTGCTGGCCGCGGTCACGCTGCGGGTCGCGCTCCTGGCCGCCCTGGCGCCGGCCGCGCTCCTGCTCCTCGCGCCGGCCGCGCTCGGGGGCGTCGTCGCGAGGGCCGCTCGCGGCCTTGCTCGCCTGGTCACGGAGCTCGTTGGCCTTGTCCTGGAACTGGTCCTTGATGCCCATACTGTTCACTCCTAGTGGGGTGTGGGGGGCGGTTGGGCCCCGAAACAGCGTGACACGCCCGGACATTGCTCGCATTTCGATCACGAACGGCTACCCTCCGTGACCCGCACGGCGGCCGGACAGGGCGGCCTCAGAGGGCGAACTCGCAGGTCAGCTCGCCTTCTCGGCGGCGCGGGCCTTTTCGTCGGCGCGGGCCTTTTCGTCGGCCTCGCCGCCCGCACCGACCAGCCCGATCCGCATCCCGTCCAGCCGGTCCCCGAACCTGCGGATCTCGCGCTGGCCCACCGACCCGATGACGGCCGGCAGATACCCGCGCAGCGACTGCATCCCGCGCAGCCACCACTGCCCGTAGACATGGGCGGAGCGACGCTCGATGCCCGCGACGATCCGGTCGACGGCGGGGCCCAGCGGATAGGTCTTGTTCGACGGCCAGGGCAGCCGGGAGCGCAGCTCGCGCATGGTGTCGTCCTGGTCGGCGCCGCGCACCATGCCGGTGTCGGTCCAGCTCAGATAGCCGACGCCGACCCGTACGCCCTTGTGGCCGACCTCGGCCCGCAGGCAGTGCGCGAACGCCTCGACGCCCGACTTGGAGGCGCAGTACGCGCTCAGCATCGGGGCCGGGGTGATCGCCGCGAGCGAGGCGATCTGCAGGAAGTAGCCGCGGGACTCCATCAGGACGGGCAGGAAGGCCCGGCCGGTGACCGCGCTGCCTATCAGGTTGACCTCGACGACCCGCTTCCAGGCGACCGGGTCGGAGTCGACGAACGGGCCGCCGGTCGCCACACCGGCGTTGGCGACGACCACATCGACCTTGCCGAAGCGGTTCTTGACCCCGGCGGCGACCCGGGCCATGGCCTCGTGGTCGGTGACGTCGGCGTGCCAGTGGTGGGCCGGGCCGTGCAACGAGGCCGCGACGTCGCGCAGTTCGTCCGGCTCCAGGCCGACCAGCGCCAGCGTCGCGCCGCGCGCCGACAGCTTGCGGGCCAGCAGCGCGCCGACCCCGCGCGCCGCGCCCGTCACCACCACGACCTGCCCGTCCAGGTTTCCGCTCGTCCTCATACCGTCCGCTCCTTCTTCTGCCGCTGCTTGCCGCGGGGGGCCTGGGCGGGGGCTTCCGAGCCGGCCGCCGTCTTGTTTCCGGCACCGGTGCCGGCCGCCTGCAGGTGATCGCCCACGAGTTCGCGCAGCCGGCCGGCGACCGCGCCCGGGTCCTCGACCGGCGTCATGTGCCCCAGCCCCGGCAGCTCGGTCAGCCCGCGGAAGTCGGGGAGCACGGAGGCCATCCGGCGGGCGTGCACCGGCGGGGTGAGCCGGTCGGCGGTGCCCGCGACGACCGCCGTCGGCACGTCCAGCCGGCCGGCCTCGCCGGTCAGTTCGAGTTCGGCCAGCACCTTGCCCCAGCGGGCCCGGACGCCCGGCTGACAGCCGTGCACGATGCGCGCACAGGCCTCGACCTGCTCGGCGGTGGAGCCGGCGCCCATCGTCGCGTACTTCAGCGCGCTCTTGGTGAGCGGTGACACGGGGCCCATCGGCGCGCGGGAGCCCAGCAGCAGGCGGTGTGCGCGGCGCCGTCCGGCCGGGCCGCGCAGGGGGAGCACCCGGGCCTCGGCGGCGAGTTGGGAGAAGCCGGTGCTGCACAGCAGCGCGGCGGCGGCCCGGGCGCGCAGCTCCGGCCGGTCGGCGGCGGCCATGATCGTCATGCCTCCCATGGAGTGGCCGCCCACCACGGCGCGTTCGTCCGCCTCCAGGGTCGCCTCCAGTACGGCGACGAGGTCGTCGGCGAGGGCACGGGTGCTGTAGCCGGCCGGGGCGACGGCCGGGCTGCGGCCGTGCCCGCGCTGGTCGTAGACGACGACCTTGTGATCGGCGGCCAGATCGCGGACCACCGGGGCCCAGAAGGCGGTCGAGCAGGCCCAGCCGTGCGCCAGCACGACGGCCGGGGCGTGCTCGGGCCCGTGGAACTCGGCGTGGATCCGGGAGCCGTCGGCCGAGGTGACGGTCGTCGTCCGGCGCGGCACCGGCGGCGCGTACGGACCACTTGTGACGTGTCCGGGGCGGCGGCTCATGCGGCCACCTCCGCACGCGCGTCGGCGGGCCGCCCGGCCGTGGTCCCCGGTGGCCGCAGCACCTCGTACTCGGCGAGATCGACCTGCCGGGTCACCCTCTTGAACTCCGCGGTCGTCCCCGGCCAGGCGGTGGTGTTGCGCCCGTTGGCGTCCAGATACCAGCTGTCGCAGCCGCCGGTGTTCCACACCGTGCGCTCCATCCGCCGCTGGATCTCGCGCGTCCACTCGTCCACGGCGGACTGCCGGGCGCTCAGCGCGATCTTTCCGCCGAGAATGTCCAGTTGGCGCATGAAGTCCACCATGTAGGTCAGTTGTGCCTCGATCATCAGGATCATCGAGCTGTTGCCGAGGCCGGTGTTGGGCCCGATGATCGTCAGGAAGTTCGGGAAGCCGGCCGCGCTGGCTCCGCGCAGCGCCGCCATCCCGTCCTTCCACTCCTCCGCCAGCGTCGTGCCCCTGGCGCCGGTGACCCGCTGCGCGATCGGCATGTCCGTCACATGGAAGCCGGTGCCGAAGACGATCGCGTCGGCCTGGACCTCGCTGCCGTCGGCCCCCACCAGGGTGCTGCCGCGCACCTCCTTCAGCCCGGCGGCGACGAGATCCACATTGGGCCGGGCCAGCGCCGGGTAGTAGGTGTTGGAGAGCAGTATCCGCTTGCACCCGATGCGGTAGTCCGGCGTCAGCACGCTGCGCAGCGCCGGGTCCTTGATGGCCTTCTTCATGTGGTTCCTCGCCAGGAACTCGATCATCCCCAGCTCGTTGGGGCGCTTGGTGAAGGCGCTGACCTGCAGCTCCCTGATGCCCCAGAGCAGTCCGCGGCGTGCCGCGCGGGTGGCCGGCAGCCTGGTGTGCAGCCATTTCTCGGCCGCGCTGATCCGGCGGTCGGCCCGCGGCAGTACCCAGGGCGGGGTGCGCTGGAAGAGCGTGAGGCGCTCGACGTCCGGCTGGATGGCGGGCACGATCTGGATCGCCGACGCACCGGTGCCGATCATGGCCACGCGCTTTCCGCGCAGGTCGTAGTCGTGATTCCAGCGCGCGGAGTGGAAGACCTCCCCCGGGAAGGAGTCCAGCCCCGGCACGTCGGGGAGCTTGGGGTCCGACAGCGGCCCGGTGGCCGAGACCACCACGTCGGCGGTCAGCGGCCCGCTGGCCGTCTCCAGCTCCCAGTGCAGCTCGCTGTTGCTCCAGCGCAGGCTCCGCACCTCGGAATGGAACCGTATGTGCGGGCGCAGCCCGAAGTTGTCCGTCACCCGCTCCAGGTACGCCCGGATGTGCGGCTGCCCGGAGAAGTTCCGGGGCCACTGCGGATTGGGCGCGAAGGAGAACGAGTACAGATGCGAGGGCACATCGCATGCGCACCCCGGATAGCTGTTGTCGCGCCATGTGCCGCCCACCGAGCCGGCCCGTTCCAGGACCACGAAGTCGGTGATCCCCTGGCGTCGCAGCCGTACGGCCGCCCCCAGGCCACCGAAGCCCGATCCGATCACCGCCACGCGCACATGCTTCCGCTCGCGCTCGGCCATCCGCCGCCTCCCGAGTTCGACGCTCTGCACCGCAGACCTACGACGCCGACTGCCGCAGGCCGCCCTATCGCGCCAGCAATCACTGGCACAGTTGGGCACAGGGGGAGAGTAGGGCAGCCGCGTACTGAGCGGTAGGGGTCCGGCGCAAGGAAGTTACCGCCGGTCGCACCCCGGCCCGCTGTCACACCCCCGGCATAGGCTGACCCCGTGGCAGCGAACGAGAACTCCAAGGACGAGCGCCCGGCCCCCACCGCCCACACCCCCGCCGCGCGCGAGTTCCGCATGGCCGAGCTGGCCGAGGAAGCCGGCATCACGGTCCGTACGCTGCGGTTCTACCGCGAGCGCAAGCTCATCCCGCCACCCCGCCGCGAGGGCCGGATCGCCTGGTACAACGAACACCACCTCGCCCGGCTGCGCACCATCGGCGCCCTGCTGGAGCGCGGCCACACCCTCGGCGGGATCGCCGAACTCCTCTCCGCCTTCGAGTCCGGGCGCGACGTCGGCGAACTGCTGGGCCTGCAGACCCCGCTGCTCCCCCCGTGGTCCGAGGAGACCCCGGTCCGCCTCACCCCCGAGCAGCTCGCCGACCACTTCAGCCGGGACATCACCCCCGAGAACCTCACCACGTCCCTGGACATCGGCTATCTCGCCGTCGACGGCGACGAGTTCGTGCACATCAGCCGCCGCCTCCTGGACGCCTCCACCGAACTCGTCAACAAGGGCATCCCGCTGGCCGACGTCCTGGAGGCCGGCCGCCGGGTGCGCGCCCATGCCGACGCCCTCGCGGACATCTTCACCACCCTCGTCCGCACCCACCTCCTGGCCGACGTCCTGCCGCGCCAGGGCGCGGACGGCCTGCCCGACCCCCAGGAGATCGACCGCATAGCCGAGACGATCGAGAAGCTCCGCCCCCTGTCCAAGGGCGTGGTGGAGGCCGAGCTGTCCATGGCCATGGACCGGCGCGTACGCGCGGAGCTGGAAGGCTGGCTGGGGAAGCACGAGGCAGAGGAGCAGGACACACAGCGACCCCTGGACCGATAGGCCACCCTGCCGGCTGACGGAGCAACACTCGTGTCACCAAGCGGGAAAGGGCAGCTGCGTGCCATGCGCCTGGCGGGCATGGCGTCGCATCCGCACCCGGGCGTCGACCTCCAGACTCCGGTCCCGCGTGTCCCGCCCCTCGGCCTCCTGCGCCGCTAACAGCTGGCACAGCTCGCACCTGTCTTCGCTTCGCCTCTCGTTCTCCATGACGCCATGCTCCCGAGCCACAGCAGGCCACTGCGACGGCAACAGGGCATCATTCGGGTGTCACACGAAGGCGTCAAACCGGTGTCATGGCATGGCGAAGAGGTCTAGCGTGAGGCCCATGACCACAGCCGATCTCGTACCGAACGACATGCTGCGCGCCGTACGCATCGGCCTGCGGCTCAGCCAGGAAGACTTCGCCAGGGCACTCCGGCAAGCGGGCACCGAGGCAGGCGAACCGAACGATGCCAGCAAGCGCCTCGTACAGCGCTGGGAGACCGGCATCAGCCGATCGCCACGGCCGGTCTACGCACGCGCGCTGGAGAAGGTGACCGGCATGCCCATCGAGGCGCTCGGCTTCCGGCTCCCCCTCCCCATGACCCGGGTCCGCGAGGACGGCGCGGGCGGCCACGACATGGACCCGGGCTCCGACGGGATCGCCCCGGCCGCCGTGCGGCGCCCCCAGCCAACTACCGAAAAGCCGGTGGAATCCCCGGCGCAGAACTGCTCAGGCATCTGGCTGAGCCGCTACGAGTTCTTCTCGTCGGGGCGCGGCACGACCTTCAGCGCCGCCCACCATGTCGTCCTCGTCCAGCACGGCGCCCGCCTCACCGGCCACTCACTGCCGGGCGCCTCGTCCAACCCCGACTCGCCGCTGTCCTTGGATCTGACCGTGGACGGAAGCGTGGTCACCGGCTCCTGGGTGGAACAGACCGCGTCCGACGGCTACTACGCGGGCGCCCGCTACCACGGCGCACTCCAGCTCCTCGTGGAGCCCACCGGCCGACGCATGGCCGGCAAGTGGGTCGGCTTCGGCAAGGACTTCGACGTGAACACCGGCCCCTGGGAACTCGTCTTCAAGGACCTCTCCATGAGCAAGGCGACACTCGACAACTACAGCCGACCGCCCGCCTAGCAACCGCCTCGGCCACGCCGGTGCGGCCCCGTACGCGTTCCTACTGGCCGTACGCCACCGTCACCGGTGCGTGGTCGCTCCAGCGCTGGTCGTAACTGGCGGCGCGCTCCACGTGGGCCTTCACCGCGCGCTGGGCCAGGCCCGGGGTCGCCAGGTGGTAGTCGATGCGCCAGCCCGCGTCGTTGTCGAAGGCGCGGCCCCGGTAGGACCACCAGGAGTAGGGGCCCTCGGCTTCGGGGTGGAGGGAGCGGACGACGTCGACGTAGCCGCCGCGGGTCTCGTCGAGGACGTCGGTGAGCCAGGCGCGCTCCTCCGGGAGGAAACCGGACTTCTTCTGGTTGGCCTTCCAGTTCTTCAGGTCGGCCTGCTGGTGGGCGATGTTCCAGTCGCCGCAGACCACGACCTCGCGGCCGTCGGCCGCGGCGCGCTTGCGCAGGTCGACGAGGTAGGGGAGGAACTCCGCCATGAAGCGTTCCTTCTCGTCCTGGCGCTCGGTACCGACCTCGCCGGAGGGCAGGTAGAGGCTGGCGACGGTCACCCCGGGCAGATCGGCCTCGACGTAGCGGCCGCTGCCGTCGAATTCCGGCGAGCCGAAGCCGACCTGGACCCGGTCCGGCTCGCGGCGGGTGTAGAGGGCGACGCCGGCCCGGCCCTTGGCGGCCGCCGGGGCGTGGACCGTGTGCCAGCCGGCGGGCTCGCGCACCTCGTCCGGGAGCTGCGCGGTCTCGGCCCGTACCTCCTGCAGGCACAGCACGTCGGCCGCGGTCTGCGCCAGCCACGGGACGAAGCCCTTCTTGGCCGCGGCGCGCAGCCCGTTCACATTCACGGAGGTCACGGTGATCACAACGCTCGCCCTATCCCTTTCCGGCCGCCGCTCTCTCGTCGGGCCAGGGGTCAGGCTCCCATACCGGTGGCCGCCTCGATGACGGCCGGGCACCCCGGCCCGGGTGCCCCGGCTCGGCCGAGCTGCGCGCGCACTCCGCCGCAAACCGCACATATCCGGCATGGTCAAGCCCCGAATTCTCCGGTCGGTTCAGGGCGTGGCCCAGTAGTCGGCCCCGTCCACGGACGGGCGCGCCCTTCCCGACGGGGGAGCGACCGCGACCCGTCCCGGCCACGCGGTCGCTCCCCCGTTCCGCCGCACCCGCCACTCGCACGCCCGTACGCTTCATGACATGGAGACTCGCCCCACCGGGACACCCCACGTCGAGATACGCGCCGTCCGCTACGACCACCCCGACGCCGTCGCCCTCGACGGGCTGGTCCAGCAGGAGTACGCCCGGCGCTACGGCGACGGCGACATGACGCCGCTGGATCCGGAGATGTTCAGCCCTCCGCACGGCGCGTACCTGATCGCATACGAGGGCGGCCGGGCGCTGGCCAGCGGGGGCTGGCGGGTGCAGGACGACACCGGCAAGGGGTACGCGGTGGGGGACGCCGAGATCAAGCGGATGTTCGTGCTGCCCGAGGCGCGGGGGCGGGGGCTGGCGCGGCGGATCCTGAAGGTGCTGGAGGCGGACGCGCGGGCCGCGGGGCGGTCCCGGATGGTGCTGGAGACCGGCATCAAGCAGCCGGAGGCACTGCGGCTCTATGCGTCCTGCGGCTATGCGCTGGTGGAGAAGTTCGGTCTTTACCGGACGTATGAGGAGAGCCGGTGCATGGCGAAGTCGCTGACGGGGACGGCGGACTGAGGGGCGCCTCCGCCCGCTCGCCGGCTTTGTTGACAGGCGTCCGGGCCGCTCCCCATACTCATTCCACTAATGAACTAGCTAAAGGGGGGATCCGGGTGAGCGACCCGAGCCCATGGGCCATCGAGGCCGTAGGACTGGGGAAGAAGTACCGCCGCGGGTGGGCGCTACGGGACTGCTCCTTCCGGCTCCCCGCCGGCCGCATCTGCGCCCTCGTCGGCCCCAACGGCGCCGGCAAGAGCACGTTCCTGGGCACCGCGACCCGGCTGGTGCAGCCCACCACCGGGACGCTGAAGCTGTTCGGCGTCCCGGTCTCCGACCCGGCCGCCCTGGAGCGGATCGCCTTCCTCGCGCAGGACAAGCCGCTCTACCCGCGCTTCACCGTGGCCGACACGCTGCGGCTCGGCCGTGAGCTGAACCCGCGCTGGGACCAGGCGCTGGCCGAGCGGATCGTACGGTCCGGGAACGTGCCGCTGGCCGCCCGGATCGGCACCCTCTCGGGCGGCCAGCGCACCCGCGTCGCCTTCGCCCTCGCCTTCGGCAAGCGGCCCGAGCTGCTGCTGCTCGACGAGCCGATGTCCGACCTCGACCCGCTCGCCCGGAACGAGCTGTCGGGCCTGCTGATGGCCGAGGCCGCCGAACACGGCACGACCGTGCTGATGTCGTCCCACATGCTCGCGGAGATGGAGGAGATGTGTGACTACCTCGTCGTCCTCGCCGAGGGGCGGCTGCGGATGGCGGGCCCGACCGAGGAGCTGGTGCCCTCCCACCTGCTGGTGACGGGCGTGGCCGACGGAGCGGACGGGGTGCCCGAGGAGCTGCGGCGGCAGCACACCGTGGTCGAGTCCCGGGTCAGCGGCCGGCAGTTCAGCGCATTGATCCGGTCCGGCGGACCGCTCTGCGACAGCTGGGAGGTTCTGGTGCCGAGCATGGAAGAGGTCCTGCTGGCCTATCTGCGCTCGCCCGAGGCGCCCGACCTGATCGCGGACGAGGCACGGATCGACGACGGAACGCAGGAGGCGGCGGCATGAGCCGGACCAGCACGACCCACGACGCCGTGGCGGCGGAACCGGCGGCCGGCCGGCCCGCGTCCGCCGCCGCCCACACCCCCCGCCGCGCCCTGCTGCGCGGCCTGCCCTGGCTGGTCTGGCACCGGCACCGCGCCTTCCTGCGGACCGGCCTGCTGGTCACGGCCGCGGCCTGCGCGCTCTTCGCCTACCAGCGCATCGGCGTGCTGGAGTTCCTGGATCTCAAGGGCGCCACCCCGGACGCGGACGGGCAGCTGGCCAACGACTTCCGCAACCACTTCGGTTCGGCGTTCGACCTCGACGTCGACTTCCTGAAGCTCCTGCCGCTCTTCGTCGGCATCTTCCTCGGCGCACCGCTGATCGCGAGCGAGCAGGAGCACGGCACCCTCAAGCTGGTCACCACCCAGTCGGTGAGCCGCGGCCGCTGGATCGCCGCCACCCTCGCCCTGCCGCTGGCCCTCGCCGCGCTGTGCACCGCTCTGCTGTCGGCCGCCTTCACCTGGCTGTGGTCGCCGGCCCGCAACCTGGCCCTACAGGGCGACTGGCTGGCGGGCGGCGCCTTCGAGACCACCGGCCCGATACCGGTGGCCACGACCCTCTTCCTGACCGCCTGCGGCATCGCCATCGGCATGCTGGTCAAGCGGACGGCGTCGGCGATGGCGGCCACCGCCGTCTTCGGCGTGGTCGCCTCCGTGATCTGGAGCGAGAAGGTCCGCGACCACCTCGGCACGCTGCGCAGCGTCAGCTATCCGTACAACGCCGGCGGCCCCGACCTGCCGCTCGGCTCCCTACGCATCGACGACTGGGTGTCCACCGCCGACGGCAGGCTCTACGGCTACGGCACCTGCGTCCACAGCGATGCCGAGGCCTGCCGGGCCAAGCTGGGCATCGTCAACCGCGTGACCCAGTACTTCGACTACGAGCAGATGGCCGGGATGCAGTGGCTGGGCGCGGGGATCCTGCTGGCCCTGACCGCCGTGGTGCTCGCGTTCGTGGTGTGGCGGGCCCACCGGCGGCCGCTCTGAACGGCCGGGCGCGGCACACGCCGGGCGGCGCTTTGACACCCGGCACCGGCGGCCGGATCATCAATCGGTCGGGCGGCCGAGCCCCGGCGGCGCGGCCACCGGCCCGGTTGGCGGCATGGTCGGCCCTACGGGCGAGAGCATCAGCCCTACGGACGAGAGCAGCAGAGAGGTGGTGAGCGTCGTCGAGTTCCGCATCGACCGCCGCAGTGGTGTCGCCACCTACCTCCAGATCGTCCAACAGGTCCATCAGGCGCTGCGGTTGGGCATCCTCGTGGAGGGCGACCGCCTGCCGACCGCCGCGCAGGTCGCCGCCACGACCAAGGTCAACCCCAATACGACCCTGAAGGCCTACCGCGAGCTGGAGCGCGAAGGCCTGGTCGAACCGCGCCCCGGCCTGGGCACCTTCGTCAGCCGCACGCTGGCCCGCCCCGAGTCCGCGGCGGACGCCCGGCTGCGCGAGGAACTGCGCTCCTGGATGGCGCGGGCACGGACCGAGGGCCTGGACCGGGAGGATGTCCAGGCGCTGGTGAACTCGGTGCTGGAGGAGCGGTACGCGCAGGAGTGAGGGGCATTGACCCTCACGTGACGTCAGGCCGCAGCCTGGGTGGGGGGGGGGGGGGGGGGGGGGGGGGGGGGGGGGGTGGGGGGGTGGGGGGGGGGGAACCGAGAGGGAAGGGTGGGGGGGTGAGCGCGCGA
>NZ_JBVIRA010000012.1:21516-31666 GCF_055576575.1 Streptomyces sp. NPDC033270
ATACCCGCCCCACCCCACCCCCCACCCCCCCCCCCCCTCCCCCACCCCCCCCCCCCCCCCCCCCCCCCCCCCCCCCCCCCCCCCCCCCCCCCCCCCCCCCCACCCGTCTCCACGAACGAAAGGCGCCGAGCGTGGGCTACTCGGTCGGGCAGGTCTCCGCCGCCGCGGGAATCACCGTGCGCACCCTGCACCACTACGACAAGACCGGACTCCTCTCCCCCACCGACCGCAGCCCGGCCGGCTACCGCCTCTACAGCGACGCCGACCTCGCCCGGCTGCAGCAGATCCTCTTCTACCGGGAACTCGGCTTCCCGCTCGACGAGATCGCCACGATCCTGGCGGACCCGCAGGCCAACGCCCTCGACCAGCTGCGTGCCCGGCACCGCCTGCTCAACGAGCAGATCACCAAACTGCAGCGCCTGGTCGAGGTCGCCGAACAGGCCATGGAGGTCCAGCAGACCGGCGTGGAACTCTCGCCCGAGGAGCGGTTCGAGGTGTTCGGCGAGGTCGCCTTCGACCTCACCTACGCCACCGACGCCCAGCTGAAGTGGCATGACCGCGCGGGGCACCGGCGCTCCATGGCGAGCGCCGCCGCCCACACCAAGGAGGACTGGGCGCAGATCATGGCCGAGGCCGCCGAGTGGCGGGCCCGGCTGACCGCCGCCTTCGACGCCGAGGACCCCGCGGACGGCGAACGCGCCATGGACCTCGCCGAGGAGCACCGGCAGAGCATCAGCCGCTGGTTCACCCCGTGCCCCACCGATATGCACGGTCGGATCGCCGACGACTTCGCCGCCGACCCCCGGGCGTTCGCCCTGGTCGTCCCCCCGAGCCAGCAGCGCCCCGGTCTCGCCTCCTATCTGCGCACGGCCGTCCACGCCAACGCCGTACGCCAGTCGAAAGGCCGCTGACGTCCCATGAAGATCGTGATCACGGCCGCCGGCTCGTACGGCGACGTCGCCCCGTACACCGGCCTCGGCGCCCGGCTCCGCGAAGCGGGCCACGACGTCGCCCTCGCCACCCACGACGCCTACGCCCCGCTCGTACGGGCCGCGGACCTGGAGTTCCGCCGACTGCCCGCCGACCCGCGCGCCGAGCAGCCGGACAGCGGCCCGGCACCGGAGGCCTCCACCGGCGGCAGGCGCGCCCTCCTGCGCAGGGCGGCCGCCTTCATCCGGGAACTGGGCACCGGCCTGGCCGAAGCCACCACCGAGGGCACCGAGTTGCTGCTGCTGTCCACCACCACCGCGCCACTCGGCCGGAGCCTCGCCGAGGCGCACGGCATCCCGTCCTTGGAGCTCCCCCTCCACCCCAACGCCCCCACCGGCGACTTCGCCCCTCCCGTCGGCGGCGCCCGCTCCCTCGGCCGCTGGGGCAACCGCGCCGTCGGCCGCCTCTCCCACCGCGTCGTCGACCGCCTCTACGTGGACGCGAGCCGCGAACTGCGGGCGGGCCTCGGCCTGCCGCCCGCCACGCCCCGTACGCTGCGCCGCCGCGCCGAAGCGGCCGGCCGGCCGGTCCTGCACGGCTTCAGCGAGGTCCTGGTGCCCCGCCCCAAGGACTGGCCCAGCGGCCTGGAGGTCGTCGGGAACTGGTGGCCCTGGCACGCACCCGAGGCCCAACTCCCCTCATTCGTCGCGGACTTCCTCGCGGCCGGGCCGCCCCCGGTGTTCATCGGCTTCGGCAGCATGGCGGGCGGCGAGGGCGAGCGGCTGAGCGCCCTGGCGGTGGCGGCCCTGCGCCGGGCCAAGGTCCGCGGCGTCCTCCAGTCCGGCTGGGCCGGTCTGACCAGCGGCCCCGACGCCCTCGCGACGGACGACATCCTCACCGTCGGCGAGGTCCCGCACGCCCTGCTCTTCCCGCACATGTCGGCCGTGGTGCACCACTGCGGTGCCGGTACCGCCGCGGCGGGACTGCGTGCCGCGGTCCCCGCCGTCCCCGTACCGGTCACCGCCGACCAGCCCTTCTGGGCCGCGCGGCTGGCCGCCGTGGGCGCCGCCACGGCCCCGATACCCTTCCAGGACCTCGCCGCCGAGCACGCCGCCGACCGTCTGGCCGACGCCCTCACCCGGGCCACCGCCGACCCCGCCCACCGCGAGCGCGCCCGGAGCGCCGCCGGCCGCCTCGCCGTCGAGGACGGCGCCGGCGCGGTCACCGAGGCGGTGGACCGCCTGGCCGCGTAAGGCTCCAGGGCGCACGGCCCCAGCGCGCCGGGCGGCACAATAGCCAGATTCTCGACCCACCGGTATAGGACCAATTTCTCATACGGAAGATCCTTGACGGCCGGATGGCGTTCCCGCAGGCTCGTGCTGAAATGCTCACGCCCTCAGCATTCAGGTAATCACCCCCCCTGGAGCACGTCTTGCCGGAAAGCCTGGAAACAGGGCGCTCCACTTCATCGTTATGCGATGAGGAGCGAGCGCCGCTCGACGTACTCGGCGTCGGGTTCGGCCCCTCGAATCTGGCCCTCGCCATAGCCCTGCACGAAACACCTCATCCGCAATCCGGGGTGCACTTCTACGAGCGGCACCCCGGATTCTCCTGGCATGGCGGCATGCTGCTGAAGAACGCCACCATGCAGGTGCACTTCCTCAAGGACCTGGTGACGCTGCGGAACCCGCGCAGTGCATTCACGTTCCTCAACTATCTGCACGACCGGGACCGGATGGTTGATTTCATCAACCACAAGGCCCTCTTTCCGAGTCGCGTGGAATTCCACGACTACCTGGAATGGGCCGCGGGCGCGCTGGCGGACCGGGTCAGCTACGGCCATGAGGTGCTGCGGATCGCACCGGCGGCATCGGCGGGGCAGAGCCGGCTGGACGTGACGGTCGGCATACCCGGTTCCGACGGCACCCGGCGGATCGTGCGCCAGGCCAGGAACGTGGTGCTGGCACCCGGTCTGCGCCCCTCCCTGCCGGACGGCGCGCGGGAGTCGGAGCGGGTGTGGCACAGCAGCGGCCTGCTCCACCGGCTCGACGGCATACCGAGCGCGGCGCCCCTGCGCTTCACCGTCGTGGGCGCGGGCCAGAGCGCGGCCGAGGTCACCGCCCACCTCCACGAGCGCTTTCCCAACGGGCGGGTACGCGCCGTCTTCGCGGGCTATGGATACAGCCCCGCCGACGACTCCTCGTTCGCCAACCGGATCTTCGACCCGGTCGCCGTGGACGACTTCCACCGGGCTCCGCACTCCGTCCGGGACATGCTCGTCGACCGTCATCGGAACACCAATTACTCGGTGGTCGACAACGAGCTGATCTCGGAGCTTTATCGCATCTGGTACCAGGAGAAGGTGACCGCCGAGCAGCGGCTGCTGATCGACCACACCTCCTGCCTCATCGATGTCGAGGAGACCCCCGGCAGCCCGCTCTCGCTGACGGTCGAATCCCTCACCTCGGGCGAGAAACGCACCCTGGAGTCCGACTACCTGGTGTACGCGACCGGCTATCGCCCGGTCCCGCCCGACGAGTTGCTGAGCCCCGAACTGCTCGCCCTGTGCAAGCGCGACATCACGGGCCGGCTGGACGTGGACCGCGACTACCGCATCCGCATGGAGGACGGGGTGCGCTACGGAATCTATCTGCAGGGCGCCACCGAGCACACGCACGGCCTGTCCTCGACGCTGCTGTCCAATACGGCGGTCCGGGCCGGAGAGGTCGCCGACTCGCTCCTGCGCCGCCGGTAGCCGTCGGCGCAGAATTTCGGCCCCGAAGGAGAACCGCGCTATGTACGTTCCCGCACATTACAAGGGGAGTTCGGCGGCAGCGGTGGCCACGGTGCGCGCCAGCCCGCTGGCCACTCTCGTCACCGGAGCGGACCCGGTGCCCTTCGCCACCCACCTGCCGGTCGTGCTGCCCGAGGACGTGGCCGACGCCGTCGACAACGGGCCCGCGGATCTGCGCGGCCACCGGGTGCTCGGGCATCTGAACCGGGCCAATCCGCACTGGCGCCACCTCACGGCCGGGCAGTCCGCCCTGCTGATCTTCCGCGGCCCCGACGGATATGTCTCACCCGAGGTCTACGGATACACACCGGCCGCGCCCACCTGGAACTTCACGGCCGTCCACCTACGAGGCACGATCCAGCCGCTGCCGGCCGGCGAGGAGACCCGCCGCGTCATCCACCGGACGGTGCGCGAACTGGAGGGCCGTTTCGGGCGCCGGTGGGACATGGCGGGGTCGCTCGACTACTTCGACAAGATCCTGCCCGCGGTGGGGGCGTTCGAGCTGCACGTGGAGGACGTCGACGGGATGTTCAAACTCAGCCAGGAACTGGACCCGGAGACCAGGGACACAACCACTTCGCACTTCGCCGCCAGCCCGGAAGGCACTCACCGGGAGTTGGCGTGCGCCATGGAGCGGTGGACCGGCGCCGATGGCCGGCCGCCCGAGGGGAGACTCTGAAATGGGCAAGCAGTACGACGTAGCCGTGGTCGGTCTGGGCGGACTCGGCAGCGCGGCCGCCAACGCGCTGGCCGCGGCCGGCCTGAAGGTCCTGGGGCTGGAGCGCTACAGCCCGGTCCACGACCTGGGTGCCAGCCACGGCGAGTCCCGTGGCGTCTGGCAGGCGTACTTCATGGGTCCCGAGTACGTGCCGTATCTGCGCCGCGCCTACACCCTGTGGTCGGAGCTGGAGGAGGCCAGCGGTGAGCGCCTCTTCCACCGCACCGGCGGTCTGTGCCTCGGGCCCGCCGACGGCGCCCTGATACCCGCGGCCCGCGCGAGCGCCGAGAAGTGCGGGCTGGAGCACGAGTACCTCACCGCGGACGAGGTCCACGCCCGCTACCCGCAGTTCGAACCCGCGCCGGACTGCGTCGCGGTCTACGACCCGGGCTCCGGCTACGTCCAGCCCGAGCAGACCGTCCGGGTCGGACTGGCCCTCGCCCAACGGCACTCCGCCGATCTGCACTTCAACGAAACGGTGCGGGAGATCACCGAGAACCCCGGTGGCGCGCGGGTGGCCACCGACCGCGGGACCTACGAGGTGGGACACGTCGTGGTGACCGCGGGCTGCTGGTCGCCGGGGCTGCTGCCCGAACTCACCTTCCCCGTGGACGTGCTGCGCAAGGTCATGCTGTGGTTCGAGCCGGACGGCGGCGCACAGGACTTCCAGCCCGGTCGTTTCCCGTACTGGATATGGGAGGGCGACGGCATGGTCGGATACGGGCACCCGGCCGCGAACGGCCTGCACGGCGGGGTGAAGGCGGGTGTGCACAGCGGCGGTACACCCACCGACGCGGACGGCGTGGACCGCTATGTGCAGCAGCGCGAGATCGCCGAGATCCAGGACTTCCTGCGCGCGCGCATCCCCCGCCTCGGCGCGAGCGGCCGGTACCGCAAGAGTGCCGTCTGCCTCTATGACAACACCCCGGACCAGGCATTCGTCATCGGTCCGGCATCCGCGCACGGCCGTGTCGTCGTGGCGGCCGGCACCTCCGGCCATGCGTTCAAGTTCCTGCCGGCCATCGGCGAATCCGTCATGGAGATCGTGACGAAGGGATCCGCCAGCCAGAATCTTTCGATCTTCGACCCGGCTCGTTTCGCCACGGCCGGGCGGGATTCCCACTGAATTCCCGCAGATTTCCCCGACCGTGACTCCAGGGGTGTGTCTCTCCGGTCTCCGTGAGCCTGCGGAGACCGGAGAGACACACCCTGCCCATTTCGGTCGTGAACTAAGGAGAGGTAATGCAGCGAGTCCTGTCGTACATCGATCCCTTAGAAGGATTCCGGGGATGGCTCGTTTACGATACCGACGAATGCGCCCTGTACGCGGGCGGCTGTCGGGTGCAACCCGGACTCACCCGGCAGACCCTGGAAACGCTCGCCGCGCGCATGACCCTCAAACAGCGGCTGCTCGGGCTGAACGTCGGCGGCGCCAAGTGCGGCATCGACTACGACCCCACCGCACCGGGCGCGAGCGAGGCCCTCCGCAGATTCCTCACCTTCCTCCACGACGAACTGCTGGAGCGCTACAGCATGGGCAGCGACATGGGTTCGCGCTGGCCCCAGCTGGAGGACATCGCCCGCTCCTGCGGCATCCCGTCCATCAAGTACGCCGCCGCGCGGGCCCAGCGCCTGACGGACGGCGAGTTCTTCCGCCGTATCCAGCTGATGAACACCGCCGTCGGCTCGCTGTCGGTGCAGCAGCGAAGGGCCGGCGCCGGGCTGGCGCACGCCGCGCTGGCGGCGGCGCGGCACCTGGGCCGCGAGCCCGGGGAACTCACCGTGGCGGTCCAGGGATTCGGCACGCTGGGACGGGGCGTCGCCGCCACGCTGACGGAGGCCAAGGTCCGGGTCGTCGCCGTCGCGGACGTGGACGGCTGCCTCGCGGACCCGGACGGCCTGGACATCCCCGCGCTGATCGCGGCCGACGACCGCCGGCTGATCCTGCCGTCCGGCCGCCGGGCCCCTGCCCAGGAGCTGTTCCACCAGCAGGCCGACCTCGTCGTCCTGGCGGCCGGGGACGAGGCGATCAGCCAGGCCCAGGCCGCCGAACTGCCCGCGCGGGCGGTGGTGGTGGGCGCCAACAACGGACTCGCCGCCTCGGTCGAGCAGGCGCTCCACGCCCGGCAGATCACGGTCGTTCCCGACTTCGTCGGAGGCGCGGGCGGCACGGCGTCCGTCGACGTCGTCTTCGGATCCACCCGATGTCCCAGCCCGGAAGAAGTCCTCACCCGCACCGGCCGCACCATCGAGACGCTGGTGACCACGATCCTGCAACGCGCGGACAAGGAAGGCACCAGCCCGCGGGCGGCGGCCCTGCGGATGTGCGAGGAGCGCGCCTACGTCCCAGGGGAACGCCCCTACGGAGCCAGCCCGTTCGGCTCCTACGACGACCAGCCGGAGCAGGGCCGCGCGGCGGCCGCGGCACAGCCCGCCCCCCAGGCCGCGGACCGGCCGGTTCCGCCGCGCGAGGACTGCCCGCACGAGCGCAGCACGATGGTCGACTCAACGTTCTTCCGCGACCTGTTCAGCACCGAGGCCTCCCGGGAGACCTTCTGCGACCTGTGCAAGTACCAGCGGTGGCTGGACATCGAGGCGGCGCTCGCGCTGAGCCAGGCCGAACTGGGCATCATCCCGGAAGACGCGGCCCGCACCATCGCCCGCAAGGCGGTGCTCGCCGACCTCGACTTCGCGCTGCTGCGCCGCGAGATGGCCGTCAGCCGGCACTCGCTCGTCGGCCTGCTGCGGGCCTTCCAGGCCCACTGCGGCCCGGCGGGAGAGTGGCTCCACTACGGCGCCACGACGCAGGACATCCAGGACACCTCCGTGGCACTGGAGATGCGCGGCACGCTGCGGACACTGCGGCAGCAGATCGGCGAGATGCTCCGGCCGCTGGCCCAGCTGGCCCGCGCGCACCGGACCACGCCCATGGTCGGCCGCACCCACGCCCAGCCCGCCGTGCCGATCACCTTCGGCGCCAAGGTCGGCTCGTGGATCGACGAGCTGGCCCGGGCCCATGACCGCCTCCAGGAGGCCGAGCGGCGGATCGCCGTCATCGAGCTGTTCGGCGGCGCGGGCACCATGGCGGGCTACGGGGACCAGGCCCATGACCTGATCGAGCGGGTCGCCGCCCGGCTGGAGCTCGCGGTGCCCGACACCGCCTGGCACGCGACCCGGGACCGGCCGGCGGAGTTCGCCTCGGCCCTCGCGCTCACCGCCGGCGCGTTCGCCCGTATCGCGGACGAGATCCGTACCCTGTCCCGGCCCGAGATCGCGGAGCTGGGCCTGGCCTGGACTCCCGGGACCGTGGCCAGCAGCACCATGCCGCACAAGCGCAACCCCGATCTGTGCGAGCAGGTCGTGGTGCTGGCGGGGCTGTCCGCCTCGCAGGTCACCGCCGCCTTCCACGGCCTGGTGAGCGAGCACGAGCGCGACAGCCGCGGCTACCGCCTCGAATGGGCCTACGTCCCCGACGCCGCCCACTACGCGCTCGCGGCCGCGCGGCTGACACTGGGCCTGATCCGCGACCTGTGCGTGCGTCCGGTGCAGATGTGGCAGCGGCTGAACACGGACGCCGAGCGGGTGACCACCGAACGCCTGATGCTGCTGCTGACGCCCGCGCTGGGCAAGCAGGCCGCCTACTCGTGGGTGTACGAGCGCAGCCAGCGGGCCCAGGAGGCCGGCCGCTCACTGCGCTCCCAGATCCTCCTGGAGGGCGACCTCCCGGATCTGCTGACCGCCGACCAGATCGAGGAGGCGCTCGACCCGCTGCGGCACCTCGGCCATGCGCCGTGCCTGGCCGACCGGATGGCCGAGCGGGCGGAGCGGCTCCTCGCCGAGCGGGCAGCGCCGCAGGACGGCGTGCTGGTGAGGTCCGCATGACACACGCATCGCCCTGGGACTTCGGGCGGGCCCGGCGGCTGGTCCTGCCGGAGCCGGGCTACGGCACGGTCGTCGAGCACGGCCGGCGCAAGGTCGCCGGCCGGCACCTCCCCGGCGAACCCACGCTGCGGCGGGCGTTCGGGCTCCTGGCCGGGGTGTGGGACGGGCCGGACGTGCTGCGGGTGACGGCCGTCTTCCCGTTGGTGGAGAGCGCCCGCAACGACCCCGGCACCGCCGAGGAGGTCGACGAGCTGTACGACGCCCACGCGGTGTCCACCAGCACTCCTCGCCAGGACCGCGGATGGGTGGCGCGCCCGGCCGACGTGCTGCACGCGCAGCAGGTCAGCGACGAGGCCGGATGGCTGCTGTTCGGGCACTACCACACCCATCGGGTGCCCTGGCCGGACGATCCCTACCGCGACTCCTGCACCGCCTTCGACACGGCGCTGGCCCAGGACAGCGGGATGTGGACCTTCATCGTCTCCCTGGTCGACCCCGAAACCCCCCGCATCCGGGCCTTCTACGAAGGCTCCCTCGACCGGGAGGCACAGCTGGGCCAGGGGCCGTCGGCCCAGGCCGCGGCACCGGGCCGACTGTCATCGGCGCGCGCCGATGGGTGAGGCATCCCGACCGGCCAAGGCCCCACGGTCCAGGTACGACGTCGTCATCGTCGGCGGCGGCCCCGCCGGACTGGCCGCCGCGCTCGTGCTCGGCCGGATGCGCCATCGCGTCCTGCTGTACGACGAGGGGGCCCCGCGCAACCACCGTGTCGCGCACACCCGCGGGTTCCTCAGCAGGGACGGCATCGCGCCGGGCCGGCTCCGTCAGACGGCACGGTCCGAGCTCGGCGCCTACCCGTCCGTCGAGTTCGCCGACGAACGCGTCACCGGGGCGCGGCGCGGTGCGGACGGCTTCACGGTGGTCTCGCCGGCCCTCGGCGAGGTCGCCACGCGGGCCCTGCTGCTGGCCACCGGGGTCCGCGACCGGCTGCCCCCGGTCGCGGGGCTGGCGGAGCGGTGGGGTCTGACCGCGCTCAACT
Organism: Streptomyces sp. NPDC033270; assembly: GCF_055576575.1. NCBI lineage: Bacteria > Bacillati > Actinomycetota > Actinomycetes > Kitasatosporales > Streptomycetaceae > Streptomyces > Streptomyces sp. NPDC033270. The sequence continues at coordinate 30,880 of NZ_JBVIRA010000012.1, forward strand.
GCCACTTCTGCGACGGGTGGGAGTCCGCCGACCGGTCCATCGGCGTGCTCGGCGACGACGGCCCGGCCGTCAACCTGGCCGTCAACCTGCGCCGGTTCAGCGCGGACGTGGCGCTGTTCACGAACGGCCGGCCGGCCCCCGGTGCCGAGCAGGCGCGTGCGCTGTCCGCGCTGGGCATCGCCGTGCACACCGCTGCCGTGGAGCGCGTCGAGGGGCGGCATCCGCAGATCGACGCCTTCGTCCTGGCCGACGGCTCCAGGGTGGCCAGGGACGTGGCGTTCTGCCACCCGCCGGTGGACCAGGCGTCCCACCTGCCGCAGTCGCTGGGGCTGGACCTGCTCGACGACGGCCTGGTCGCGGTGGACATCGTGGGTGCGGCGAGTGAGCCGGGCGTCTTCGCGGCCGGCGACATGGCGCGGCACCCCGAGTCACCCTTCGCCGGTGCTCTGATCCCGATCGCCGCCGCGGAGGGGACCCGGGCGGCGGTGGCACTGCACGCACGGCTGACCAAGGCCGCACTGGACGCCGCAGTGGCACGCCGGTGAACGCTCCTTCGCCTATGCACGCTCCTTGAGGAAGCGGAACGAGGCCGTGCAGGTCAGCGCGACCACGCACGCACCGGTCAGCAGGCAGACCCGCAGGCCGTGCGAGAAGGAGGCCGAACCGGCCAGGACGCTGCCGAACACGGCCACGCTGATCGCACCGCCGACCTGGGGGGGGGGGGGGGGGAGGGGAGGCACCACGTCAGACCGCCCCTTTGTGACCCTGTTTCGCCGAGGAGTGGTTC
>NZ_JBVIRA010000012.1:31676-71503 GCF_055576575.1 Streptomyces sp. NPDC033270
AGGAAAGATCCAAGGGCCGTGAGAAAGGGAGACAAAACTGACAAGGACGCTACAGAACACGCCCACGCGGACCCCCCCGCCAACTTGGAGTCCTGCGTGAACCCCCCCGCCCCCCATGCCGGACCGCTCGTCGGCGACCGCGTTGAGCAGGGCGGTGGTCAGCGGCGGGGCCGCCAGCCCGCCGCCGATGCCCAGCGGAATCATCGACAGCGCGAGCTGGACCGTGCCGGTGTGGAAGGTGGCCCACAGCACGGCGAGGAGCCCTGCGATCAACGAGAGCTGGCCGACGAGGGCGGGCAGCCGCTGTCCGCACCGGATGGTGAACGGACCCGCGATCAGGCTCGCCGCGGTGAGGAAGATGGTCATCGGCAGGAACACCGTGCCGGCGTCGATCGCCGTCAGGCCCCGGACGTTCTGCAGGAACAGGCTGACCACGAAAAGGGTGCCGTAGATCGCCACGTTCACGGCGAACCCCGCCGCCACACAGGCCGACACCGTCCTCGAACGGAAGAACCCCGGGGGCAGCAGCGGCTGCGTCGTCCGCCGCTCCACGGCCACGAATCCGACCAGTCCCACGCCGCACACCACCGCCGCCACGATCACCTCCGGCGATATGCCGCTGCTCCGGCCCCCTTCGATCACGGCGTAGGTGAGCGAGGCCAGCGCCACGGTCGCGAGGAGCTGACCGGCCGGGTCGAGCGGGGTCCGGCGGGGGACCGCCCGGTGTGCCCTGGTCAGCAGTGCCAGCACCACCAGGCCGAGGGGAAGGTTGACGAAGAAGATCAGCTGCCAACCGGCCCCGCTCGTCAGCGCGCCGCCGACCACCGGTCCGGCGGCGATGGCCACCGACGCCCCGGCGCTCCACACCGATATGGCCCGCATACGGGCCTTGGCGTCCGTGTAGGCCTGCCGGATCAGCGACAGCGCGGAGGGCATCATGATCGCCGCGGCCACCCCCTGGGCGACGCGGGCCGCGATCAGCCAGCCCAACTCCGGTGCCAGCCCGCATCCCGCCGACGCGACGATGAAGAGCGTCAGGCCCATGGCGTAGGCGCGGCCGGCCCCGATCCGGTCCGAACAGGCGCCGGCGGACAGCAGCAGCGCGGCGAACGGCAGGGTGTATCCGTCGACGATCCACTGCAGGTCCGTCATCCGGCCGTGCAGATCGCTGCCGATCGCCGGCAGGGCCACGTTCACGGCCGTCACGTCGAGCGAGATGATGAAGAACCCCAATACGGCTGCCGCCAGGGTGAAGACGGGAGGCGGCGCGGAGCGGGTGCCCTGCGGGGGAGGGACGACCGCCGACTGCGCCATCTGCTGCCGACTCATACGAGATCCTTCGCCCACGTCATGTCCCGTCTCGATATGTGCAGAGTGACAAGACTGACCAGCCGGAGGGCCGCCGGGCCATGGGAATTAAGTCCCAGAACGGGGCGCACGGCTAGGGCCCGGGGCGGCCGCGCCCACCGCCCGGACCAGCCCCTCACTACCTCGGGGCCGTGGCGGCGCCGCTGTCGGCGGACCTCGCGGCGGGGCCCGCGACTTCCTCGACGGCCGTCTTGGCGGCAGCAACGTGCCGTACGCAGCATGCGACGGGTTCCCCCGCGCGGCACCGGTGCTCACCAACCGGCTGTTCGAGACGGTCCACCCGCCGGGCGCGGCCCGTACAGCAACGAGGGATCGCGATGCGCGCCGTCGGGCTGTCCCCCAGGGGCCTGCAGTTCGCCTCGGCGCTCCTGGAACAGCTCCGCTTGATGGAAGGGCTGCCTCCCCAGCAGCCCGACCGCACATAGGGCCGGCCCGCCGCCACGGGGTACGCCTCCCCGGCGCCCCGGACCCGCTGGGCGGCGACGCGGGACCACTGATCGTGCCTGGCAGGATGATGTCAGCGTCGGCACCGCCCCATTCGGGCCCGGGTAGCGTCGCCGACAGCTGAACCCCGGGGACCGTCGCCGCTCTCACAGCCCGCCGCGAACGGCACGCCCCCTTCTCCGCAAGCCGAGTCCAAGACGGCGGACGGCGTCACGGCGGAGCAGCGCCTCGAACTCCCCTGATGCGACCGTCACTCGGCAGTGACCGGCTCCGTGGATCGCCGCGGGCACCGCCTTTTCTCCTCTCTCCGAGCCCACCGCGACGAACAGCGCGACCTTGTCGGCCGGTCCCTCCGCGCTCGTGGCCCGGCATGCCGGCCGCAGAGCGACGGAAACGATGTGGAGGACGTACGCGTGGCAGGATCAGCTGCGTTAGACGGGAACCTCGGCACTACCGGACGGGTGGCTGCCGGCACCCCCCTCACACCTCGTGAGCTCGACGTCCTACGGCTCATCTCCCAAGGGCTGGCCAATCGCCAGATCGCCCGCGGCCTGGGCATTTCCGAGAAGACCGTCAAGAACCACCTCAGCGCGATCTACGCGAAGATCGGCGCGGCCGACCGCACCCAGGCGGCGATGTTCGCCCTTGCCGCCGACGGCGGCAGCGCCCCGCGGGCGAGCGGCCGCGACGAGGGGGGCTTCACCTGCCGGCGGGAGAGACCGGCAGACCACGACGAGCACCCCGGACCGTGGAACCGGCCCGCCGGTCTGACCGTTCGGGAGACGGACGTCCTCCGGCTCATCACCCGCGGCATGACCAACCGCATGATCGCCTGCAACCTCGGCATCTCGGAGAAGACGGTCAAGAACCACCTCAGCGCGATCTACACCAAGATCGGCGCGGCCGACCGCACCCAGGCCGCCCTGTACGCGGTGACGAGCGGGCTGCGCGCACCGGGACGCCGGGTGGCGTTCCGCCTCACCGCGGCAGCACACCTCCCGGCCTGATCCCCCCTTCTGGCAACTGCCTGCCACCGCGAAAGACCAGGTCGAAAAGGGCACACCTCGACGCGTCGGGTACCCCACACTGGACCGGGCGGAAGTCCGCGATGCCGGGAGGGGCGCGTCGTCGTGCGGAAGCGGTCCCACCATCAGCGCGGAGGCGTCACCGCGGTGCCCCACGGGCCCCCCAATCGACCGCCCGCCCCTCCCGGCTCTCCACCCGTTCCCACGTCGGCCGCCCACACCGCCGGCCACCTGGTGCCCCCGCGGGTGGGAACCGCGGGCGCACCGAGCCGGAGGCGATGCGGGAGGCGTGCGTGCCGGCCCCGGGCATCCGCGCCAAGGGGCAGGGGGCGCTGATGCGCACTCCGAGCCGGTACCGCATGCGCCGGCCGGACCCCAACCTGGCCGCGGAGCTGGTCTGGTTGGAGCAGGTCGCGGAGGCCTACAGCGCCCTCGAACAACAAGAACGGCTGTCCACACTGCTGGACCGGCTCGCCGCCTGATGAACGGCCCTGTCCGGAGCCGACCATGGCCCATCAGACAGACCCTGGGCGCCCCGGTCTCCCATCAGAGGAGGCGACTTCACGACGTCACGACGAGGGTGGAGGCAGCGCTCCAGAGATCGAGGTCACCGGGAAGAGCGCGATATGCCTGCACCCCGCTGCCCACGGAATCGCGTGACTGGTGATTCCACAACAAGTGCGCTAACTCATGGGCAGTCACATGGACTTGATGCAGGGCCGAGGTGTCCGACTCACCTCGTTCGCGTCGATTCGCTGGACCGATGCGCATGGCCGAAAACACGGGTATCCGACCACGAAAACGATCAGAGAGATCACCGCTGATCCCTCACATTCGGCCACACTGACGCGAAGCCGTCCGGCCATGCGCGCGGGCGCGATGACACCGGCGAGGCGAGGCGTGACCGCCCGCTCAAGATGATCGGCCGGTCCGCGCCTCCCCGTCGTACGGCACGAAAAAGCCCCCACCGGATCTTCCCGGAGGGGGCTTTGACGTGTGCGGTGGACCTGAGGGGATTCGAACCCCTGACCCCCTCGTTGCGAACGAGGTGCGCTACCAGCTGCGCCACAGGCCCTTGCGACGAGTGAAACTCTAGCATCTCGGTCGCGGTGCTCGGAAATCGCTTCCGGCGCTGGTCAGCGGAAGGACCGTACCGCGCTCGCCGGTGCGGCGTGGGTCACTCGTTCGCGGCGCGCGGGCGGTCCTCGTTCTCGTACTGGTCGAAGAGCGGGGTGCGACCGCGGGGGCGGCGGGCGGGGGTGTCGGGCTGGGGGTGGTCGGGGGCGGCGCTGGAGCGGGCGGAGCTCCAGGCGTCGTCGGCCTCCAGATCGACGTGGCTGGTGGCGCGCGGCGCGACCGGGGCGGTGACGTAGGTGGGGAGGGGGACCGGGACGGGCTCCCAGCTGCCGGCCGCGGGGCGCGGGCGTTCGCGCTCGCGCTGCTGGTCGACCCACTCGGCGTGGTCGGTCTCCTCCACCACGGCCCGGCGGCCGGCGGTGTGCGCGGGCGGCGCGGCGCGGGGCGGTTCCGGGGCGGCGTCGACGGGGGCCTCAGCGCGGGCGTCGGCCGGGTGGTCGTCGGCGGGCGGCTGGTCGGCCGCCTGCCGAGGGCGGGGCCGGCCCTCCCGCAGACGCTGCGCCGCCGCCTCCGCCTTACGCTGGTCCATGGTGAACGTGAAGCGGCGGCGCTCCTGGGCGCGCAGATAAATGATGTAGGAGGTGAGCAGCAGGGCGGGCAGGGCGGGGGCCCACAGGAAGGGCAGGCCGCCCACCGCGGCGACGACGGCGCCGACCGTGAAGGCGAGGAAGAGCACGGTGATGGTGCGCCGGCGGCGGGCGAGGACCTTGGCCCGCTTGGCGCGCTCGGAGAGCGACGCGCGCGGAGGGGCGGGCTGCACCCGGGTGTGGTGGGCCTCGGGCTCGTCGGCCGCGGGGTCGCCGAAGGACCCGGCGGCGGCCTCGTCGGCCGGGGCGTCCGGGTCCTGCTCCTCGCCCGCATCGTCGGCGGGGTACTCCCCGCGCTCCTTGTCGTAGCGGCGCTGCATGCCCGCGCGTCCGGACAGCAGCCGGATGGCGGTGCTGAAGCGCTCGGTCGGACGGGCCTCGTTGAGCTCGTCCTGTCTACGGAGCCACATCGGCACCAAGTAGGCGGCCCAGGCCCCGACGATGACTGCGTAGATGAGGCCGCTGCTTCTCACAACTCACACGGTAGAGGGGTTTGCAGGGGGCCATCCGCCAATTGGGCCGGTGTGTCGCACGATCTGGCTGATATCTCGAACTTTTTTGTGATGGTAGAGATCCGCGCCTTCGCCAATCCGGCCAATCGGGAATTTTATTCGAACGTTTATTTCATTTGTGGTGCGTCCCGGGCCTGCTGGGATTCTTCCGGTGCCAGCGGTTGAGCAGGCCCTCGGGCACCTCTTCCGCGGTGAGGGCGAAAACCGCGTGGTCGCGCCAGGCCCCGTCGATGTGCAGGTAGCGGGGCCGGATGCCTTCCTCGCGAAAGCCGAGCTTTTCGACCACCCGGCGGCTGGGGACGTTCTCGGGGCGAATGCAGACCTCAATGCGGTGCAGCCCCACGGCGCGGAAGCAGTGATCGACGGCGAGCGCCACGGCGGTCGGGATCACACCGCGGCCGGCCACTTCCTGATCGACCCAGTAGCCGATATGGCCCGAGCACATCGAGCCCCAGGTGATGCCGGCGACCGTCAGCTGTCCGACGAGCTGCCCGCGGTATTCGACGACGAACGGCAGCATCCGGCCGGCGTGTGCCTCCGCGCGCAGATGGCGGACCATCTGACGGTACGTGGGACGGTGCGGCGGGGCCAGGCCGGGCGGGGGCGGCGGGATGGTGGCTTCCCAGGGGCGCAGCCAGTCGCGGTTGCGGCGGTTGACCTCGCGCCAGGCCCGTTGGTCGCGCAGCCGTATCGGGCGGAGGGTGACATCACCGTCCGTCAGGACCACCGGCCAGGGCGCGTTCAGCTCGGGCTCCCGGAGGGGCGGGGGTGGTCGCCGCCGCGGATCTGGTCCACGGCGTGCGGGAGGAGCTCGGCGAGGACGGCGAGACCGTCGCGGACACCGCCCGTCGAGCCGGGGAGGTTGACGATCAGCGTCGTGCCGGCGACACCGGCCAGGCCGCGGGAGAGGGCGGCGGTGGGGACCTTCTCGCGCCCGGCGGCGCGGATCGCCTCGGGGATGCCGGGGACCTCGTAGTCCAGGATCCGGCGGGTGGCCTCGGGGGTGCGGTCGGTGGGCGACAGGCCCGTGCCGCCGGTGGTGAGGACGACGGCGTAGCGGCCGGCGCCGACTGCTTCGCGCAGGGCGGCCTCCACCGGGTCACCGTCGGGGACCACCTGCGGGCCGTCGACCTCGAAGCCCATGGCCGTCAGGCCCTCGGCCAGCAGCGGGCCGCCCCGGTCGGGGTAGACGCCGGCCGCGGCGCGGTTGGAGGCGGTGACGACCAGGGCGCGGGCGGGTCTCATGACCGGCTCCAGTCGCCGGACTTGCCGCCGGTCTTCTCCTCGACGCGGATGTCGGAGATCACCGCGGCCTTGTCGACGGCCTTGATCATGTCGACGACGGTGAGGGCGGCCACCGAGACGGCGGTCAGCGCCTCCATCTCCACGCCCGTGCGGTCGGTGGTCTTGACCGTGGCCGCGATCTCGACGGCTTCGTCGGTGAGGGAGAGGTCCACCTTCACACCGGAGACGGCGAGGGGGTGGCAGAGCGGGATCAGCTCGGGGGTGCGCTTGGCGCCCATGATGCCGGCGATCCGGGCGGTGGCCAGGGCATCGCCCTTGGGCACGCCCTCGCCCCGCAGCAACTCGATGACCTGCGGCGATACCAGGACCCGGCCGCGGGCCCGGGCCGTGCGGGCGGTGACCTCCTTCGCGGAGACGTCGACCATCCGCGCCGCGCCCGACGCGTCGAGATGGGTGAGGTGTTGCTGGCCGCTGCTCATCGTTCTCCCGGTCGAAACTGCCGCCTGTGGGACGACACCGTACCCCCGGCGGCTCCGGGTCACCCGGCGGGCTGTCCCAGCGGGACGACCTCCACGGTCCCGCCCACGGGAACCTCGGTGGTGTCCTCGGGGACGACGATCAGCGCGTTGGCGTGCGCCATGGCCTTGATCAGGTGGGAACCGGGGCCGCCGACCGGGGTGACCGCGCCGGCCTCGGCGTCGTAGGAGCCGCGCAGGAACTGCCGCTTGCCCTTGGGCGAGGAGGCGATGGCCTCGACGCACCGGGCGGTGGCGGTCGGGCGGTGTACGTCCGCCAGGCCCATCAGGGCGCGGATGGCGGGGCGTACGAACACCTCGAAGGAGACGTACGAGCTGACCGGGTTGCCGGGCAGGGCGAGGAGCGGGGTGCGGTCGGGGCCGATGAGGCCGAAGCCCTGGGGCTTGCCCGGCTGCATGGCGAGCTTGCGGAACTCCACGCCGCCGCCCGCGAGGGCCGAGCCGTCGGGCTCGGCGGCGGACAGCCCCGCGAGGGTCTCCTTGACCACGTCGTAGGCGCCGACGCTGACCCCGCCGCTGGTGACGAGGATGTCGGCCCGGATGAGCTGGTCCTCCAGCGTGGCGCGGAGGGTGGCGGCGTCGTCGGCGACGGCGCCCACACGGTAGGCGATGGCGCCGGCGGCACGGGCGGCGGCGGCGAGCTGGAAGCTGTTGGAGTCGTGGATCTGGCCGGGGCCCAACGCCTCGCCGGGCTGGACCAGTTCGCTGCCGGTCGACATCACCACGACCCGGGGGCGGGGGCGGACCCGGACCGTGCCGTGGCCGAGGGCGGCGAGCAGGCCGATCTGGGAGGGGCCGAGGACCGTGCCCGCCGCGAGGGCCGGCTCGCCTTCGGTGACGTCGCTGCCGCGGCGGCGGATGTGGGCGCCGGCGGCCGCCGGGCGGTGGATGCGGACCTCACCGCCGGCATCCTGCGGGGCGGCGCTGTGGGCGCGCATCGTGGCGGCCGGTCCCCGGCCCGTGCCGCCGTCGGTCCACTCGACGGGGACGACGGCCTCGGCACCGGGCGGCAGGGGGGCGCCGGTCATGATCCGGGCGGCCTGGCCTGGGCCGACCTCCGGCAGCTCGCCGCTGCCCGCCGCGACATCGCCGATGACGGTCAGGGCGACCGGGGCGGCTTCCGTGGCGCCCGCCACGTCGGCGGCGCGGACGGCATAGCCGTCCATGGAGCTGTTGTCGAACGGCGGCAGGGCGACGGCGACCGTGACGTCCTCGACCAGGACGCAGCCCTGGGCGTCGAGGAGCTGCAGCTCGATCGGTTCCAGCGGGGTGATCCGGGACAGGACGTCGTCGAGATGGTCGGCCACCGACCAGACGCGGTCCTGGTGGCTGGTCCGGTCGGTGGCGTTGTTCAACGTCCTACATCTCCTCGGTCACGTAACTGCGCAGCCAGGTCCTGAAGTCCGGGCCCAGGTCCTCACGTTCGCATGCCAGTCTGACAATGGCACGCAGATAGTCGCCACGGTCGCCGGTGTCATAGCGCCGGCCCTTGAAGACCACGCCGTGCACCGGCCCGCCCAGGGACGGGTCGGCGGCCAGCACCTGGAGGGCGTCGGTGAGCTGGATCTCGCCGCCGCGGCCCGGGTCGGTCTTGCGCAGCACCTCGAAGACGGCCGGGTCGAGGACGTAGCGGCCGATGATCGCGAGGTTGCTGGGGGCTTCGGCCGGGTCGGGCTTCTCGACCAGGTCCGAGACGGTCACGACGTCGTCGTCGCCGGTGGGAGCGGCGGCCGCGCAGCCGTAGAGGTGGATGTTCGCCGGGTCGACCTCCATGAGGGCGATGACGGAGCCGCCGTACTGCTCCTGGACCTCGACCATGCGCGCCAGCAGCGGGTCGCGGGGGTCGATCAGGTCGTCACCGAGGAGGACCGCGAAGGGCTGGTCGCCGACGTGGGGAGCGGCGCAGAGCACGGCGTGGCCCAGGCCCTTGGGGTCGCCCTGGCGTACGTAGTGCATGGTCGCCAGGTCGCTGGACTCCTGCACCTTGGCGAGGCGGGACTCGTCGCCCTTGCGGTGCAGGGCCTCTTCGAGCTCGTAGTTGCGGTCGAAGTGGTCCTCGAGGGGGCGCTTGTTGCGGCCGGTCACCATCAGGACGTCGGAGAGCCCGGCGGCGGCCGCCTCCTCCACCACGTACTGGATGGCGGGCTTGTCGACGACCGGGAGCATCTCCTTGGGTGTGGCCTTCGTAGCGGGGAGAAACCTGGTGCCGAGGCCGGCTGCTGGGATGACAGCCTTGCTGATCCGTGTGTGCGATGGGGTCATGCGCGACACCATAACCGGCCCTATCGGAACGATGATGAGGGTCCGGTCAATAGAGCACGAGAGCGGGAGCAAGGGCACACAGTGAGCACGAACCACGATAGAAAGCGCAGGTTGCGGCGCGATCTCCTGGAAGTGAGGAGATCGTTGCCGGCGGATGTCATCGCGGCGACGGGCGAGGCGCTGGCCCGACGGACGCTGGAGCTGGACGAGTTGGCCCCCTATGTCGCCCCGGCCCCGGACGCCCCACGGCCCGAGACCCCGCCGACCGTCGCCGCATATGTCTCGATCGGCGGCGAACCGTCCACCCACGCCCTGCTGGACCGGCTGCGGGCGGCCGGGGTGCGGGTGCTGCTGCCGGTACTGCTCCCGGACAACGATCTGGACTGGGCGCTCTACGAGGGCGCCGAGCGGCTCGTACCGGCGGGCTGGGGGCTGCTGGAGCCGGCCGGCGAGCGGCTGACCCCGAAGGCCGTCACCCAGGCGCAGGTGGTGCTGCTGCCGGGGCTGGCGGTGGACCGGCGGGGGGTGCGGCTGGGGCGCGGCGGCGGCTCGTACGACCGGGTGCTGGCGCGGCTGGAGCGGGCCGGTGCGCAGGCGTCGCTGGTGGTGCTGCTCTACGACGCGGAGGTGCTGCCCGAAGTGCCGGCCGAGCCGCACGACCGGCATGTGCACGCCGCGGTGACGCCGTCGGCGGTGCACCGCTTCCGGCACTGAGCACTGCGGGCGGGAGGGCCGCCTACGGGGGCGCCGGGTGCGGGCGCAGCGGCGTACGGGGCCCGGCGTACGGGGGCGCCGTATACGAAGCCCTCCGCACGGCGCGGAACGTCGACGGGCGGGCCGGGAGACTCTCGTGGAGGTCTTCCGGCCCGCCCGTCGGCATGAGGGGACGGCGGCGCCCCGGCGGGGCGGCGTCTGCCCTAGGGGGACAGCGTCAGCGTGTCCTTGCCCGCCTTCTTGACCGCCTCTTCGCCGAACGCCCAGGGCAGCAGTTCGCCCTTGGCCCACTTGTCCGTCTGGTCGTAGTAGTGCGTGTCGTAGGCGTGCCCGGAGGCGCCGGTGAGGTTGATCCAGCGGGACTTGTCGAGGTCGGCGAGGTTGACCACCATCCGCATCGACGGGACCCAGGTGACCTTGTAGCCGCCGGCGGCGTTCCAGCCGGTGGCGTCGACCGCGGCCTCACCGCCGCCGAGGTTCCAGGGGCCGCGGTTGAACAGGCCCTGCAGCATCCCCGGCCCGTCGGTGCCCAGGGTCTGGTTCTTCAGGAACAGCTGGTGCAGCCGGCCCCAGCTCCAGTTGTCGATGTTCTTGCCCAGCTTGGAGGTCAGCTCGTAGCGCGCGTCGGTCATGGCGTGCGCGAGGAGCTGGTCGCGGTTCTTGTCGCCGGGCCGACCGGGCCGGTCCTCGGTCTTCCACCAGGCGTTGTCGGGGTCGTCGAGGATGTTGCGGACCACCTCGTACCAGCGGTCGCCGCCGTCGGGCTGGGCGGTGTCGCCGTCGCGCTCCCCGCATTCGCGGACGTAGGTGTCGTTCTCGTCGGCGGGGCCGGTCTCGTCGGCCGGGCGGACGTTGAGGCACTGGCCCTGGACCCGCAGCTCCTTGGGCATCTTGTTGCCGAAGGCGAGCTTGAGGGTGTTGCGCCAGACGGCGTTGAAGTAGGCGGCCGCGGCGGAGTCGGGCTCCTGGGTGAAGTCCCAGCCCTCCAGCAGCTGCTGGGCGTCGCGGACGTAGCCGTCCTTGATGTCGATCTTCGTCAGGTAGGGCGTCAGCAGCCGGGCGATCTCGCTGCTGTTGTCCTTCTGGAAGGTCTGCATGTCGTCGGTGGAGACCTTGCCGCCGTCCTTGATCTTCGACTGGATCAGGTCGTTGATCCGCTGGCTGCGGGAGCCGTAGCCCCAGTCCTTGGTGATCAGGTAGGGGTACTTCTCGTCGACGACGGCCTGGTTGGCGGTGACGATGTAGCCGCGCTGGGGGTTGTACTCGTACGGCAGGGACTTCTGCGGGATGTAGCTCTTCCACTGGTAGGCCGGGTCCCAGCCGGGCGCCGGGTAGGTGCCGTCGAAGTGTCCGTCGCCCTTGCCGCGGACCGGGATCCGGCCGGGCGCCTGATAGCCGATGTTGCCCTTGGTGTCGGCGTAGATCAGGTTCTGGGAGGGGACCTCGAAGTGCGCGGCGGCCTTGCGGAAGCCGCTCCAGTCCTGGGCGCGGTTGAGCTCGAAGACGCCGTCCATGGAGTTGCCGGGGTCCAGCGCGGTCCAGCGCAGCGATACGGCGTAGCCGTCGCCGCGGTCCGGTGCGGCGTTGCCCACGGGGGCGTCCTTGCCCACGTTGCCGAGCTCGTCGTCGCGGTCGGAGACGATCGGCCCGTTGTTGGTGGAGCGGACGGTGATCTCGCGGCTCTCACCGCCGGCGACCTTGATGGTCTCCTTGCGGGTGGTGAAGGGCCGCTGCCGGTTGTCGTAGAGGTACCCGTCGGCGTTGATCTTCTCCAGGTACAGATCGGTGACGTCCGCGCCGAGGTTGGTCATGCCCCAGGAGATGTTCTGGTTGTGGCCGATGACGACGCCGGGCATCCCGGAGAAGGTGAAGCCGGAGACGTCGTAGTTGCACTTGGGGCCGGTGGTACGGCAGTGCAGGCCCATCTGGTACCAGAGCGAGGGCATCTGCGGGGCCAGGTGCGGATCGTTGGCGAGCAGCGGCTTGCCGGTGGTGGTGTGCGCACCGGAGACGACCCAGGAGTTGGAGCCGATGCCGTTGCCGTTGGGGCCGAGCAGCGCCGGGATCTCGTCGAGGGTCTTGGACAGCGAGGACAGCTGCGTCTGCAGGCCGCCGACGGCGGTGCCGGCGGGGGCGGAGTTGGCCGAGCGCTTGGGCGTGAACTGCTTGGTGGCCGGGTCGACCGTGCCGCCGTCGACGATCGGCCGGTTCCGCTTGTACGGGTACGCCGGGTAGAGCTGGGCGATCTGCTCCGGGGTGAAGCGGCTGGTCATCAGGGAGCGGTCGATCTCCTCCTGCATGTTGCCGCGCAGGTCCCAGGCCATCGCCTTGAGCCAGGCCACCGAGTCGACCGGCGTCCACTTGCCGGGCTTGTAGTCGTTGTCGAAGTCCAGCGCCGCGTACTCCAGGGACAGCGCCGAGCCCTCGTGGTCCTTGAGGTAGGCGTTGACACCGGCGGAGTAGGCCTGGAGGTACTTCTTGGTGCCGGGGGAGAGCTTGGTGTCGTACTCCTTCTGCGCCACGTGGTGCCAGCCCAGGGTGCGCAGGAAGGAGTCGGTCTTGACCTGGCTCTTGCCGAACATCTCCGAGAGCCGGCCCGCGGTCATGTGGCGCCGGACGTCCATCTCCCAGAAGCGGTCCTGGGCCTGGACGTAGCCCTGGGCGCGGAAGAGGTCCTCGTCGGTGTCGGCGTAGATCTGCGGGATGCCGTGGGCGTCGCGGACGACGTCCACCGGGTTTGCCAGGCCCGGGAGTTTGAGCGAGCCGGTGGTCTGGGGGATGGAGGCGCGTACGGTGCTGACCCCCCAGAACGCGCCGAAGCCGATGCCCGCCACGAGCAGCAGCACGACAGTGATCGCGACGAGACGGCCGCGCCGCCCCTTCTTCTTCCTGGGGACTGGGCCGGACTTGTTGGCGGGCATCTCGGTCCTTCGAGGGGCAGGGTGGGAGTGCTGGAGCAACCATAGGCGCACGGGTTCGGCGACCCCTACGCGGAGTCACCACCAGCACATCCGACTTTCAAGTAATGGTAAATTGTTAGTCTCAGTAACTAGATACGGTAAGGAAAGCTACCCACCGGCCCACCGCCCGAACCTGTGCGAGGAAGGACCAGCTCCCTGACTGTCGAACACCTCAACGAACTCCTGCTGATCTGCTCACTCGTGCTGCTCATCGCCGTCGCCGCGGTACGGGTGTCCTCGCGCAGCGGGCTCCCCAGCCTGCTCATCTACCTGGGGATAGGCGTCGCCATAGGGCAGGACGGCATCGGCGGCGTCGCCTTCGACGGTGCCGAGCTGACCCAGATCCTCGGCTATGCCGCACTGGTCGTGATCCTCGCCGAGGGCGGCCTGGGCACCAAGTGGAAAGAGATCAAGCCGGCACTGCCCCGGGCGGCGGCGCTCTCGACGGTCGGCGTCGCGGTGAGCGTGGGGGTCACCGCGGCCGGAGCGCATTATCTGGCCGGAATCGACTGGCGGCAGGCGCTGCTGATCGGCGCCGTGGTCTCCTCCACGGACGCCGCGGCGGTCTTCTCCGTGCTGCGCAACGTGCCGCTGCCGTCCCGCCTGACAGGTGTCCTGGAAGCCGAATCCGGCTTCAACGACGCCCCGGTGGTCATCCTCGTCGTCGCCTTCTCCACCGTGGGACCGGTCGAGGAGTGGTACGTCCTGCTCGGCACCATCGCCCTGGAGCTGGCGATCGGCGCCGCCATCGGACTGGCCATCGGATGGCTCGGCGCGTACGGGCTGCGGCATGTGGCGCTGCCCGCGTCCGGCCTCTACCCGATCGCCGTCATGGCCATCGCGGTCTCCGCGTACGCGGCCGGCGCACTGGCGCACGGCTCCGGCTTCCTCGCCGTCTATCTGGCCGCGGTGATCCTCGGCAACGCCAAGCTGCCGCACGCACCGGCCACCCGCGGCTTCGCCGAGGGCCTCGGCTGGATCGGCCAGATCGGCATGTTCGTGCTGCTGGGTCTGCTGGTCACCCCGCACAAGCTGGTCGACGACTTCGTGCCCGCGCTGGTCATCGGGCTGATCCTGACGATCGTGGCCCGGCCGGCGTCGGTGTTCACCGCGCTGCTGCCGTTCCGGGTGCCCTGGCGGGAGAAGACCCTGCTGTCCTGGGCCGGGCTGCGCGGCGCGGTCCCCATCGTGCTGGCCACCATTCCGATGGTGAGCGACGTACCCGGCAGCGAACGGGTCTTCAACATCGTCTTCGTCCTGGTCGTGGTCTACACCCTCGTCCAGGGGCCGACGCTGCCGTGGCTGGCCCGGCGACTGGAACTGGGCAACGGCAAGGAGGCCGCCGACCTGGGCATCGAGTCGGCTCCCCTGGAGCGGCTGCGCGGCCATCTGCTGTCCACGTCCATCGGCCCGACGTCCCGTATGCACGGCGTCGAGGTCGGCGAGCTGCGGATGCCCGCGGGCGCCGCGGTCACCCTCGTCGTACGGGACGGCTCCAGCTTCGTGCCCTCGCCGACGACGGTGCTGCGGCGCGGCGACGAGCTGCTGGTGGTGGCCACGGACCAGGTGCGCGACGCGGCCGAGCGGCGGCTGCAGGCGGTCTCCCAGGGCGGCAAGCTGGCCGGCTGGCTGGGGGCGGACGGTGCCTCGCGGCGGCACCCCCACGGATAGCGCCCGCGCCGCCCGGGGGCCACGCCCTCGCGGCGCGGCCGCCCCGGAAATGTGCTGCATATCTCCACGGAACCCAAGGAAATTTACGTGAAGCCCTGGCTAATCCCAGGGCTTCACGCGCTTGGGCCTGTAGTATGAAAAGGAACACTGACGAACCAACTCTGCCTGACGCAGAGCTGGCGCGACCGCTCGGCGGCCGCGGTCCCCTGCCACACGCAGCCACCTCTCGGGGTGCGGACCATGCGGTATCACTCGGTCCTGCGCGAGAGGACAGCTCTCGGCGCGTGCCCGTGACGACCTCGCGGGTGGCGCGCTACCAGGCGGCAGAAAGGCCCGGCCGTGGCATCCGCGGTCAAGGACTCCCGTCCCGGTTACGGACAACTGCTCCGCACCCCAGGTGCATGGACATTCCTGCTGCCCGGCTTTCTGGCCCGGCAGCCCTTCGCGATGCTGACGATCGGCATCGTGCTGCTCGTCGAATCCACCACCGGCTCGTACGGCACCGCGGGCGCGGTGTCCGCCGCCACCGGTGTCTCGATGGCGCTGTTCGCCCCGCAGAGCGGCAAACTCGCCGACCGCTTCGGCCAGCGCGCCGTACTGCTCCCCGGCGTCCTGGTCCACGTCGCCGGCGTCACGGCCCTGATCATCCTGGCCCTCGTCCACGCCCCCCTGTGGGCGCTGCTCGCCGTCGCCGTCCCCACGGGCGCCTCGACTCCGCAGGTCGGCCCGATGGTGCGGGCCCGCTGGGCCTCCCGGCTGGGCGGCAGCCCGTTGATGCCGACGGCCGCCGCCTTCGAGTCGGTGACCGACGAGTTCACCTTTGTGATCGGCCCGGTTCTCGCGACCGCGCTGTGCACGGGCATCCACCCGGCGGCCGGCCTGATCGCCGAGGCCGCGCTGACGCTGGCCGGCGGGCTGCTGTTCGCCTCGCAGCGGCGCAGCCAGCCTCCGGTGCACCGGGCCGGGGCCGGCGACCGGCCGCGCGTCTCGGCGCTGTCGGTGCCCGGCGTCCGCGTCCTGATCGTGGCGTTCCTCGGCATCGGCGCCGTCTTCGGCGGTATGCAGGTCTCGCTGACCGCGTTCACCCAGCACATCGGGCAGCCCGGCATCAACGGCGTGCTCTACGGGATCTTCGCCGGCGGCAACATGCTCGCCGGCGTCGCCTGCGGCGCGATCTCCTGGAAGGTCGGCCCGCGACGCCGGCTGCTGGTCGCCTACGGTCTGCTGGCGCTGGCCACCACTCCCCTGTGGACGGTGACCGCGGTGCCGCTGCTGGGCGCCGTCGGCCTGGTCGTGGGCCTGTGCATCGCCCCGGCCCTGATCACCGGCTACACGCTCGTCGAGTCGCTGGTGCCGGCCGCCGCCCGTACCGAGGCCTTCACCTGGCTGACCGGCGCGGTCGCGCTGGGCCAGGCGGCCGCGGCCACCTCCGCCGGCCAGTTGGCGGACCGCTTCGGCCCGAGCACCGGCTTCCTGGTGCCGCTGGCGGGCACGACGCTGGCTCTGGTGGTGCTGGTCGCGCTCCGCGCCCACCTGCTGCCGCGCTCCTCGACCGTGGTCGCCTCCCAGGGCGACGCAACCGTGTCCCCCGCTGCTGACGACCGGGAGCGGGAGCTGACGAGCGCCTGAACGGACGTGGAGTCGGTCACCGTCTCCCCGTCACGGTGGACTGACGGGCGGGAATACTGCAATATGGAGCGTCGTTAGCACTCATCGAGTGAGAGTGCCAGGAGGAAGTCAAGTGCCGACCTACCAGTACCAGTGCACCGAGTGCGGCGAAGGCCTCGAGGCGGTGCAGAAGTTCACCGACGACGCGCTGACGGAGTGCCCCAGCTGCAACGGACGCCTCAAGAAGGTGTTCTCCGCGGTCGGCATCGTCTTCAAGGGCTCCGGCTTCTACCGCAACGACAGCCGCGGTGCGTCGTCCAGCAGCAGCCCCGCGAAGAGCTCCTCCTCGTCGAGCGGCACGTCCTCCTCGGACTCCGCCGGCTCCTCGTCGAGCAGCTCCGACTCCGCGTCCTCCACCCCGGCCGCGGCGGCCTCCAGCAGCACGTCGAGCACCAGCTCCGCGGCCTGAGCCGCACCCCGCACTTCTTCGGACCCCGCCGCCTTCATGGACGGCGGGGTTCGGTTGTTCCGGTGGTCCGGTGGTCCGGTGGTCCGGTTGTTGCGGTGGACCGGTCGTCCGATCGCTCTGGCGTCCCAAGGCCTCTGATCCCCCACGAGGCGGCCGGATCGCTGATCACGGGGTCGACCGGCACCCGGTCCCGATAGTGTGGCCCGCATGGCTGACGCGGAGATAGGTGTCATCGGCGGCTCGGGGTTCTACTCCTTCCTCGACGACGTGACCGAAATCACGGTGGACACCCCCTACGGTCCCCCCAGCGACTCGCTGTTCCTCGGCGAGATCGCCGGCCGCCAGGTCGCCTTCCTGCCCCGGCACGGCCGCAGCCACCACCTCCCGCCGCACCGCATCAACTACCGCGCCAACCTGTGGGCGCTGCGCTCCGTCGGCGTACGGCAGGTCCTCGGCCCGTGCGCGGTCGGCGGTCTGCGCCCCGAGTACGGCCCCGGCACGCTGCTCGTCCCCGACCAGCTCGTCGACCGCACCAAGGCGCGCCCGCAGACCTACTTCGACGGCCACCCGCTGCCGGATGGCAGCGTCCCCAACGTCGTCCACCTCACCTTCGCCGACCCGTACTGCCCCAGCGGCCGCCAGGCCGCCCTCACGGCTGCCCGCGGCCGCGACTGGGAGCCGGTCGACGGCGGCACGCTCGTCGTCATCGAGGGACCGCGCTTCTCCACCCGCGCCGAATCGCGCTGGCACGCCGCCCAGGGCTGGTCGGTGGTCGGCATGACCGGCCACCCCGAAGCGGTCCTGGCCCGCGAACTGAGCCTGTGCTACACCTCACTGTCCCTGGTCACCGACCTGGACGCGGGCACCGAGACCGGCGACGGCGTCTCCCACGAAGAGGTTCTTGCCGTCTTCTCCCAGAACGTCGGCCGGCTGCGCGAGGTGCTCTTCGACGCGGTCGCCGCACTGCCCGACAACACGGCCAGGGACTGCCTGTGCGTCGACGCCCACGCGGGCTGGGAGCTGGGCATCGAGCTGCCGTGAGGCTGTGACGTGTGACCCGGGTGACGGGGTTGTCCACAAGGGCGGGGTCGTCCACAGGCCGGAGCGGGCGCGGGCGGACTGCGGCACGGTGGGACGTAGCCCAAGGCAAACCCCTCGTCACAGGCGGTCCTTCATGCCCAGCACATTCACCGACCCGACGCCACAGCCCCTCCGCTCAGCCCCGTCCGCCCCTCACCTGCTCACGGCCCCTGCCACGCTCGCCACGCCCCCGCACTCCCCTCCACCCGACCCCCCACTGCCCACACCCCCGCGCCGCGCAGTGGCGCAGTTCGCTCCGGTGCAGGTCACGCCCTCCCGTCATCGGTTACGAAGGTTCGTGCGACAGCGCCGCAGCGCCCTGGCGGGAGTCACCATGACCGCGGCCGCACTGATCATTTCCGTGCAGCCGGACGCCGACGACGCACGAACGCGGTGCTCAGCGCACATCACCACACCCAAAGATCGATTTACGCGACCCGACGGGCGACTGCACGGACCCATAGCCCAGAAATGAGAAGTGCGTCACCAATCGAAAGCCTTCTCCCTGGCGCACATTTGATCGCAATATCGCTCATGACGGCGGGCGCGGCGGGCGGCATTTCAGAGAACCTTCAACGAACTTCCATAGACGACGGCCATATTCGTCCACTTCCCCCGACTCTCTTTACCCGCTTACCCGCAGACTTCCTTGAGCCTGTCACTTCCCGCCTCAAGTCAGTCACGCACACGGGACGAGAACTTCACGACCGCCGCCCCTTAAAGCCTTCCTTGTCATCCGAGAATCGCCTATTGGCGACCGACGAGCCGCCCGGCACCGCGGGCGCCCGCCCTGGGAGGGAGCAGCGCCCAGGACGGGGACAGCAGGCCCAACGGAGGGGCAGGCATTCGGCCACTCGCCCAGCCTCGACTCGCCTCACCACACCGAACCATGAAGCAAAGCGGAGATCACCCATATCCCGACCAGGGCCAAAAGGGAGCCTTATGGAAAAACATCACACCTGACCCGAGTTGCGCAGCCTGAGCCGGTCCGGGATCATCCTTCGAGGCGCATCGGCCAGACAAGAAGGGTCTTCATAGGTGAGCACGGAGAAGAGAAGCGTCCTCGCAGGCTTCAGGGAATTCCTGATGCGAGGCAACGTCGTCGAACTCGCGGTCGCGGTCGTCGTCGGTGCGGCGTTCACCAACATCGTCAACGCGGTGGTGAAGGGCGTCATCAGCCCCATCGTGGGTGCCCTCGGTTCGCAGAACCTGGACCACTACCAGTCCTGCCTGACCGCGACGTGCGCCAAGGACCCCAAGTCGGGCGCGTACACCGACGGCATCTACATCCTCTGGGGCTCGGTGCTGAGCGCCGCGCTGACGTTCCTGATCACCGCCGCGGTCGTCTACTTCCTCATGATCCTTCCGATGAACAAGTGGAAGGAACGCCAGGAGGCCAAGAAGCCGGTCGAGGACGCCTCGGCGTCCCAGACCGAGGTCGAGCTGCTCACCGAGATCCGCGACGCGCTGATCGCCCGGCGCGACGGCTCGCCCACCCTGCCGTCCTCCGCCTCGGGGACCATCGGCACCCAGAAGACCCACGAGTAGCAGGCGCCAAAGGCCGGCACACGCCGCCCCCTCGCCTCGCTCAGAGGTGGTGGGGCGGCTTTTCGTCGAGGAAGCGGGCGAGATCGGCGGCGCTGTCACCGCCGGCCGGGCGCTCGCCCCAGCCACGATCGGTGTCGTCGGAGGACTGCTGGTTCAGCGGGTCGTCGAAGATCAGCCTCGCGGCGGGTCCGCGGGCGGGGCGCGGTGCCGGCGCAGCCGCCGGAGCCTGGTCGCCGCTGCCGTCGGCATCGGTAGCGGCGGCGGCCTCGGGCTCGGGGGTCTGCTCGGATTCGGGGGTGGTGCTCACGCCTCCAGGGTACGGGCGGGCCGGACACTGCCGCCGTTCAGCACGCACCCAAGCGGTCACTCGCTCAGGCAGCCCGCCGGTCAGGCGGTCACTCGCTCCGGCGGCCAGGCGGTCAGCCGGTCAGGCGGTCAGGCGGTCACGGGCAGTTCGCCGACGACCTGGTCGCCGCTCGTCTCTCCGGTCCGCACGAAGCCGAGTCGCCGGTAGAACCGTTCCGGCCCATGCTCCCCCGGGACCCAGGTCACCGTCGCCCGGGTCTGCCCGCGCCCGCGGATCTCCTCGCACACGGACTCCACGGCGAACCGGCCGTAGCCCCGGCCCTGTTGATCAGCGGCGATGTTCAGGCGCCAGATTCCCGAGCGCAGCCTGTCCTGCGGGTTCTCCGGGTCGAAGCGCACGAGGAAGAAGCCCATGACGAAGCCCACGAGCTGTTCACCGTCAAAGACCAACCGGGGCCAGGCGATCTCGGGCTGCGCATACGCCTCGGCCAGCGACCGCGCC
This sequence comes from Streptomyces sp. NPDC033270, assembly GCF_055576575.1. NCBI lineage: Bacteria > Bacillati > Actinomycetota > Actinomycetes > Kitasatosporales > Streptomycetaceae > Streptomyces > Streptomyces sp. NPDC033270. The sequence continues at coordinate 51,651 of NZ_JBVIRA010000012.1, forward strand.
ACCGGCGCCACCAGCCCCTCCTGGTCCGGCCGGACCCGCAGCCGGCATGCGGCCTCGACGTTGTCCGGCGTGACCTTCTCCAGGCGTAGCGATGATGACGTCATGCCGGAAAGCTATCGGCCGCTCGCCGAGGACTCGACGGGTTAATTGGTGCCCGCGGCGGACCGTCCCTGACTGCCCTTGTCGTGGGTGGGTACGGGGTGTGGGCGCTGCCCGTCGTGGGGCCGGGTCGGCGGGCTCTGGGAGGCGTGTTTGCGTTTGCGGGGGCGGCCCGGGTCGGTGCCGGGGAGGGGGTGGCGCGCGTATGCCTGGTCGTGGGGCATGGGAGATCACCCTTCCGTTGGCCGTGGCACGGGTCCGTCGGTTGTGACACAGGTCCGTTGGCTGTGGCACGGGTCCGTCGGCTGTGGCACGGGTCCCACGCTAGGCAGCGAGGGGGCCGACCGCCTGTTGTGCGGCCTTATCGGGTGAGTGCCCCTAGGGAAGGCCGGGTGTCCGCAGGCCAGGGCGGCCGGGGTCGTCAGCGGCTCTTCGCCGTCCCCTCCAGCGCCTCGTGCCACCACATGTCACGGCCGGGCTTCCAGGACACCGGACGCGAGCAGCGGTTCACCACCAGCACCGTGCGATCGGACGCGCCCCCCGCGGCCGCGCCTCGCGCCAGTGCATGGTCGAGCAGGGCCTTCACCGGCCGTACGGCCCCGTCCCAGAACGCCGCGTCCGCGGTGATCACCACCCGGGCGTCCGACTCCCGGGTCCGCGCGACCAGTTCGGGCACCGTCAGCGAGACCGGCAGCGTGGTACGTATCGCATCCAGCCGGCCGCAGGCGAGCGTGGCGATCACCGACTCCGGGACCAGCGGCAGATGGACCGCCACCCGGTCGCCGGCCCGCACCCCGAGCCGGGCGAGCGCGGCAGCGGCCCGTGCGGCCTGGTCGAGGAGCATGCCGTGCGTCAGCTCCTCCAGACGTCCCGGCTCCCCACTCCAGGTGAGGGCGATCCGCGACGCTGCCGGCTCTTGAACTTCGCGGGCGTCTTCTGCATGCTCTGTGATCACACGGCGCAACATGCGGATCAGCATGTAGATCACCGATCAACGATCGCTTAACGTCCGCTGTACGGGGCCGGCGCCCGCCCCTTCCCGCACCTCGGCGAGCAACACCCTTACGGGCTCTTCCCCTAGAGGCATTCCCCCTACGGGCTTCTCCTCAGGGCCCTGCTGCCTTCGGGCCCCGGCCCTGCTGCCCAGGGCTCCCGCCGCCTACGGGTCCTTCCCCCTTCTGGTGCACCCCATCCCTCCTCTCCCCTGCTGTTTTCCGCCAACCCCCGAGGCCATCCGTGCCCGAGGGGCTCGTGAGACTCATGAGAGGTGCCCTCATGCCCGTCACGCCGGAGTCCGTACCGCCCCCGCGTCCGCGCCCGGACCCGCCCGCGCACGCTCCCTCCTCCGCGCGCTCGCGGGCCCGTTGGGCGCCGGCCGCCGTCGCCACCGGCGCCTTCTGCGTGCAGCTGGACGCCTTCGCGCTGAACCCCGCGCTCCCCGTCATCCGCGCCGACCTGGACGGTTCCCGGACCGCCCTGCCCTGGGCGGTCAGCGGCTATCTGCTCACCGCCGGCTCCCTGATGCCGGTCGCCGGCCGGCTGGCCGACCTGTGGGGGCGCCGCCGGATGCTGGCCCTGGGGCTGGCGCTCTTCGCCGCCGCAGCCGCGCTGTGCGCGCTCGCGCCGTCGCTGCCGCTCCTGGTGGCGGCGCGGTTGCTGCAGGGGGCGGGCGGTGCGCTGATCATGCCCGCCGGGCTGGCCCTGCTCACCAACGCCTGCCCACCGGGGCGCGTGCAACGGGCGATCGGGCAGGCACTGGGCCTGGCCGGAGTAGCCACCGTCTGCGGCCCGTTCGTCGGCGGCGCGCTCGCCCGGTTCGTGTCCTGGCGGGCCGTCTTCTGGCTGACGGTGCCGCTCGCCGTGGTGGCCGCCGCCTGCGCCCTCCGGACGGCCGAATCACCTGCCCCGGATGCGGGAAAGCACCCCCTCGACCTCACGGGCGCGGTCGCCGCCACTGGCACGCTGGCCTGCCTGACCCATTGGCTGGAACACCCCGCGGCCTGGAGCCGGGCGGCCGCCGCGCCGGCGCTCGGCGCGCTCTTGGTACGGGCCGAGCGCCGCTCCCCCGACCCGCTGGTGGACCCGGCGCTGTTCCGCAACCGCCCGTATGTGGCGCTGACCGTGTCCGGTGCGGTCGCCAACTCCGCGACCGTGGCCCTGTTGTACGTGGTCCCGCTGCTGCTCCAACAGGGCCGGGGGTGGTCCGCCCTGGACGCGGGGGTGGCCTTCCTGGCTCCGGCAGCCGCCCTGGCCGCCGGCGGCCCGCTGGCCGGCCGGGTGCGGCCCGAGCGGGCCGTGCCGGTGATGGCGGTCTGCCTGTCGGCCGCCGGGGCCGCACTGTGGGCCGTCGGGCCCGGCACGGACGCGCCCGCCCTGGTGGCGGCCTCGACGGCGGCCGCGGCGGCGCTGGGCGTGGCCGGCGGGCTAGGCCGTGTCCGCAAAGTCCCGCCTGGCCCTCACCGGCACCCAGGCGGTCGTACGCCGCGAGCGCGCGGGCGAGGCCTCCGGGGGTGACCAAGGCCGTGATGACGGCCACGGCGGGGGTGGGGCTGGCGCTGGTCGGTGCCGGCGCCGGAGCGGGGAGCGGCACCCGTCCGGCCCCGGCCCCGGCCCTGGCCCTGCCCGCTGCCGCCTGCCTCGCCGCCGCCGTGGCCATCACGCTGGTAGGCGCACTGCGGCGGAGGGGTCGGCAGCGGTGAACGGGCGTCCGTGGCGCGGGCGTTCAGCGCCTCCCCGCGGCCACCGCCTCGTACCCGCCCACCACATCGCACACGTCCCCGAACCCGTGCGCCTCCAGCAGCGCCGCCGCGATCACCGACCGGTTCCCGCTGCGGCAGTAGAGGACGACCGGGCGCGACGGGTCCAGTTCGGCGAGGCGGTCGGCGAGGCCGGCCAACGGGATGCTGTGGGCGCCGGGGAGGGCGCCCGCCGCGTACTCGGCCGGATTGCGGACGTCGATGAGCTGGGCGCGCGCCACCCGGCCGTCGGGCGACGACGCCGTGAGGGGCAGTTCCTCGGGGCGGATGCGATGGCTGTGCCGGACCAGGGCGGACGCGGACGCACGGTCCAATACGGCGGCGGGGTCGGGCAGATGGCCGAGGACGCGGTCATAGCCGATACGGGCCAGGCGAAGGCGGGCCTCCTGCTCCTTGCCGGGGTCGGCGAGCAGCACGATCGGGGTGCCCGGGGAGACCACGCTGCCGGCGTACTCCGCGAACCGGGTATCCAGGCTCGTATGCAGCGATCCGGCCAGATGCGCGCGGGTGTACGCGGCCTGCGGGCGGCAGTCGAGGAGGGCGGCGCCCTGCTGGTCGCGGGCCGCGAGCGCCTCCTCCAGGGTGAGGGCGGGCAGCGGGGCGGCCTCCAGGAGGGGGTGACCGTCCCGGTTGAGTGCCGCGTCGTGCGCGAAGTAACCGGGGGTGGCGGGCTGGCCCGCGGTGACCAGCCGGACGAACGCGTCCTCCGGCATGGGCTGCAGGGCGTAGTTGAGGCGGCGTTGGTCGCCGATGGTGGAGCTGGTCTCGGCGGACAGGCTCCGGCCGCAGGCCGAGCCGGCGCCATGTGCGGGGAAGACCCGGGTCGCGTCCGGGAGAACCATGAGTTTGGTGTGCAGGGAGTGGTGCAGTCGCCGGGCCATGTCCTCCGGGGAGTGGCCGGCCGCGGAGAGCAGGTCGGGGCGGCCGACATCGCCGACGAAGAGGGTGTCGCCGGTGAGGACCCCGAACGGCACGTCGTCGTCGGGGTGTTCGTGGACGACCAGGCAGATGGACTCCATGGTGTGGCCGGGAGTGGCGAGGACGGTGAGCGTGACCCCCTCGGCGTCCCCCTCGGCGGCCCCCTCACAGCTCCCCTCGCCCTCTCCGGCCCCCAGCCGGATGCGCTCGCCGTCCCGTAACCGCCTGATGGGGAAGCCGGTTTCGGCGGCCTCCCCGAAGGCGACGGTGGCGCCGGTGGCCCGTGCGATCTCCAGGTGGCCGGAGAGGAAGTCGGCGTGGACGTGCGTCTCGATGACGAGTTCGATGCGCAGGCCGGCGGCCTCCGCGTCGTGCAGGTAGTCGTCGATGTCGCGGCGTGGGTCGACGAGGACGGCGCGTCCGGTGGTCCGGTCGCCGATCAGGTACGACGCCTGGGAGAGGCAGTCGAGGTAGTACTGGGCGAAGTGCACGGTCGGCCTCCAGGGGGCGGGCGGACGCCGGGCGCGGGGGCGGAGTCCGCTTGGGGGGGTGGTGCGGGTGGAACGCGTTGTGCGGATGCACGGATGTACGTACATTAAGGAGCCGGGGCGGCGGGCGACAAGCGGGGGGTGACCTCCCAGGCCATCCCGCACCGCCCCGCGCATCAGCCCGCACCCCGCGTCGGCTTGACGCCGCCTCAGCCCGATGCGGTGTCAGCTGACGAGACGTTCGAGACCTCACCAGCGCATCCACCCGTACGTTCCGGAGGAGCCACCATGACGACCGAGCCGCCACCGGACGGCGCCGCCACCGGCGGGCACGGACCGCGCCCCCTGGACCGGCGCTCACCGCTGCCCCTCTGGGCGCAGCTCTTCGACGATCTGCGCCGCCGGATGGCGGCCGGTGCGTTCACCGACGAGTTCCCGGCCGAGCACCGGCTCACCGGCGAGTACGCGGTGAGCCGACACACCGTCCGCGAGGCGCTGCGCAAGCTGCGCGCCGACGGCCTGGTGATCGCCGAACGCGGCCGCGCCAGCCGGCTGGACACCCGCCGCATACAGCAGCCGCTGGGCTCGCTCTACAGCCTCTTCCGCGAGCTGGAGGGGCAGGGCGTCGAGCAGCGCAGCGAGGTGCTGCGGCTGGAGCGGACCGCGGACGCGACGGTCGCCGGTCATCTGGGGCTGATCCCGGACGCACCGCTGGTCGTACTGGAGCGGCTGCGGCTCGCGGACGGCGAACCGCTCGCCCACGACACCGCCTATCTGCCCGCCGAGATCGCCGAGCCGCTGCTGGCGGCCGACTTCGGGCACACCTCGCTCTACGGCGAGCTGTCGCGACGCTGCTCGGTGAAGGTCACCGGCGGCCGGGAGCGGATCCAGCCGTTCCTGCCGGACATCCGGCAGGCGTGGCTGCTGGGGCTGGCCGACCGGGAGGCGGCGTTCGCCATCGAGCGGCTGGGCCGGTCCGGGGAGCGGCCGGTGGAGTGGCGGGAGACGGTGGTCCGCGGCGACCGGTTCACCTTCGTCGCGGAGTGGTCGGACGACAGCCGGAACGTCGCCCTGGCGCCGCGCGCCGCCGCCCCCTCCCAGGACGGGTCGCCGTCCCCGGCCTCCTGTCCGTCCGCGTAGCGTGTCCGTCCTCTTAGCCGTCGCGGCGCTGCCGTGCGGGCTGCTGATCGGGCTGCTGCTGGGGGCGCTGGGCGGTGGCGGTTCGGTGCTGGCGGTGCCGGCGCTGGTGTATCTGCTGGGGCAGTCACCGCACGAGGCGACCGCGGGCGCGCTGATCGTCGTCACGGTCGGCGCGGTGACCGGACTCCTCTGCCATGCCCGCGCCCGCCGGGTCCGCTGGGCGGCCGGCGGCGCCGTGGGCGTACTGGGTACGGCCGGCAGCTACCTCGGCTCCCGTTGGAGCGCGGCGCTGCCGCCCGGCGTCCTGATGGCGGCGTTCGCGGGGCTGATGCTCGTGGTGGCGGCGATGCTGGCGCGGCGGGCGCTGCGCGAGCGGCGCACGACCGGTGCCCCGGCGGAAGGCGCAACGGGAGCCCCGGCGGCCACCACTTCCTTAGGGGATCCCCTACGGGAGGGCGCCCTACCGGTTCCCGTACGGGTCCCCGTAAGGGTCTCCCGGGTCGCCGCCACCGCCTCCGCCATAGGTCTGCTCACCGGCTTCTTCGGAGTCGGCGGAGGCTTTGTCGTCGTCCCCGCCCTCACCCTGGTCCTGGGCCTGGAGATGCCGGTCGCCATCGGCACCTCGCTGCTCGTCGTCCTGATCAACTCCCTCACCGCGCTGGGCACCCGGGCCGGCACGATCGCCCTGGACTGGCCGCTGCTGGCCGGCTTCGCGGCCTGCGCGGCGATCGGCAGCCACCTCGGCCCGCGCCTCACCGCGCGCCTGCACCCGCAGACGCTGGCCACCGCCTTCGCGTCCCTCGTCGCCGTCGTCGCCGTCGTCATGGCGGCCACCGCCGTTCCCCGTCTCTGACCGACCCTCAAGAACCGACCACCGAAGCCACCGTCCCGGCGCTCCGGGCCGAACACCAGGAGGTACCGCATGACGTCCCCCACCACCGCCCAGGCCCACCACCGCGTCGTGATCGTCGGCGGCGGCACCGCGGGCATCACCGTCGCCGCCCGCTTACGCCGCGCCGGTGTCCGGGACATCGCGCTGCTGGAGCCCTCCGAGACGCACTGGTACCAGCCGCTGTGGACGCTGGTGGGCGGTGGCCAGGCCCCGCTGCGCGCCGCGCTGCGCACCGAGGCGGAGGTCATCCCGCCCGGCGTGCGCTGGCTGCGCGAACGGGCCACCGCCGTCGACCCGACCGTCCGTACGGTCACCACCGCCTCCGGCCGGGTGCTGTCCTACGAACGGCTGGTCCTGGCGCCCGGCCTGCAGCTCGACTGGGACGGTGTGCCCGGCCTGGCCGCGGCCCTCGGGCACGGCGGCGTGACCAGCAACTACCGCCCCGACCTCGCCCCGCTCACCTGGGACGTGATCCGCCGGACGCGCCGCGGCACCGCGCTGTTCACCATGCCGTCCGGGCCGGTGAAGTGCGGCGGCGCCCCGCAGAAGATCGCGTATCTGGCGGCGGACCACTGGCGCAAGCGCGGTGTGCTGGGCGCCATCCGCACCATCCTGGTGCTCCCGGAGCCCACCATGTTCAAGGTGCCGGTCTTCAACCGCGCGCTGGAGGAGACGGCCCGGCGGTACGGCATCGAGGTACGCCTGCGCTCCGAGATGACCAGCCTGGACGGCGCGGCACGCACGGCGGTGATCACCGATCACGCCACCGGCGAGGCCGAGACCGTCCACTACGACCTCCTGCACGCCGTACCGCCGCAGCGCGCCCCCGAGTGGCTGGCGAACGGCCCGCTCGCCGACCCCGACTCCCCCTACGGGTACGTCAAGGCCGACCGGCAGACCCTCCAACACCCCGACTTCCCCGAGGTGTTCGCCCTCGGCGATGTCGCCAACCTGCCCACCTCCAAGACGGGCGCGGCGATCCGCAAGCAGGCCCCGGTCGTCGTCGCCAACCTCCTCGCCGGTCTGCGCGGACGCCCCGCCACCGCCCACTACGACGGCTACACCTCCTGCCCCCTGGTCACCGCCCGCCACAAGATGCTGCTCGCCGAATTCGACTACGACCTGCGGCCGACCCCCTCCATCCCCTTCCTCGACACCACGCGCGAGCGCACCGACATGTGGTTCCTCAAGCGCTACGGCCTGCCGCAGCTGTACTTCAAGGGGATGTTGAAGGGGATCGCGTAGGGCGGGCGCCCTGAGGCAGAAGAGTGGAGACCCTGGAACGGTCTCAGCCCTCGTTCACCGCGGCCACGTCCGCGACGACGCAGCCGATGTTGTCCGGTGCGCCGGCCCGGTGGGCGAGCCCGATCAGGTCCCGTACGGCCTGGTCGGGGTCGGCGGCCGCGGCCAGCACGTCCGAGATCGCCTCGGTCGGCACCACCCCGGACAGCCCGTCGGTGCACAGCAGGTACCGCTCCCCGGGCCGCGCCTGCAGCAACTGCAGATCGGGGGCGAACTCCGGGCCCCCGTCGAGCGCCCGCAGCAGCTGTGCGCGCTGCGGGTGCGACGGCGCCTCCTCGGGCGCGAGCCGGCCCTGGTCGACCAGGGACTGGACCAGGCTGTGGTCGTGGGTGATGCGGAACAGGCCGGAGTCGCGCAGGACGTAGGCGCGGGAGTCGCCGATGTGCAGCAGGGCCAGCTGCGAGCCGGACAGGAGCAGGGCGGTCAGGGTGCTGCCCGTCGCCTCGTCCGCCGACGGGGCGGCGCGGTTGGCGCGCTGGGCGGCCTCCTCCAGCGCGGTGAGCGGGTCCGTCGAGGCCGGTTCCCCGTCCTCCAGAGCCCTCAGCTCCGCTATCGCGGCGGCCGCCGCCGCGCCGCCGCTCGCGCCGAAGCCGTCGGCCACGGCGAGCAGCCGCACTCCCGCGTGGGCGGCGTCCTGGTCGGCCGCGCGGACCAGCCCCCGGTCGGTGCGGGCGGCGTAGCGCAGGGTCAAGGCGGGTGAAGTGGTCATGGCGGTGTCCTTCCGGTGCAGCTGATCGACGAGGAAGGCGGCCAGTTCACGGCGCGCGGCGGTGTCGGCCTCGACCTGGGCCCAGTACGCGGCGACCGCCTCGGCCGCCGCGGGCCCGGTCAGTTCGCACACCTCGCGGACACGGGCCAGCGGCATGCCGAGCCGGCGCAGCCAGGCGACGAGCCGGGCCCGCTCCAGCTGGGCCGGGGCGTAGTGGCGGTAGCCGTTGACCGGGTCCACGTGCGCCGGGCGCAGCAGACCGAGGTCGTCGTAAAGGCGCAGCGCCTTGGGCGAGAGCCGACAGGCGCGGGCGAACGCTCCGATGGTCAGCAGTTCGGCGGCCATGTGGCGTGCTCCTCCCGGGCCCGGGCCGGCCCGTCCGGCCGTTCGTCCTCTTCCTCGTACCGGGCACTCGGGGCCCGGCACCGCCGATGCTGGGGCTTTCCCCTGGGACAAGGTCAACCGGCCGGGACGGCCCCCGGGGCGAGCCGGCTGAGTGCCGCCGCGGTCAGCGCTTCGACGCCCATGGTGAGGGTCGGCCGGACCACCGGTACGAAGTGCGGTGAGTGGTTGGAGGGGATGTCCTGGGCCAGCCGCCCGGCCGCCAGGGCCGTCCGGAACTCCTCGGGGTCCCAGCCGCCCAGCCACCAGTAGTAGAGGGGCGCGCCGGCGGCGGTCGCCAGGACGCCGGCGTCCTCGCTGCCGGTCGCCGGTTCGTAGGCGAACAGCCGCTGCTCGCCGAAGAGCCGGGTGAACTCGGCGTTGACGCCGCGCAGGGTCGCCGCGTCGTTGGCCGTGACCGGGAAGGAGTCCAGCAGCTCGGTCTCGGGTGCGCGGCTCGCGCCGGAGGCGGTGGCCTCGGCGCGGGCGATGCGGTCGATGGCGGCCAGGACGGCGGTGCGTACGGTCTCGTCGAAGGTGCGGACGCTGAGCCGTACGACGGCCCGGTCGGGGATGACGTTGGCGGTGTCCCCGGCGTGGAAGGAGCCGACGGTGACCACCACCCGGTCCTTGGGCGCGACCTCGCGGGCCACCACGGACTGCACCCGCTGGACGAAGGACGCCGCCATCAGGATCGGGTCGACGGTGGTCTCGGGACGTGAGCCGTGGCCGCCGGTGCCGTGGAAGGTGATCTCCAGGCTGTCGGCGGCGGCCATACAGGCGCCGGGGCAGTACGCGATCAGCCCGGCGCCGAACGGGGCGACGTGCTGGGCCAGCACCACGTCGGGGGTGGGGACCAGGCCCTTGCTGTAGAGCCCGGCGTCGACCATGGCGCGGGCGCCGCCGCCGACCTCCTCGGCGGGCTGGAAGAGCGCGATCAGCGTGCCGGACCAGTGCTCCCGGCCGGCCGCGAGCAGGTCCGCGGCGCCCAGCAGACAGGTGACGTGCACGTCGTGGCCGCAGGCGTGCATCAGGCCGGGGACCGTGGAGGCGTAGTCCAGGCCGGAGTTCTCGGTGACGGGCAGCGCGTCCATGTCGGCCCGCAGCAGGACCACCGGGCCCGGGCCGTTGCGCAGTACCCCGACGACGCCGGTCCGGGCGATGCCGGTGGTGACCTCGTAGCCGTGGTCGGCCAGCCGGCGGGCGGCCTCGGCGGCGGTACGGGTCTCCTGGAAGCCGAGTTCGGGGTGGCGGTGGAGGTCTTCGTAGAGGGCGACGAGGTCCGTGAGGCGGTCGTCGAGCGGGGCGAGGACGGCGGCGGGCGCGGTCGCCTCCGCGGTCCTGGCGCGCTCTGCGGTCGTGGCGGTCTGTCCGGTCTTTCCGTACGTGTCACTGTCGCTCATACACGCATTCGACCATGAAGCGCCGCCCGCCATCGAGCGACCGCCCGCGGCCGGCCCGGGGTGCCGGAAACACCGGCCGCTGGCCGGACTTAGCGGTTGGTCACCGCACTCACCGTGACACCGCCGCCCCCGGCTGCAACCGTGGATCACCCCGCCTGCGACCGCCGATCAGCAGGCCCCAAGTCGACGACCGGAGGCTGACGTTGGCCACTTCCCCCCACCACCCGACCGGCGAGCCCCATGACCTCGCGGCCCATCTGATGGAGCACGCCATGGGCCACCTCTTCTCCGCGGCCTTACGCACCGCCGCCCACCACCGCATCGCCGACCATCTCGGCGAGGGCCCCCGCACCGTCGATCAGCTCGCCGCCGCCACCGGCACCCACGCCCCGCATCTGCGCCGCGTCCTGCGCTACCTCGCCACCCGCGGCATCTTCCGGGAGGACGCCGCGGGCGCCTTCCAGCTGACGCCGAGCGCCGAGGCGCTGCGCACGGATGCCCCGCAGTCCCTCCACCCCGCCGTCATGATGATGACCGACGACATGTTCCTGCAGGCGTCGGCCGGTATGCCGGAGACGGTGGAGCACGGCGGCGCCGCCTTCGAGCGGCTCTTCGGGGCGCCCTTCTTCGAGCATCTGCTGTCGGATCCGGCCACCCGCGCGCTCTTCGACAGCGGGATGTCGTCCCTCTCCGGTCCGGTGGACGAGGCCGTGGTCGCCGCGTACCCGTTCCCCGAGACCGGCACGGTCGTGGACGTCGGCGGCGGCCGCGGCGGCCTGCTGCGCGATGTGCTGCGCCGCCACCCCCAGCTGACGGGGGTGCTCTTCGACCAGGCGCCGCCGCTGGCCGACCACCTTCTGGACGGCGACGAGCTGAAGGGGCGCTGGCGCACCCAGGAGGGCGACTTCTTCACCTCCGTGCCGTCCGGCGGCGATGTCTACATCCTCAAGCACATCCTTCACGACTGGTCCGACGACGCCTGCCGGCGCATCCTGCGCTCCTGCCACGCGGCCATGGCGACGGGCGGCAAGCTGCTGGTCGTCGACTCCGTACTGCCCTCGGGCAACGCCCCGCACTTCGGCAAGACCCTGGACGTCGCGATGATGGCGGTCCTCGACGCCCAGGAGCGCACCGCCGAGGAGTTCGCGACGCTGCTGGGTGCGAACGGCTTCCGGCTGACGCGGGTGCTGCCGACCGCGGCCTATCCGTCGATCGTGGAGGCCGTCGCCGAATGACGGCCGCCCCGCGACACACCCGCTCCCCTCATTGGCGGCACCCCCGGCCCGCGCTCTACTGATCACGCCGCCCCCGGTCGACGAGAGGAGCTCAGATGCCGGTCCTCATGCGTGCCCGCAGCCGCGAGGAGGCGCACCGCGCCGCCACACCACTGGAGCTCTTCTTCGACCTGTGCTTCGTCGTGGCGGTCGCGCAGGCCGGCGGCCAGCTGGCGCACGCCCTGGCCGAGGGCCATCCGGGGCACGGCATCACCGGCTATCTGATGCTCTTCTTCGCCGTCTGGTGGGCGTGGATGAACTTCAGCTGGTTCTCCTCGGCGTACGACACCGACGACGCGCTCTACCGCGTGGTGACGCTGGTCCAGATGGCGGGGGTGCTGGTACTGGCCGCCGGGGTGCCGCGGGCGTTCGACCACGGCGACTTCACCGTCGTCTGGTTCGGCTATCTGGTGATGCGGCTGGCCATGGTCACCCAGTGGCTGCGGGCCGCCCACGGCAGCCGCGGCGCCGAGCGGCGCACCGCGCTGCGCTACGCCCTGGGGGTGACGCTGTGCCAGGTCGGCTGGCTGGGCCTGCTCGTCCTGCCCCAGGACGAGCTGCCCTGGGTGTTCGTGGTCGTGGGCCTGATGGAGCTGGCCGTCCCGGTGTGGGCCGAGCGCGAGCGGCAGACGGCCTGGCATCCGCATCACATCGCCGAGCGCTATGGCCTGTTCACCATCATCGTGCTGGGCGAGACCATCGCGGCGGCCACCGTGGCCGTGCAGTCGGCGCTGGACGACAACGGCGAGCTGGGCACGCTGCTGCCGATCGCGGGCGGCGGTCTGCTGGTGGTCTTCGCCGCATACTGGATCTACTTCGCGGTGCCCATCCACCTCCATCTGCGCTCGAACACCCAGGCGTTTTTGTGGGGCTACGGCCACTACCTGGTCTTCGGCTCGGCGGCCGCGGTCGGCGCGGGCATCGAGATCGCGGTGGAGGAGGCGTTCGGCAAGGCGCATCTGTCGCCGTTCGCGGCGGCCGCCTGCGTCACCGTGCCCGCCGCCCTGTACATGGTCACCGTGTGGCTGATCCACTCCCGCCACCAGAAGCGCGGCCCGGCCCAGCAGCTGGTGCTGCCGGTGTCGTCCGTGCTGGTCCTGGCGTGCACCTTCGCCGGGCGGTGGGCGGTCCTGGCGGCCGGCCTGGTGGCCTCAGCCACGGTCGCCGTGGGCGTCACCCTCACGGCACGTCAGGGAACCGCGCTGACCGAGCCGCGACCGTAGCCGCTCGTCGCACGGCCGGCCCCACTCCGCCACGTCACCCGTCTCGACGAGCCGGCCGACGCCGGTGCGGGCGAGCCCGCGCAAGGACGCCCCGGCCCTTCCCCCATAAGCGTGCCGAACGACCGTACAGGCTCCGAGATCACCCTGATTCCGCATCAGATTCAGCCATCTTCCGTCATGGCTCGAAGAGGGCCTTCACCAGCACGGCTGCACCCGGCCGCTGCCCCATTCCCCGTCAATTACCCACCAATGGACCTCACTTCCGGGGGTGTCGCCCTCTTGTTCCCCACCGCCCACGACGGCCTCCGGAGGCGCCCCGACGCAGACGCGGTAGGGTGCAGATTGCCCTTTTTATGACAGGGAGCCTCCTACGGAAGCCCCCGGGGCCGACCGCCGCCCGCACCTCTAGGAGACGTCAGCCATGGCCCGCCACGCTCAGTCCCGCGCGCGGACGAGACTGTCCCGGCGCAGCAAGGCCGTGGGCGGTCTCGCCCTCTCCACGCTGGTCGGCACCGCCCTGTGGGCGTGGCCGGCATCGGGCGACGACCACGACAGCAGGACCGACGCCAAGAGCACCACGTCCACGACCGCGTCCGGCCCGGACACGCCACGCACTCCCGCCGTCGCGGCGAAATCCGCCCCGAACGCCGCACGGAACACCGCGGCCGATCGGTCGATCCCCGGCCTGAGCGACGCCGCCCGCAAGCGGATACCGGCGAACGCCCGGCAGGTGCTGGTCGTCGCGGGCCAGGACATGAACTCCTTCCAGTCCCGGGTCGTCCTCTACACCCGCGAGGAGGGCTCGAACGACTGGCAGGCGGGTCCCTCCTGGTCCGCGCACAACGCCGCGCGCGGCTGGACCAGCGACCACCGCTACGGCGATCTGCGCTCCCCCATCGGCGTCTACACCCTCACCGACGCCGGTGGCCGGCTGCCCGCCCCCGGCGGCACCAAGCTCCCCTACGACCGCAACGACAGCTTCATCGCCGACGGCACCGGCGTGGAGGGCGAGCCGCTGGCCGGCGCCTTCGACTACGTCATCGCCATCAACTACAACCGGGAGTCCGGCGCGTCCCCCCTGGACCCCCGGCGCCCCATGGGCGACGCCAAGGGCGGCGGCGTCTGGCTGCATGTCGACCACGACGGCCCCACGCAGGGCTGTGTGAGCCTCAAGCCCAAGGCGATGCGGGAGCTGCTGCGCACCCTCGACCCCGAGCTGCATCCGGTCATCGTGATGGGACCGGCCGATCACTGACCGGGCCGGCGCCGTGCCGTACCCCACGGGGCCGCGGGACGCGCTGACCGACGTCGCGGGCCTGCGGGTCGGCCACGCCCAGCGGATCGGTGACGGCGCCCTGACCGGCACCACCGTCGTGCTCGCCCCCGAGGGCGGCGCCGTCGCGGCCGTCGACGTACGCGGGGGCGGGCCCGGCACCCGGGAGACCGACGCGCTGGATGCGCGCAACCTCGTCCAGCGCGTCGACGCGGTCGTACTGACCGGCGGCAGCGCCTTCGGCCTCGACGCCGCGTCCGGTGTCGCCGGGTGGCTGGAGGACCGGGGCCGCGGCTTCCGGGTGGGACCGGACCCCGCCCAGGTGGTGCCGGTCGTCCCGGCCGCGGCCCTGTTCGACCTGGGCCGCGGCGGCGACTGGCGGGCCCGCCCCGACGCCGCGCTGGGCCGCGCCGCGGCCGAGGCCGCGGCGGCCACCGCCCCCGGCGCCCCGGTCGCGCAGGGCACCACGGGCGCCGGCACCGGCGCGGTGGCCGGCGGCCTCAAGGGCGGCATCGGCACCGCGAGCGCGGTGCTGCCCTCCGGCGCCACCGTCGCCGCCCTCGCCGCCGTCAACGCCGCAGGCTCCCTCGCCGACCCGCTCACCGGCGCCCTCTACGGCCTGCTGTACGAAGGCCCGCCGGCCCTGCCCACTCCGGAGCGGCACGCCGCCGCGCTGCGCCGCCTGGCCGAGGCCAGGCGGATATCCCGGGCCCGCGCAGCCGCGTCCGTGCACCCGCCACTGCACACGACCCTCGCCGTGGTCGCCACCGACGCCGCCCTCACCCGCGCCCAGGCCCACAAGCTCGCCGGCACCGCCCACGACGGCCTGGCCCGCGCCATCCGCCCGGTCCATCTGCTCACCGACGGCGACACGGTCTTCGCCCTGTCCACCGCCGCCCGCCCGCTCGCCTGCGAAGAGTCCCTCGCCACCCCGGCGTTCGGTGTCCACCCGGAGGCCGGCGCCCTGAACGCCGTGCTGGCCGCCGGCGCGGACGTCCTCACCCGCGCGGTGGTACGCGCCGCCCTGGCGGCGGAGTCGGTGGACGGCCCCGGGGGCGTCTTCCCCTCGTACCGGGAGCTGTACGGGACCGCGGCCGGCTGAGCCGCGGCGAGCGGCCTCAGACCCCCACCGCGCCCAGCGCCGAACCCGCGGCGTACGTGACCGCCATCGCCAGCACCCCGCCGCCCACGTTCCGCAGCACCGCGCGGCCCGCCGGGGCGGCCCCCAGCCGGGCACTGCTCCACCCGCACAGCGCGAGCGCGACGAGCACCGCGAGCACGGTGATCCACAGCCGGTGAGCGGCGGGCGGCAGCACGATCGCCAGCAGCGGCAGCAGCGCCCCGGCGGTGAAGGCGAGGAAGCTGGCACCGGCCGCATGCCAGGGGTTGGTGAGTTCGTCGGGGTCGATGCCCAGCTCGACCTCCGCGTGGGCGCGCAGCGCATCGTGCTCGGTCAGCTGCTCGGCGACCTCCCGGGCGAGCCGGCGCTCCAGTCCCTTGCCGGCCAACAGCTCGGTCAGCTCGATGAGTTCCGCCTGCGGCTCGGTCGCCAGCTCCCGCTTCTCCTGCGCCAGCGCGGCCTTCTCCGAATCCCGCTGGGTGGAGACCGAGACGTACTCGCCGGCCGCCATCGACATGGACCCGGCCAGCAGTCCCGCCAGTCCGGCGGTCAGCAACGTGCCGCGGGCGTCGGTCGCTCCGGCGACTCCGACGACCAGTCCGGCGGTGGAGACGATGCCGTCGTTGGCGCCGAGTACCGCGGCCCGCAGCCAGTTGAGCCGGCTACCGAGCCCGCCGCCGTGCGCCTCGTCGTGCTCCGGTGTCTGCATGGTCACCGGGAGAGCGTCTCATTCCTCGGCGGCAGCATCCCCTCCGACGCGACCGCACGGCGCCGGCTCGCCCCGCCCCTGCCCGTTCGCCCCGCCCCGGCAGCCGTCAACGCGGCCGTCGCCGGGCCCGACGCCCCCGCGGCGCCCCTCATCTGCCGGTGGTAGAAACGGCCTTATGTCCGCACCACCCCCCTCTCACCCTCCACCGCCCCCGCCTCCCACGCTCCTTCAGCCGGCGCCGCGCGAGCCGGCGCCGCGTCGGCGGTTGTGGTGGCACCGGCTGATACTCGGGCTCTGGTACCGGCCGGTGGACGTCATGGACGAGGCGCGGGACCGCAGCGCCTGGAGCGCGGCGTTACTGCTGTCCTTGATCAGCGGCGCTGTCGGGGTCGTGTCGACGGACGCGTTCCCCGGCCAGTGGGCGGCCGACCGCACCGAGGCGCTGCAGCTCGTCGGACTGGCCGAGGCCGGGGTGCTGACCGCCAGCCTCGCCCTGGGCGTGGTCACCCACGCCATAGCCCGCACCCTCGGCGGCAGCGGCCGCTTCGCGCCGACCGCGAGCCTGTTCATCGTGCTGTTCTGGGTGACGGACCTGCCGCGGCTGGCGATCGCCGCCTGGCTGCCGGCCGGTGCCACCTTCGTCCAGGCCGCGACCTGGACGACCTGGGGTTTCGGTTACGTCCTCGCGGTGCTGCTGATACGCGGCCAGCACCACCTGCCGACGTGGAAGTCCGCGCTGTCGGTGTCGGTGCAGATGCTGGCCGCGCTGGCGCTGCTGAGGCTGAGTCCGATCCACTGAGCACCCGGGGCGCGCACGGCACGCACCGGGCCGCCCCGGCTCAGCTCTGACCGGACAGCTGCCGCACGAGCCCCTCGAACGCCGCCCGCTCCGCGGCACTGAGCTCCACGCACTCCGCCGGCGGGCCGGCCGCCCCGGTCTGCCGCGGCACCGAGCCGAGCAGCTCCGGTGCCGTGGGCGGTTCTTCCCGGTCGCGTACCGCGTAGCGCATCCGCATCTCCCGCCGGTCCCGCCGCATCGCCGCCTCGTACCGGCCCCGTCGCAGCAGTCTGGCCAGTCCGACGACCCAGAGCACCGCCAGCGCGAAGAGCACGCCGAGGCCGATCTGCTGCAGAATCGATGCGGAGGGAAGCATGCGGTCCTCCCGGACGGATGAGGCGCTGGGCTTGTGTCAGTAGACACCACACCTCGGGACTTTTGACAGGGGATCTTGGGACTTAAGTCCTGAAGTGACGCATCTCCTATGACTTTTCGTCACATTGCCGACACCGCACACGGCCGACCCGGCAGGGTCCGACCCGCCCCGTTGGACACCTCGGCGGCTTCCCCGCGGGAGCGGCCGTCGCCGACGATGGCACCACCTCGCCCGCGACGTCAGGAGTACGCACGTGCCGCAGCAGCCGCACCGTCCGCACCCCGAGCCGCCCACCGCCGCCCCGCCCGCCGACCCGCCGGCACGCGCGCTGGAGGGCATCCTCGTCGCCGACTTCAGCCGCGTACTGGCCGGCCCGCTGGCCGCCGCCACGCTCGCCGACCTCGGCGCCGAGGTGATCAAGGTGGAGCGGCCGGGCACCGGCGACGACACCCGCGCCTGGGGCCCGCCGTTCGCCGCCGACGGGACGGCCGCGTACTTCGACGCCGCGAACCGTTCCAAGCGCGGGCTCGCCCTGGACCTCGGCGATCCGGACGACGCGGCCGCGGCCCGCGAACTGGCCCGCCGGGCCGATGTGCTGATCGAGAACTTCCGCCCCGGCTCGCTCGCCAGGTACGGCCTGGACCACACCGCCACCCGCGCCGCCAACCCGGGCCTGGTGCACTGCACCATCACCGGTTTCGGCTCCGGCGCGGGCGCCCGCCTGCCCGGCTACGACTTCGTCGTGCAGGCCGTCGGAGGCCTGATGAGCATCACCGGCGAGCCCGGCGGCGCCCCGCTCAAGGCGGGCGTGGCGCTGGTGGACGTACTGACCGCGAAGGACGCCGCCACCGGCATCCTCGCCGCGCTGCGCCACCGCGACCGCACCGGCCAGGGTCAGCTGGTGGAGGTGAACCTGCTCTCCTCCCTGCTGGGGTCGCTGGTCAACCAGGCGTCCGGCCATCTGGCCACCGGCCGCGATCCGGGCCCGATGGGCAATCGCCATCCGAGCATCGCCCCCTACGAGACGCTGGCCTGCCGGGACGGGCAGCTGCTCGCGGTGGCGGTGGGGAACGACCGTCAGTTCCGGGCGCTGGCCGAGGCGCTGGACTCGCCGGAGCTCGCCGAAGACGTCCGGTTCGCCCGCAATCAGGACCGGGTGCACCACCGGACGGATCTGATCAAAGCACTGGAAGACCGGCTGGCGGCCGACACCCCGCAGAGCTGGGCCGGGCGACTGGCCGCGGCATCGGTCCCGTGCGGCCCCGTCAACACGCTCTCCGCGGCCCTGGAGTTGGCGACCCGGCTCGGGCTCGACCCGGTGACCCCCGTCGGCGAGGGCCGGATCCCCCAAATCACCAGCCCGCTGCGCCTCTCGGCGACGCCCGTGACCCAACCCGCCGCGCCACCCCGCCTGGACGAACACGGCACCCCGCTGCGAACCTGGCTGTCGGGACCGGACAACCACCCCCTACCCCCGAGAATGTGACCTTCATCACAACAACACCCGGTCCGCAACCAAATCCGCCCGTAGGTGCTGTTTACCAGCACGGAATCACAACACCCTGGTATGGAGCAGCTCGTGACATCGCCGGACAACCCCGCGCCCGCCCAGTCCCGCACCCGGCACCAGCTGCTCCTGTCAGACGGGCAGCAGGCTCCGGACGCGCCGCGCCGCACTCGTAGGACGCGCCGCACGCTGACCGTGACCGCCCTGTTCGCGGCGGGTGCGCTGGCCCTGTCGGCCTGTGGCGGCAACGCCGAGGCCGGCGGCCACGACGACGGCAAGAACGGCCAGGCGGGCGCGGACGCCGCAGCCGCCAAGGACGCCTCGGACGCCAAGATCACGGTGTCCTCGAAGGACGGCGCGACGGACGCCAGCATCAACGACACCGGGGTGAAGGTCACCGGCGGCAAGTTGACCGATGTGAAGCTCACCGTCGCGGACACCGGGGCCACCGTGGCCGGTGCCATATCGTCCGACGGCAAGTCCTGGAAGCCCGGCGTCCAGCTGGAGCGCGGCACCAAGTACAAGATCGTGGCGAACGCCAAGGACGCCAAGGGCCGTTCGGCCACCGAGAACGCGACCTTCACGACGGTCTCCTCGGCCAACAGCTTCATCGGCACCTACACGCCCGACAACGGCAAGACCGTCGGCGTCGGCATGCCGGTGTCCTTCAACTTCGACAAGGTGATCACCAACAAGAAGGACGTCCAGTCCCACATCAAGGTGACCTCCAGCAGCGGCCAGCAGGTCGTCGGCCACTGGTTCGGCGCCCAGCGCCTGGACTTCCGCCCGGAGGAGTACTGGAAGGCCGGCTCCAAGGTCACCATGCAGATCGACCTGGACGGTGTGAAGGGCGGCGACGGCATCACCGGCGTGCAGTCCAAGACGGTGACCTTCACCGTCGGGCGCTCGCAGGTGTCCACCGTCGACATGAACACCCAGATGATGACGGTCAAGCGGGACGGCAAGACCCTCAAGTCCATCCCGATCTCCGGCGGCAGCCCCGACAACCCGACCTACAACGGCCAGATGGTCATCTCGGAGAAGTTCGTGCAGACCCGCATGGACGGCTCGACGGTCGGCTTCGGCGGTGAGTACGACATCAAGGACGTGCCGCACGCCATGCGGCTGTCGTCCTCCGGCACGTTCATCCACGGCAACTACTGGGGCTCCCCGTCCATCTTCGGCAAGGCCGGCACCAGCCACGGCTGCGTCGGCCTGCAGGACAACAAGGGCGGCGGTGGCAACACCCCCGGCAAGTGGTTCTTCGACGAGTCGCTGGTCGGCGACGTCGTCATCGTGAAGAACTCGCACGACCAGACCGTCAAGCCGGACAACGGCCTCAACGGCTGGAACCTGTCGTGGTCGGCGTGGCAGGCGGGCAGCGAGGCCTGACGGACGGCATCCGCGTCACGGACACGCAAAGGCGGTGGGGGGGGGGGGGGGGGGGGGGGGGGCAGAAATTTTTCTTGGTTGGGTCGGGGGGGGGGGATTGGATCAAGCCCAGG
>NZ_JBVIRA010000012.1:71513-87314 GCF_055576575.1 Streptomyces sp. NPDC033270
CCACTAGTGGAACCTTGTCTTGTTCGGCGGGGAAGGCGGCAAGCGAGGCTGGACGAACGACATCCGCTCAACAAACACACAAGGGCGGGGCCCGCCCCGGGGGGGGGCCCGCCCACCGCCTTTTGCGTACGCGGCGCAGGGGTCAGGCCGCGACCGCGACCTGGGAGCCGTCGCCGGCCGGGGTGGCGGCCGGGCCCTGGGCCGACGGCTTGCGCAGGCCCTTGAGGACGAGGACCAGGGCCGTGCTGACGAGCGTGCCCGCGGCGATGGCGAGCAGGTAGAGGAGCGGCTGGCCGATCAGCGGGACGACGAAGACGCCGCCGTGCGGGGCCCGCAGGGTGCAGCCGAAGGCCATCGACAGGGCGCCGGTGACCGCGCCGCCGGCCATCGCGGAGGGGATGACCCGCAGCGGATCGGCGGCGGCGAAGGGGATCGCGCCCTCGGTGATGAAGGAGGCGCCGAGCACCCAGGCCGCCTTGCCGTTCTCCCGCTCGGCCTTGGTGAAGAGCCGGCCGCGCACGGTCGTGGCCAGCGCCATCGCCAGCGGCGGCACCATGCCGGCCGCCATCACCGCGGCCATCACCTTCAGGCTCCCCTCGTTGGGGTGGGCCAGGCCGCCGACCGCGAAGGCGTAGGCGACCTTGTTCAGCGGGCCGCCGAGGTCGAAGCACATCATCAGGCCGAGGAGCACACCGAGCATGATCGCGTTGGCGCCGGAGAGGCCGGACAGCCAGTCGGTCAGCCCCTTTTGCAGCGCGGCGATCGGCTTGCCGACCACGAGGAACATCAGGAAGCCGACGATCGCGGAGGAGACCAGCGGTATGACGACGACCGGCATGATGCCGCGCAGGACGGGCGGCACACCGACCCGCTGGATCGCCCGCACCACCCCGCCCGCGATCAGTCCGGCGATCAGGCCGCCGAGGAAGCCCGCGTTGATGGTGAGGGCGACCGCGCCACCGACGAACCCCGGTACCAGGCCGGGGCGGTCGGCCATGCCGTACGCGATGAAGCCGGCCAGGACCGGGACGAGGAAACCGAAGGCGACGCCGCCGATCTGGAACAGCAGGGCCGCCCAGCTGGCGGACTCGGTCCAGACGAAGTGGTCGGCGACGGACGGCGCCTTGTTGATCGCGTAGCCGCCGATGGCGAAGCCGAGCGCGATGAGCAGTCCGCCCGCGGCGACGAAGGGGACCATGTAGCTGACGCCGGTCATCAGCCACTTGCGCAGGCGGGTGGCGAAGCCGTCGGCGGCTCGGGCGTCCTTGTCCATGGGGGCCGCGGCCCGTGCGGGGGTGGTCACCTCGCCGCGTTCGGCCTTCTCGCGTACCTCGGCGATGAGTTCGGCGGGGCGGTTGATGCCCGCCTTCACCCCGACGTCGACGGTCGGCTTGCCGGCGAAGCGCTCCTTGTCGCGCACCTCGACATCGTGCGCGAAGATCACGCCGTCCGCGTCCGCGACCAGCTGTGCGTCGAGCCGCTCGAACCCGGCCGAGCCCTGCGTCTCGACGCACAGCTCGACGCCGGCGGCCGTTGCGGCCTTCTCCAGCGACTCGGCGGCCATGTAGGTGTGCGCGATGCCGGTGGGGCAGGAGGTGACGGCGACGATACGGAAGGGGGCGGGCGGCGCCTCCTGGGTGGGGCCGTCGGCCGGGGCGGGCTGCTGAGCGGGCACTGCGGCCGCGGCGGGCTGCTCGGCCCGCTCGACGGCCGGGGCGGGCTCCTGGACGGCCGCAGCGGGCTGCTCGGCGGCCGCGGCGGGCTGCTCGGCGGCCGCGGCGGGCTGCTCGGCGGCCGCGGCGGGCTGCTCGGCGGCCGCGGCGGGCTGCTCGGCGGCCGGGGCGGGCTCCGCCGCCTCCGGCTCGTCGCCGCGGATCAGGGCCGCCGCGCGGGCCGGCTCGGTGGCGGACCGCAGGGCGCCGGTGAAGTCCTCGTCCATCAGATGGCGGGCGAGGGTCGACAGGATCGACAGATGGTCCGCGTCGCCGCCCGCCGGGGCCGCGATCAGGAAGATCAGGTCGGCCGGGCCGTCCGGCGCGCCGAAGTCGATGCCGCCGGCGCTGCGCCCGAAGGCCAGCGTGGGCTCGGTGACATGCGCACTACGGCAGTGCGGAATCCCGATCCCGCCGTCCAGTCCGGTCGGCATCTGGGCCTCCCGCGCGGCCACGTCCGCGAGGAAGCCCTCCAGGTCGGTGACGCGACCGGAGGCGACCATCCGCTCGGCCAGCGCTCGCGCGGCGGCGTCCTTCGTCTCGGCGGACAGGTCGAGGTCGACCAGTTCCGGGCTGATCAACTCACTCATCACGCGGCTCCCTTGCTCGCGATCGGCATCAAACCCGTCAGCCCCCGGCCGGTACGGCGGCCGTTCATGGCGCCGGCTCCGTGAGCTCCCGGTCCAGCGGCACCGCGTCCGTCACCCGCACCGCCGAGGGCTCCAGGTCCTTCGGCGCCGGCATCAGGCTGCCCGGCAGCTGAACCGCCGCCGCGCCATGGGCGACCGCGGCGGCCAGCGCGGCCACGCCCGTGCCGCCCGCCGCGAGAAACCCGGCCAGCGAGGCATCACCGGCACCGACGTTGCTGCGTACGGCGGCGACCGGGGCGCTGCCGAAGTGGGTGCCGTCCTCGTCGACCAGGAGCTGGCCGTCCGCCCCCAGGGAGGCCAGCACGGCGCGGGCGCCACAGGCCCGCAGCTCCTCGGCGGCCTTGACCGCGTCGCCCACGGTGGTAAGCGGACGGCCGACGGCCTGCGCCAGCTCCTCGGCGTTGGGCTTGATGACGTCCGGGCGTTCGCGCAGCGCGGCGGTCAGCGACGGCCCCGAGGTGTCCAGCGCGATCCGGGTGCCCGCACGATGGGCGCGGGCGACCAGTTCGGCGTACCACTCGGGCGCCAGACCGCGCGGCAGGCTGCCGCAGCAGGCGATCCAGTCGGCGCCCGCCCAGCGCTCGCCGACCTTCCGCAGCAGCGCCTCGGCCTCCTCGGCGGTCAGCTCGGGCCCGGCCGCGTTGATCTTGGTGAGCGTGCCGTCGGGCTCGGCGACCGAGATGTTGGAGCGGGTCTGGCCGGACACCGGCACCCCCGCCACCTCGATGCCCTCGGCGCCGAGCAGCCCGGCCAGCGCCGCGCCCGCGGGGCCACCCAGCGGCAGTACGGCCAGCGTGTGGTGGCCGCCGGCGGCGAGCGCCCTGGAGACGTTGACGCCCTTGCCGCCGGGGTCGATGCGGTCGGTGGTGGCCCGGAGCACGGCCCCGCGGTCCAGCGCCGGGACCTCGTACGTACGGTCCAGGCTGGGGTTGGGGGTGACGGTGAGGATCATGCGCGTACTACTTCCGTGCCCGCGCGCTCGATGGCCAGGGCGTCGTCGGGGCTGAGCCCGGTGTCGGTGATGAGCAGGTCCACGTCCGACAGTTCGCCGAAGCGGGCGAACTGCTGCTGCCCGAACTTGGCGGAGTCGGCGAGGAGGACGACCCGGCGGGCGGCGCGGATCAGCGCCCGTTTGACGGCCGCCTCCGCGAGGTCCGGGGTGGTCAGGCCGCCGTCGAGGGAGAAGCCGTTGGTCGCGAGGAACAGCACATCGGCGTTGATCTCGCGGTAGGCGCGCAGCGCCCAGTCGTCGACCGCGGCGCGCGTACGGTGCCGGATCCGGCCGCCCACGAGGTGGAGGGTGAGGCCGGGGTGGTCGGCGAGCCGGGCGGCGACCGGCAGGCCGTGGGTGACGACGGTGAGCTCGGCCTCCAGCGGGATCTGGGCGGCGAGCCGGGCGGCGGTCGTGCCGGCGTCCAGGATCACGCTTCCGGAGCCGCTCTCACCGCCGGGGAGCTCGGCCAGCGCGGCCCGCGCGATGCGCTGCTTCTCGTCGGCGGCGACCGCGTCCCGCTCGGCGAGGTCCGGCTCGAAGTCCAGCCGGCCGGCCGGAATGGCGCCGCCGTGCACCCTGCGCACCAGGCCGGCCCGGTCCAGCGCCTTCAGATCGCGCCGTACGGTCTCGGCGGTGACCTGGAACTGCTCGGCGAGAGAGAGCACATCGACCCGTCCGCCCTCACGGGCGAGCCGCAGAATCTCCTGCTGGCGCTCCGGTGCATACATCAGCGTGTCTGTCCGTTCCATGCCCGAACCTGTGGTTTCGCTGCGATGCTACGCCTGGATTTCCGAGAAGTAAATGGATTCGGACTTGAGGTGGACTCAAACGGGCATTCCGAGCCGCCAGGCAGCGACAGGCGGGGCGAGCGCCAAGCCCCCCGGACGCGAGCCGGCCGCCGCGCACCGGGACACCACAGAGCCCCGACGCCAGAACTGGCACCGGGGCTCGTCCTACCCGAAGGGGCGTCCTACGCGGCCGCGTCGAATCCCGTGTCACGCGCCATCCGCTTCAGCTCCAGCAGCGCGTGCTTCTCGATCTGCCGGATCCGCTCGCGGGTCAGACCGTGCTGCTTGCCGACCTCGGTCAGCGTGCGCTCGCGGCCGTCCTCGATGCCGTAGCGCGCCTTGATGATCGAGGCGGTGCGGTGGTCGAGGCGGTCGATCAGGTCCTCCAGCTCCTCGCTGCGCAGCAGCGTCAGCACCGACTGCTCGGGCGAGGCGGCGGAGGTGTCCTCCAGCAGGTCGCCGAACTGGGTGTCGCCGTCGTCGTCCACCGACATGTTGAGGCTGACCGGGTCGCGGGCCCAGTCCAGCACGTCGGTGACGCGGGCGGGCGTGGAGCCCAGCTCGCCGGCGACCTCCGCCGGCTCCGGGTCACGGCCGTTCTCGCGGTTGAACTCGCGCTGCACCCGGCGGATCCGGCCCAGCTCCTCGACGAGGTGCACGGGCAGCCGGATCGTGCGCGACTGGTCGGCGATGGAGCGGGTGATGGCCTGGCGGATCCACCACGTCGCGTACGTGGAGAACTTGAATCCCTTGGCGTAGTCGAACTTCTCCACGGCACGGACCAGGCCGGCGTTGCCCTCCTGGATCAGGTCCAGCAGCGGCAGCCCCGCGCGCGGGTAACGGCGCGCCACGGCGACGACCAGCCGGAGGTTGGAGCGGATGAAGACGTCCTTGGCCTTGGCCCCCTCTTCGGCCAGCGCCTCCAGCTCCGCGCGGCCGGCGCCCGCGGCATTGCCGTCGGTGATCTCGCCGTCCAGGATCTGCTGGGCGTAGACGCCCGCCTCGATGGTCTGGGACAGCTCGACCTCCTTGGCAGCGTCGAGCAGGGGCGTACGCGCGATCTCGTCGAGGTACATGCCGACCAGGTCGCGGTCGGCGATCTCCCCGCCTATGGCGCGAACACTGGTGGCCCCGTCAGAAGCGCTGCTGCTTTCCTGACGACGGGCGACGGCACGGATTGCCATGCGTGTGCTCCCTTTGCGATGTTGGGGTCTCCCCTGCTCGAGCGAAGCCGAGAGCTTGGGGAAGGTCGCGGGACGTTGGGGCGAGCCGGTTGGTGGTGCACCCACTGCGATGCTTGCCGGGTGGCCCGTCCGAAGGAAACAACGGCTGGAATCCGGACAGAATTCCCACACCGCGCTTCTATTTTTCTGATCATGCAGTACCCTGCGGCCCGCACGGGGAGGTCATACGCTGCGCGAACAAAGGGAACCGCAGGTCAGAGCGGACACGGAAGCGGATCTCCCACTCCTTGTGGATCTTTATCGCCACCACACCCGTGAGACGTGCATCACGTTCGGAGTAGCGTCCTTCCGTTCCTGCCGTTCCTGCCGTTCCTGCCGGCCCTACTGGCCCTACCGGTCCTAGCGGCGCCGCTCGCGCACCGCTCTCCCACCCCCAAGACGACCCGCACCGCGTTCTGGTTGCCCAGGAGGCGGTGGACGCCGTCCCGCCCGCCGTTCCGGGCCGTTCCAGTTGACGGGAGCGACCCCCGGGTGTCGCCTGGACAGAAGGGCACGGAGCAGCAGGACACCGGGCGCAGGGGCGATCGAGAGGAGCCCGCCATGGACCAGCACGCTCAACGGCACGGCGCGAGGGCCGCCCGCTCGCACGGCAGCGTCGAACTCGAACACGGCGCGACGGCGGGCACCGGCGGCCGGGCCCCGCAGCGGTCCTCCCGGCTGACCGCCATGGCCGAGCGCGTTCCGGCGACCGTCTCACTGCCCATCATCGCGGCGCTCGCCTTCGGCTGCTTCACGATCTTCCGCACCCACACCGCCGGCACCGAGGGCGGCCCGGCGCTGCTGTACGGGGTGGCCGCGGCCGTCGTCACCGGCGCGCTGGGACTCGTCCTGGTCCACTACCAGTCGTCCATGCTCACCGAGACCCGGGCGCTCGCCTACGGCGCGCTCTTCGGCGCGGCGGTGGGCTGGAACTACAGCCTCGGCGGGGAGACGATCCTCAAGTCCTGCGGCTTCGGGCTCGTCATGGGCGTGATCATGTTCGTCGTCTCGCTGTACGTCTTCCGGACCCACCGCACGCGCGAGCCGCACGGCCGGCACCGGTCCACCGCGTTCGGCTGACGTCGCGGGCGGCCTACGTTGCGGCGGCGGCGCAACGTAGGCCCTCGCGTGCGCGCAGGTGACGGTCGCGGACCTCTTTGACGGCGAGTCAGGACGGACCGACCGGCCCTCCGCCCACCCTGGTCAGCCGATCCAGCCGAACCAGCCGAACCAGCCGAACCGCACCGACCGCTGCGCCAGGCCCGGCCCGTCCAGAACGCGTCGATCACGCTCCGTCCGGTGTCCACCTGCCCGACGAGGGCGCCCCACAGGCATGCCCGCGCTACGGAGCGTTCCGCGTATCCGCTCGGCCAGTTCCGGCGCACCGGGGGGTGTCGACGGGCGGGGGTGCGCCGGGGCCGAGATCGAGCGCCGGCATGGGCGACATATCAACTCCACGGCGTCACACTGGGCGGTATCGGCACACCGGAAACTTTCAGCCACCGCACTCTGCAGTACTTGAACGTTCAAGCGTAGGAATCCAGCCTAACCACGTTGTTAAAACTTAAAGAACTCTCTGAGCGGTGAGAGAGTGGATGCTATGAGCACCGAACCCGCAGCCGAGCCGCGCTGGCTCACCGACGAGGAGCAATACGCCTGGCAGTGCTACCTCCACGCCACCACGCTCCTGGAGGACCACCTCGACCGTCAGCTGCAGCGCGACGCCGGGATGCCGCACGTCTATTACGGCCTGCTCGTCCAGCTGTCCCGGGCCCCGCGGCGCCGGATGCGGATGACCGAGCTGGCCCAGAACGCCAAGATCACCCGCTCCCGGCTCTCACACGCGGTCGCCCGCCTGGAGAAGAACGGCTGGGTGCGCCGCGAGAACTGCCCCTCCGACAAGCGGGGGCAGAACGCCTACCTCACGGACGAGGGGATGCGGGTGCTGGAGAAGGCCGCCCCCGGTCATGTCGCCGCCGTCCGCTCCGCGATCTTCGACCGCCTCTCCGCTGAGCAGGTTCGCCAACTGTCCGAGATATGCCAGGTGATGACCGAGGGGCTGCAGCCGCAAGGCGCCGACCTCCCCTGGCTCCGCTGACGTATCAGGGGAACCGGAAGAGGCCGGCGCCTGCGGACCGGCTCAGTGCGCCAGCACCGGGACCGGCACCTCGTCCTCGGCCGCGACCCTGCCCGCACCGTCGTCGGACGAGGCCACCGGCGAACCGCCGCCCGGCCGCCCGGTGTTGATGAGGGTGAAGGCGATCGCCCCGGCCAGGAGCAGGATGCCGACCGCCCACCAGATGGCGGTGGTGTAGCCGTGCACCATCGACTGGAGCTTGAGCAGGTCGGCCGAGCGCGCGCCGGCCGCGTGCGAAGTGGCGTACGCGCTGGTGGCGCTGGCGGCGATGGTGTTCAGCAGAGCCGTACCGATCGCGCCGCCCACCTGCTGCGAGGTGTTGACCATCGCCGAGGCGACACCGGCGTCCCGCGCCTGGACCCCGTGCGTGGCCAGCGACATCGCCGGCATGAACGCCGTACCCATGCCGAGGCCCATCAGCAGGAACCCGGGCAGGATCAGCGCCGGGTAGGACGTGTCCAGGTCGATCTGGGTCAGCACCAGCATGCCGGCCGCGGCCACGGTGAATCCGGGCGCCATCAGCAGTCGCGGACGGACCCGGTTCATCAGCCGGGCGCCGATCTGCGTCGAGCCGGTGATCATGCCGACGATCATCGGGAGGAAGGCCAGGCCGGTCACGACCGGCGTGTACCCCTTCACGATCTGCAGGTAGTAGGTCAGGAAGAGGAAGAGGCCGAACATGCCGATCACGGCGAGGCCCAGCGAGGCGTAGACACCGGCGCGGTTGCGCTCGGCGACCACCCGCAGCGGCAGCAGCGGGGCCTTCACCTTGGACTCGACCAGCACGAACGCCAGCAGCAGCACGGCGGCCGCGGCGAACAGGCCCAGGGTCGGGGCCGCCAGCCAGCCGTCGGACTCGGCGCGGGTGAACCCGTAGACCAGCGAGACCAGTCCGAGCGTGGCCAGGATGACGCCGGGGACGTCCAGCCGGGAGGGGTTGCGGCCCTCCGCGGGCTCGCGGATGACCAGGAAGGCGCCGGTCGCGGCGACCACGGCGAACGGGATGTTGACGAAGAAGGTCCAGCGCCAGTTCATGTACTCGGTCAGCACACCGCCGAGGATCAGGCCCACGGCGCCGCCGCCACCGGCGATCGCACCGAAGATGCCGAACGCCTTGGCGCGCTCCCTGGCCTCGGTGAACGTCACCGCGAGCAGGGACAGCGCGGCCGGCGCCAGCAGCGCGCCGAAGACACCCTGCAGCGCCCGCGCGCCCAGCAGCATCCCCTCGTCGGCGGCGGCCCCGCCGAGCGCGGAGGCGACCGCGAAGCCGATCAGCCCGATGATGAAGGTCCGCTTGCGTCCCCACAGGTCGGCGACGCGGCCGCCGAAGAGCAGCAGACCGCCGAAGGCCAGTGCGTAGGCGGTGATCACCCACTGCCGGTTGGCGTCGGTGATACCGAGGTCCTCCTGGGCGGAGGGCAGCGCGATGTTCACGATGGTCGCGTCGAGGACGACCATCAGCTGGGCGAGAGCGATGAATATCAGCGCTTTCCAGCGCCGGGGATCGACGGACGGGACGGTTTCAGGCATGGCGGGATCCACCTAGTGGTGCGGTGAGCGGACGGAGGCGTGAGGGGGCAGGAGCGAGGGAAGGACGGGACGCTCGGGCCCCGTAAAACGACGAGTGGGACGGGTAAGGCGGTGTGGGGTGTGACGTGACGTGCGGGGTGTGGGAGATCTGGGCCGGCGGCCGGTCCGGTTACCCGCGGCGCCTGAGGTCTTCGAAGGTGGCGGCGGACCCGGGCAGTTCGGAGCGGGCGGGCGCCTGCATGCCGTCCAGGAACAGCTGCAGATGCCGGTGCACGAACCTGTCGAAGTCCACACAGCCACTGCCCGGCAACGGCCGGGTGAGCTGGGTGAGCGCGACCATCAGGTCACCGACGGCGATGTCGGGACGCAGCTGGCCGCTGTCGCGCGCGGCGCCCATGACGGCCTCGATGGCCGCCTCCAGGCGTTCGCGCGCGGCGAGCAGATCGGGGTGGTCACGGTCGATGCTGTCGGAGAGCATCGGGCACAGGGCCCCGATCCGCTCCTCCACCGCGTCGTGGACGAAGCGCCTCAGCGCTTGGAAGGCATCGGGCTCCTCGGCAAGAGCACTCTCCGCGCGGTCGGCCGTACGGGACATGACGGAGAGCGTGACGTGGTGGATCAACTCCGGTCGATCCGTGAAGTGACGGTAGAGCGTCGCATTGCCGACACCCGCACGTCGAGCGATTTCATCGAGCGGGGCCTCGGCCCCGAACTCCATCACCGTCTCGCGGGCGGCCGCGATGATCCGCTCCCGGTTGCGCAGGGCATCGGCCCGCAGACGGGGCGGGGGCCCCTGCTTCCCGGTCTTCGCGCAGTGTGCGACGGCGGTCATGCGGCTCACTCCTCTCGGTCTGCGGGTCCGGACGCCGGGCGGCGAACCGGGGAGACGCTCCCCGGTTCAGTCGGACGCCTGGTTAAACGGGGAGAGTGTCCCCGGATATTTCACGCCACCGTGTGACCTGACGCACAGTCCCCTGAGCCGCCTCCCGGCCCGACGCACGAGCCCGGATGACCTCGCCAGGACTCCGGCTCCCGGACGGCACCATGTCTCCGGTGCCCGAATGCCGACGCCATGACTCCGGCCCCCGAATGACGCCATGACTCCAGTTGCCGCAACACCGCGCGCGGGGGGTCACCCGGCGATCCAAGGTGATCGTTATGAGGCGCAAGATATCCGCGGTGCTGGCCGCCGGCGCGGCCTGCGCGACCGCGGCCGTCACGCTGGGCTCGCCCCCCAGCGCCGTGGCCATACCCCCGGGGCCGGGCGTGCCCCCGAGCGGCCCCTGCGCGCTGCGCGGCATCACCGACGACGTCGGCGAATCCGCCGCCACCCCCGCCGGCTTCGCCCGCTCGTCCGGCGTCATAAGGGCCCTGACCCTCTTCATCGACTTCCCCGACGCCCACGCCCCGATATCGCCCAGCGCCCGCTTCGCCGAGTTCTTCCCGGCCGCGACGGACTACTTCCGCACCAGCTCCTACGGCAGGCTGAGCTATCTGCCCGTCCCCCTCTTCCGCTGGATCCGTATGTCGCGGCCGGTCGCGGCGTACGGCATCGAGCGCGGCGCCAGCTTCGACCCGACCTCGGACGGCGGCTATCACGCGCTGGCCCAGGAGGTCGTCCGCGCCGTCGACCGGATCGTCGACTTCCACGACTACGACGTCGTCAACATCATCGCCACACCCAACGCGGGCCCGCCCGCGACCCGTACGGTCCTCTCGGTCACCTTCAGCGGCGGCGACATGGGGATGAAGACGGCCGACGAAGTGCCGTTCCGGAACGTGTCGTTCATATGGAGCCGGCAGATCGGAGCGAGCGCCTTCCGCGTCCTCAACCACGAGAACGCGCACAGCTTCGGCCTGCCGGACCTCTACTACAACGACGCGCGCCGCGCCCCGCCCCCCGCGGGCCACTGGGACCCGATGGACGAGGACTGGGGGCCGAGCAACGACTTCGTCGGCTGGCACAAGTGGAAGCTCGGCTGGCTCTCCGCCGACCAGGTGCACTGCGCACCGCCCCGCGGAACGCCCGCCGAACACACCCTCACACCGATCTCCGTCCCCGGCGGCACCAAGATCGTCGTCGTCCCGACCTCACCGCACACCGCGCTGGTGGTCGAGGCCCGCACCCACGGGCTGCTCGAACCGGCGGTCTGCCGGCCCGGCGTCCTGATCTACCGCGTCGCCACCGACGTCCCCTCGGGCCGCGGACCGCTGCGCGTCGTGGATGCCACCCCGCGCAGCGGCGGCTGCTACCAGAAGGACAAGTACGTCGACTCGGAACTCACCGACGCCACCTTCCGCCCCGGCAGCACCTACACCGACCGCGCCAGCGGCACCTCGGTCACCGTCCTCACCGAAAAACCGGACGGCACCTACCGCGTACGGGTGACCCCGGCCCGCTCCTGACACCCGCCACCGCCGGCCGCGCCCGCGCCCACGACGCCGGGAACCACCAGGCCCACCGGCCCCACCGCCCCTACTCCCCGCCCTCCTCCGCCCAGTGCCGCCGGCCGATGCTGATCAGCCGCAGCTGCCGGCGGGCCGTGCGCACCACCCGTTCGGCCGCGCCCTCGGCCCCGTCCTCCTCGGCGTCGAGGAGCGCCGCGGCCGTGGTCACCAGCCGGTCCACATACAGCTCGGCCAGCATCCGCACATCGTCGTCGCGCCAGCCCTCCGACACCGGCTGGGACTTCAGCGCCGCCGCGACCTCCTGCGCGAACCGGTCCAACTCCCCCGCGATGGCCTGCCGCACGGCCCGTACGCCCCCGTGCCGCTCCCGCGCCACGAACCGGATGTGCAGCGGGTACCTGCGCACATGCTGCTCGACGACCGCGACCGTACGGTCGATCCGCTCCTCGGCCCCGTCCTGCTCGGCGAGGATCGCCCGCACCATCACATGCAGGCTCCCCAGCGCCTCCTCGACCAGCGCGACGCCCAGTTCGCCCAGGTCCCTGAAGTGCCGGTAGAACGCGGCCGGCGCGATCCCCACCACCCGCGTCACCTCCCGCAGCCCCAGGCTGCTCAGGCTCTGCTCCTCCAGCAGGCCGAGCGCCGCGTCGAGCAGCGCCTGGCGGGTCTTCTGTTTCTGGGCCTGCCGGACCCCAAGGGTGTGACTCATGTCATCCAGTAAACAGCCGTTCTCCGAACTTCTCCACCCGTGGGGAGTCGTATGCTGGAGTCACTGAGTGAACAACTGTCCTCCGAACTGGAAAGGCGGATCATGCTCTTCCTCGTCGCTGCCCTCCTCCTGATGGGGATCGCGCTGGGCACCGCGGCACACCTCCCCCTCCCCGTCACCCTCGTCGCGGCGGCCGTCATCGCCGGCTGGCTGCTCGTCTTCTCCGTGCGCGAACGCCGCCACCGGGCCGAGGTGACCGCCCGATGACCGCGCTCACCCACACCAACTCGACCGCCGCGGCCAAGTCCCCCCGCCGGTCGGACCGTTCGCGCTCGCACGCCGACGGCATGGCCGTGGCCTCCTTCGTCCTCGGGCTGCTCGGCACCCTGGTCCTCAACCTCGTCCTCGGCCCCTGCGCCCTGATCCTCGGCGGCCTGGCCCTGGCCCGCGGCACCACCCGCCGCGGCCGCGCCCTGCTGGGTCTCGCCCTCGGCGCCGCCGACCTGCTCGTGCTCGCCCTCCTCGTCACCCTCGACGGCACGGTCAGCTGGCACATCGGCGGCTGACACCCTGGTGATCCGGCCTGGGCGGCCCTGGCACTCCCAGGGACGGGCAGGGCCTGGAAGGGGTCCGCGCCCGTAGGCAGAGTGGTGGTCATGAACGAGAGCACCCCTGCCCGCGCCGGACGCGCCGGCCGCGCCGGCCGCGCCGGCCGCGTCATCCTGATCACCGGTGGTACGAGCGGCATGGGCTTCGCCACCGCCGACAGCCCCTCCGAGGACGCCCTGCGGCTCCTGCTCTCCTGGACGGCCCGGCCGGCCCAACGGACGCGGGCCCCGAGCGGTCCGGGCACACCGGGGCCACGGCGGTAGGGCCGGACTTCAGTGACCCGGACGGTGCGCACCAAGGACGTCCGCCGTGCGCACCACACCCACTCCCAGGTCCTCGTACTCCTTCAGGGCGAGTTCGTGGTTGTGCGTGGAGAAGGCCGTCATGGCGTCCTCCACGACCGTGGTCGGGTAGCCGAGCCGCACGGCCGTGCGCACCGTTTCCAGCACCCCGAACTCCGTGGTGATGCCCGCCGCCACCAGCGAGGTGGTCCCCAACCGGCTGAGTTCCGCCGCCAGTTCGGTGCCCTGGAAGGCATCGATGGCGTACTTCGTCACCACCACGTTCCCCGATGTGGCGCCGACCCCCTCGGGGAAGTGGTTCATGGGGGCGTCAGGGCCGCCGTCGCTGCGGTCGATGCGCGCGTACCGCACGAGTACCACCGGCAGGCCGGCCGAGTCGAAGAGCTCCTTGAGCCTCGCCGCCGACGCCACGACCTGGGGGCCGCTGTACGGGGCGGCGGGCCGGTCGACGATCCATCGCTGGATGTCCACCAGCATCAAGGTCGTGCCCTGCTTGAGGAAGGAAGCGGTGGAAAGATCCATGGTCACACAGCCTCCACGATCAGGGCGCTCCACGTAAACCCGCCCCCGCCGCTCAGGATCACGGCGAGGTGTCCCGGCTCCAGCAGGCGGCGGGATTGCAGCTCGGCGAGCCCGGCGACGGCGTCCCCCGCGCCCAAGTGACCGCTGTTCGCACCGAGGTTGAGGATCTCGGTGCCGTCGAAGCCCATGGCGGAGATCGACGGCAGATAGGCGGCGTCCAGAACGGTGTTGCCCAGCCGGGGCAGCACGGCCGTTTCGTGCTGGTCACGCGGGGCCACCCGGTGCCGGAGACGCAGTGGCTGCAACTCACCGGCCCCGCCGGGCCCTTGCGGAACACCCTGTTGGTCCGCCCGGACGGCCACATCGCCTGGGCGGCCGACGACCCGGACATCGGCCAACTGCGTGCCGCGCTGGAGCACTGGCCCGTGGCCGCCGAGCCCAGTGCGGCCGAGCGCCCACCGGCGTATACGTGAGGTCCGGCGGCAGGTGTCCTGTGGTCCCGGGACGGGACCCGCCGGGGCATACAGCCACGATCTCTACGCCGCCGCGGGCCGCCCGCCCGCATCCCACCGGACACCCCCGCGGGCCGACGTCTCAAGGGATTCCAGCAGGACTGCGAATTCCAGCAGTCCCGATTCGGCCGGCCAGGCCGCCCCAGGGCCTGCCACCGCCACCGCCGCCGTCGCCGGGCCTGGTCATCCAAAGACCGCTGGCCCTGTCGCGCGCCGCCGACCCCAGAACCGTCACCCGCTACACTGTCCGCGGTGGCGCAGACCTTGGTGTCCGCCCCACCCCGCCTCCGTAGCTCAGGGGATAGAGCACCGCTCTCCTAAAGCGGGTGTCGCAGGTTCGAATCCTGCCGGGGGCACCAGTCGGAAGGCCCCGGACCGGTCATGGTCCGGGGCCTTTGTCGTCCAGGTCCGGGGTCAGTCAACCGAGATCCGGGGCCGGTGCCGGCCGGCATCCAGGTCCGGCATCGACCGGGTGCGGGGGACGCTGACGGCCGGGGTGCTCTCGGTGGCCGGGCCCATGTGGCTCATGGACTCGTGTCGGGTGTGCGGGATCGGGTGCGTTTTCGGTCGGTGGTGGGATCCTGAGGGGGTGTACCGAGCGAGAGTGCACCGTCGATTCCTCTTCGGGCTGCGGCTGTTCCGCCGGGGCGAGCGCCGCGGGCCGCTGTGGGGCGGGGTCCGGTCGGCGGCGGTGGCCGGGCTGGTCTCGTCGGTGGTGGCCTTGGTGGCGGTCGGTGTCTCGGGGTGTACGCGGTCCAACTCCATGGAGGGTGCGGGTCCGGCGCGGCCCGGGGGACGGGCGGTCTCACCGTTCACGGGGCTTGCGGCGCGGTCCGGGCCGGTGCTCGCGGTCAAGATCGACAATGTCGGTCCGGCGCGGCCGCACACCGGCCTCGGTGCGGCGGACCTCGTCTACGTCGAGCAGGTGGAGGCCGGGCAGACCCGGATACTCGCCGTTCTGTCGTCGCGGCTGCCCCCGAAGCTGGGGCCGGTGCGCAGTGCGCGCGCGTCGGACATCGAGCTGCTGGGGCAGTTCGGCCGGCCCGCGCTCGCGTACTCCGGGGCGCAGTCGAGGCTGAATCCGCTGATCACGGCCGCGCCGCTGTACGCGCTGCCGCCGGGAAGGGCGCCGGGCGCCTACTTCCGCGACGGCGGGCGGGCCGCGCCGCACAACCTCTACCTGCGGCCCGAACGGCTCCTCGCCCAGGCGCCGGAGGCGTCCGCGGCGGCGGACATCGGCTTCCGGTTCGGGCCGCCTCCCGCGGGCGGGCGGCGGGAGAAGGGGTACACCGTGCGGTATCCGGCCGCCCGTTACGACTTCGCCTGGTCGTCCGCCGGCAGGAAGTGGCTGGTGGCGATGGACGGCGTGGCGTCGCGCACCACCGACGGCGGCCGGCTCGCGGCCTCGACCGTGGTCGTCCAGCAGGTGCAGGTCCGCGACTCGGAGTTCCGGGACCGGTGGGGCGCGGTGTCGCCGTTCACCGAGACCGTGGGCTCCGGCTCCGCCCTGGTCCTGCGCGACGGCAGGGCGTACGACGCCCGGTGGCACCGCGACTCGGCACAGGACGGGACGGAGTTCACCACACCGTCCGGGGCGCCGCTGAACTTCGCCGCGGGGCAGGTCTGGGGGGGGGGGGGGGGGGGGGGGGGGGGGGGAAACGGGGGGAGGGGGGGAGGGGGGAGGGGGGAGGGGGGGGGCGAGGG